>NZ_JABMCA010000021.1:0-137123 GCF_014706005.1 Actinomadura sp. RB99 | reverse complement strand
CGAGCAGAAATCCCGCGAATGGAAACTCGCCGCCCAGCGCATGGCCACCGCCGTCTCCGGCATGAGCAAGGTCATCGGCGAATCCCACGACATCCACCTCGGCGCCGAACGCCAGAACACCACCATGTGGAGCGCCTGACCCTCCACCGCCAGACCAGGGACCCCAACCGCTCCCCTATCCTTCCGACCGCCTGAGCCGTGAACTCCCGCCCCCACCTGGCCCGGTAAGGACGACCCCCATGCCCCCCGAAGACCCTCCGCCCAACCTCACCCAACTCCCCCTCCCCCACGGCTCACTCCCGGGCACGAGCCCCCGGACAACCACCGCTCCGCAACCCCTCAGTCACCGCCCCCAGGCCGCCCATCCTCTGGCGCCGGCAAGTACGAGGTCCGCCGCCTCGAACTCCTCAAGGTCGCCGACGAGATGCGCAACGACATCAAAGCCGTAGGCCAGACCGTCGAGGCCCTCAAAATTCGGGTGCACCAGGTCGGCGACTGGGCTGTAGCGCAACAACCGCCGGCCAGAGGCAACGGCGCTTACACCAATAGAGAAGAAATCAACACCAAGATCGATGTCACGTTTCGGGCGCCTTCAAGCCGTCGGCGAGGAAAGTGAGCACTTTGATTCACAAGACCGAGCGCGGGCGACAAGCACTTAGATTCGCTTCACTTGTTGCCGTGTTCTCGATGAGCGGAATCACCGGCTGCAACGGTGGTTCATCAGACCCGTACCGCATTAGTGCAGCGAAAGAAAACCTTCAGCCCCTGCCCTCTCTGGAAGAGTCCGGACCTACAGCAGGCCGATGGTCTCCTGTGTGGAGAGTCACGAGTAAAATTGCAGACGCGTCCTTCGAGCTGACCGACGGACTGATCATGCAAGGGTCTGCAAACGGAATCGACACCTACGATGGTCGCACGGGAGCGCTTCGCTGGCGAACGGCAGGGAAGGGTTTTTCCCATATAAGAGGATACGAAGTGAGCGCCACTGTTATCGTCGTTGTGACCAGTGCCCAACAATGGATTGGTATCGATGCGAGCAACGGGCGTATTCTGTGGCGACACGAGGGCCTCGGTTCCCTGACTACAGATGCCTTGCGCGGCCCGACGACAGCAGGAACCGTGCCGGCGGTGACGCCGAGCAAGGCTGGCCAGAAGCCAACGCTAGTCGGAATAGACGCCCGAACTGGGCGTATCAACTGGCGACTCGATCGGCAGAGCCTGGCGGGATGTTCCCCTAACGCCGAAGCCCTGCGACAGGGAATCGGCCAGGGGCATCAGGGAGCATGGGCAGGCGGACATTATCTGGCATTTCCTGCAGAATGCACCGGGAAAAACTCCCTCTTGCTCCTTAACACGGAAACCGCGAAAATTGCCTGGCGGTATGATCTCTCGTCGGGAGACAAGATTCCTCCGAGCACTTTTCCGACCGCCTACATCAACGGCGTCGCATCGGACGGCACAACTTCGATCACCGTTTCCGAGCAGACGACGATCATCACGCCGGATGGAAGACGCCCACTTCACATCGGAGCCCTTCCCGCATCCAACTACAGCCGACTCCCTCCGCTACTGACCGCTCAAGGGAAAGCATGGGTGCCTTATTTCCTTCCCCGGAAGGGAAAAATTGGCCAACTAGTGATAGATCTTCGGAGCGGACGCCTTGTCCGTCGCCTTGCCGAACGGTCCGACCTTGCAGGAGATTCTCAACTGCTGTCAGCGTTCGACGGCAAGAGAATCTACCTGCAAGGCATACCCGGTGTATTTTCCGTCACCGATGCAGAAAAATCGACAACGACTACCATAACCGTCCCTTCCACTCATCTGGCCAACCCTACGTGGATGCTCGCCATGGCCGATTCACTCTACCTGGCCGGCAACTCCACCGGTACTGAATCAGCGCCGTCCACAACGATCACACGACTGAAGTAAGTGGGAGTCCGACAATGACCGGCGGAAAAGGATTTTCGGTCTTCTATCCCGCTCTGATGACCACTGCCAGGACCTTTGCACAGTCAGCGAGCACCTACGAGAGCCTGATGCCGGATGAGGGTCTCCCCGCGCCGCGCAGCGGTAGTGATCTACTTGATCAAGCGATGAAGCTGACTCTCAGGGCAATGGGCGGCGCGCATAACATCATTGCCGATGTCGTTGACCAACATGCGTTCAAGCTTGCCGATTCTCATCGATCGTATTCGACAGCGGAAAGTGACATCATCGATGCGATCCTGAACAACGTCTTCACGAAGCCGGCCTTGCGCAATCCGCCCGGCGGACAGGCTGCTGGGACAGTAATGGAGATCCCAGAGCTGGGGAAGTTCAAACCAAGGCCTCTTCCAGCGTCGAAGGCGCCGCTTCAGAGTGTTCCTCCAGTGAGCTCACTACGGTACTGGTCCTACGCGACTGGAGGTTCCCAAGGACGCCCCGATGGGGCGATAGGAGACCCTTGGATAGGCGGCGATATCGCTGCTTTGAGCAATCTCGGCGTGCAGCTGTCCACTTTTTCCGCCCAGACACAACCGATCACCGAAGACCTGATCGCTTCGGTGCGTCACCTGTTGCGTGGATCGGGGGAATGGACCGGTACGGGCGCGACGAACTTCGCTCGATCATTCTCCTGGGACGCAGCTAACATGCGCATCCTTCAAGAGGAGGTCGCCGAAGCGTTCTCCACGGACGTCATCGGTCTCGCTTGGGACCTCTACGGATGGCAAGGACAACTCGAAATGTACGCCCAGCCGCTGGTCGACGCGGGCTGCAGGGTCGAGTGCGATGGCGTCGACTTCGTCGTCGCCACAGACCACAAGGTGAATTATCGAGATGCACTGGATACGCTCAACAGCGCCTACCACCAGATTAAGAAGTATGCAAAAGAAGCCAGAGACCAAGTCACCCACAATGTTACCGACTACTATAGGATAGTTTACGGCATTCTCGACAGCTACCGAACGGACAATAGCGATGTGTACCACACCACGGATCTGAATTCCGATCAGGGTAAGAAATTGCAGGGATATGTCGATGATCTTGACAATCTCCGAAAAGAGGCTAGAGCAAGTGGGGATGCTGGCCTGCAATTGGACTTCGTCTCCGGCGGTAAATGGGCCTTGCAGAAGGTCGCCAGCACCGGGCCATGGTCGGTCGTCGCCCAGCCGATTGTCGAAGGCATTCTAGCCCTTCTCTCGGGAGAAGGTGGATGAGGAGCGCGCAAGGAGATGGGTGAATTTCTTTCGGCCGATTACGCCGGATTCGAGAACGTGTATGCCGGGTTCACGGCAGCGCTAGATGAATACGACAAGACGCTGGCGTCTCTCGATCACGAGCTGAGAACCTCTCTGCGTGAATGGTCGGGTGATGCGCGAGAGTCTTACATCGAGAGACATGAGGAGTGGATGGCGGCCAGCCGTCGCATGCACACATGGCTTCGCGATCTCCGGATTCTCATCGGCCATTCTCACAGGACCCTGAAGGCCGCCGATGAAAAGGCCGCTAAAAATTGGCCGACTTAACTTGCATGTGAGGTACGCATCACGTCCCGCGTACGGGATCGGCAGGATTCGATCTCGTCCGGCCCGGGGCTGCTTCACCTTGTCCGGTCGGGCGAGGCGGCTGGGTCACCGGTTTCATCCAGTCGGAACCACCTATGGAAACGATGGATGAGGCCCGCTTTCGTCGTTGGACAGGATGCTAGCCGGAGGACTGGTTCCTCGTGTCTGTGAGCTTGGCCAGCTGAGTGGGCGGGGTGGTGGTCGCGGTGGGGGTGGATCGGTGGGGCTGGCTGCGGGGTGGCTGGGTGGGTTTGTGGAGGTTCGTGGGCAGTGGGGGTAATCGCGGTAGGTGGAGGGGCTGGTGGGGCCCCGCCCCGGGCTTCGGGTTGGTGGAGTGGGCTTCGGTTGGGGGGCGGCTGGGCGGGAAATCGGGTGGGCATGGAGATACCGCGGACTCTGGTCCTCAGCGGGCACTTTCCGCCGGAGTCGGGTGGGGTTCAGACGTTCACCTGGGAGCTGGTGCGGCGGCTGCCCGCCGATCGGGTGGTGGTGGTCGCGCCGGCGCGGGCGGGGGCGGCGGGCTTCGACGCGGGGGTGGGCTTTCCGGTCGTGCGGCGGCGGGGGTACCTGCTGGTCCGGGGGCTGCGGCGGCTCGTCGAGACGTATGGGGTCGACGCGGTGTGGATCACGGCGGTGGCGCCGTTCGGGCTCTACGCGCCGCTCGTGCGGGCCGCGGGGGTGGGGCGGTTGATCGGGTCGACGCACGGGCAGGAGCTGGGGTGGTTCCGGGCGCCGCCGACGCGGGCGGCGCTGCGGGCGGCGGCGCGGTCGTTCGACGCGGTCACGTATCTCAGCCCGGGGACGCTCCCGGGGTTGAGTGAGGTGGTCGGGGACCGGGCGCGGCTGGTGCAGATGGCGGGCGCGGTGGACACGGGACGGTTCCGGCCGGGGCTGGACGGGGAGCGGGTCCGGCGGCGGCACGGGCTGGGGAAAGGGCCGGTGGTGTTGAGCGTGGCGCGGCTGGTGCGGAGGAAGGGGCATGACGTGCTGCTGCGCGCGTGGCGGGACGTGGTTCGCAGAAGGCCGGACGCGCGGCTGGTGATCGTCGGCGACGGGCCGATGCGGGCGCGGCTCGCCGAGGCGGCGCGTCGGGCGGCCGGGACGGTCACGCTGGCCGGGACGGTGTCGGCGGCGGACCTGCCGTCCTACTACGCGGCCGCCGACGTGTTCGCGCTGCCGTGCCGGGACGCCAGGTGCGGGTTGCAGACGGAGGGGCTCGGGCTGTCGGTCCTGGAGGCGTCCGCGGCGGGCGTGCCGGTCGTGGTGGGACGATCGGGCGGCAGTCCGGAGGCCCTGGTGGACGGGCGGACGGGCGTGCTGGTCGACGCCGAGGGCCCGGACGAGCTGGCGCTCGTGCTGCATCGGCTGCTGGCGGAGCCTGGACGCGCCGCCGCGATGGGCGCGGCCGGGCGGGAGTGGGTGTGCGGAAGATGGAGCTGGGACGCCGCCGCGGCCCGGCTCGCGGCGCTGCTGGACGACGGCCCGATCCGTGATCGTCCCGTCGGCGACGACCCCCGGAGCCGGACCCCGTGGACGGGAACCGTATGGCGTTCAAGGAGCAGCTGACCCGGCGGGACTTCCGGCGGCTGATCGTCGGCCAGACGGTGTCGGCGCTCGGCGACTGGATGGGCACGCTCGCGCTCATGTACTTCGTGCTGGAGCTGAGCGGGTCGACGACGGCGGTCGGCGGGGTGCTGGTGCTGCGGCTGCTGCCGTCCGCGCTGGGCGCCCCGGTGGCGGCGCGGGTGGTGACGCGCTGGCGCCGGCGGAGCGTGATGCTGACGTCCGACCTGGTCAGGGTGGGGATGGCGGCGGCGCTGCCGGTGGTGCCGGGGCTGTGGTGGGTGTACTTCTGGGCCTTCATGATCGAGGTCGTGGGCCTGATGTTCCTGCCGGCGCGGGACGCGGCGATCCCGTTCCTGATCGGGGAGGGCCGGGAGGAGGGGAAGGACGACCACGACACCGGGACGCTGGAGCTGGCGAACGGGATCACGATGGCCACGTCGTACGGGATGATCCCGTTCGGCGCGGGGATGTTCGGGCTGATCCTGTGGATATCGGAGCAGGCCGGGTGGGGCGGCCACTGGCGGTACGTGCTGGTGTTCTGGCTGGACGCGCTGACATATCTGGCGTCGTGGCTGGCGGTGCGCGGGATCCCGGACCTCGGGCCGGGGCCGGGCGAGAAGGCGGCGATGGAGCGGGACGAGCGGGAGGCGGGCGAGAAGCACGGCTTCGTCAACGCGCTGAGGCTGCGGGTGGTGCGGGCCGTGCTGCCGGGGATCGCGGTGGTGGCGCTGGGGCTGGGGGCGCTGTTCTCGCTGGGCGTGGTGTTCGTGAAGGGCGTGATCAACGCGGGGCAGATCGGGTTCGGGGCGCTGGTGGTGTGCTTCGGGGTGGGGGCGGTGGTGGGGCTGCTGCTCCTGCACCGCAAGGCGGGGAGCCTGCTGACGCAGGTCCGGGTGGCGACGGCGGTGCAGGGGGTGGTGATCGCGTCGATGGGCGGGCTGGCGTCCAAGCCGTGGTCGTTCGCCGGGGCGGTGCTGTTCGGCGCGGCGGCGACGAGCGCGCTGGTCGGCGGGATCACGTACCTGCAGGAGAGCCTGGGCGGGGTGGACCGGAACCTGGCGCTGACCGCGTTCCACGCGGTGCTGCGGTTCGGGCTGGCGCTGGCGGCGCTGCTGGCGGGCGGCGCCGCCGACCTCCTGAAGGAGGCCGGCGGGCGGCCGCTCGGCATGGTCCCGGCCCAGTTCGTGCTGATGCTGTCCGGCCTGGTGGTGCTGGCCGGCACCTTCCTGATCCGCGCCCCGAAGGCGCGGGAGCCGGCCGCTACCTGACCGGGACGGGGTCGGACGGCGCGTCCTCCAGCGGCTGCTCCGCCTCGCCGCGGGTGTTGGCGGCCCGCAGCGCGACGACCGCGGCGGCGGCGAGGAAGATGCTGCAGGCGAGCAGGGCGCGGGAGAACCCGCCGGTGAGCGCGTCCGGCATCGGCCTGCGGTCGGCGACCAGGTCGTCGGTGCGGGCGGTGGCCAGCGCGGAGAAGATCGCGAGGCCGAGCGCGCCGCCGAGCTGCTGCGAGGCGTTGAGCAGCGCGGCGGCGATGCCCGCCCGGTCCGGGGCGACGTTGGCGTTGGCGGCCGTGGTGATGGACACGAACGCCAGGCCGAGCCCGAGGGAGGCGACCATGAGGCCGGGCAGCAGGTCGGTGAGGTACGCGCCGTCCACCGGGATGCGGGACAGCCAGTAGACGCCGCCGCCCGCGAGCAGCAGCCCGGCGACCATCACGGGACGGGTGCCGATCCGGGCCAGCAGCTGCGAGGAGATCCCGGCGGCGATGCCGACGCCGAAGCACAGCGGCAGGTACGCGGAGCCGGTCTTCATCGGCGAGTAGCCGAGGACGTTCTCCATGTAGAGGCTGAGGAAGAAGAACATCGAACTGATCCCGGCGACGGCCACCAGCATCGCGACGTCGGCGGCGCCGAGCCCGCGGATCCGGAAGATCGACAGCGGCAGCAGCGGGTTGCGGCCGCGCTGCTCGTTGAGCAGGAACGCCAGCAGGATCACGGCGGCGCCGGCGAGGCCGCCGACGGTGCGGGCCGCGCCCCAGCCGACGTCCGGCGCCTTGACGATCGTGTAGACGAGCAGCAGCATCCCGGCGGTGACGAGGACGGCGCCGAGGAAGTCGAAGTCGGCGAGCCGCGCGCTGCGCCGGTCGCCCTCGACCAGCAGGAACAGCCCCGCGATGACGATCACGCAGACGGGCACGTTCACCAGCATCACCCAGCGCCAGCCGGGGCCGTCGGTGAGCAGCCCGCCGAGCAGCACACCCGCGGCGGACGCGCCGCCGGCGACGCCGCCCCACACGCCGAGCGCCTTGCCGCGGTCGCCGCCCTCCTTGAACGTCGTGGTGAGGATCGACAGGGTGCCGGGCAGCATCAGCGCCGCGCCGATGCCCTGCGCGAACCGGGCGCCGACCAGCATCCCGGACGTCTGCGCGAGGCCGCCGGTCACCGACGACAGCGAGAACAGGACGGTCCCCGCGACGACGATGCGGCGGCGGCCGAGCAGGTCGGCGAGGCGCCCGCCGAGCAGCATGAACCCGCCGTAGGTGAGCAGGTATCCGGACGGCACCCACTGCAGGTCCTGGACGGAGAAGTCCAGGTCCTTGCGCATCGCGGGCAGCGCCACGTTGACGATCGAGGCGTCGATGAAGTCCAGGAACGCGATCGCGCACAGCAGCGTCAGGGTGATCTTGCCGCGTCCGGTCGCGAGAAAGGACGGGCGGGCGTCCGTTGTCGCCATGGTCATGTCTCCAGGTCTCAGGCGCTCGCCGGCGTCTGCCAGCGGGGCGCGCGTTCGTAGCGGGGCCGCCAGACGGCCCGGTAGAGCAGCCGGACGGGCGGCGGGACGATGCCGAGGACCTTGCGGCGCGTCTCGTCCTCGGCGCCGTCGAGCAGCCAGGGGAAGAAGCTCGCGGCGCCGCTCATGCCGAGCTTGCTGCGCTGCTCGGCGCCGAACGCGTCCCATTCCTTCTTGGTCATCAGCTTCTGGACGAGCGGGAGCGCGAGCTCCTCCTCGTGGTCGCAGTGCGCGGTGAGGCCCTGCGCGAGTTCCGCCGCGCGCGCGGCGAGCACCTCGGCGGGCGAGGACGTCTTGATCGCCGTGTCGACGCCTTCCAGCAGCCCGTCGAGGGCGTTGTGCTCGGCCTCCATCTGTTCGAGGACGGCGGTGTCGGCGACCCGGTCCTTCAGGACGGGCCACAGGTGCGTGTCCTCGGCGGTGTGGTGGACGTGCAGGAAGGTGCTGAAGCGGTCCCAGCCGGCGCGGAGCGCGGGGTCGGGGACGTCCCCGGCCTCGGCCATGGCGATGAGCCGGTCGAGGTCGCGCTGGAAGGCGTCGTGGACGGCGTACATGAACGAGACGTCGATCCGGTCGCTCGGGCCGGATCGCGTCCGCGTGCTCGGTCGCGTGGTGCGGCTCATGGGTTGGCCCCCTAGTGTCTTGCCGGGATTGGCCCGGTCTCGCCAGCAAAGAGGGGCGGCGGGGCGGCGAATGTGACACCGGACGGCGGGGATGAGGTCCACGTCACAATCCGGGCGTTGATGTCACACTTTCGGGGGTGCGGCCCCTCTAGGGGGTGAGCGCACAGGAGGTCGACCCATGCCCGATGGCACCGCCGAGGACACCGCGACGCGGGTGTTCGCCGATCACCGGGAGCTGCTGTTCTCGGTCGTCTACAACATGCTCGGGAGCGTCGCGGACACCGAGGACGTGCTGCAGGACGCGTGGCTGGCGTGGGCGGCCAGGCACGGCGACGGCGCCGCGGAGGAGATCGGGAACCCGCGGGCGTACCTGGTGCGGATCGCGGTGAACACCGCCCTGGCCCGGCAGGCGCTGATCAGCCGCCGCCGCGAGACGTACGTGGGGCCGTGGCTGCCCGAGCCGCTGGTCAGCGACGCGGGCACGGAGGACTCGGCGGAGCGGACCGAGGCGGTGTCGATGGCGCTGCTGGTCGTGCTGGAGACGCTGACGCCGCTGGAGCGGGCCGTCTTCGTGCTGCACGAGGTGTTCGGGTACCCGCACACGGAGATCGCGGGGATCCTGGACCGCAGCCCGTCGGCCGTCCGGCAGCTGGCGCACCGGGCCCGCGAGCACGTGCACGCGCGCCGTCCCCGCTACCAGGCCGACCCGAAGGTGCAGCGGCAGGTGACCGAGCGGTTCCTGCGGGCGGCGCTGGGCGGCGACATCGAGGACCTGATGCGGCTGCTGGCGCCGGACGTGACGCTGTGGACCGACGGGGGCGGCAAGGCGCGGCCGGCGGCGCTGCGCCCGATCCAGGGCGCCGACCGTGTCGCCCGGACGATCACGGGCGGGACCGGGCGGGAGCGGTGGCCGCTGGAGATCCGGTACCGCACCGTCAACGGCGACCCGTCCGCGGTGCTGTTCGACGACGACGATGCGCCGTTCGGGGTGATGGTCCTCGACCTCGACCCGGACGGCGACCGGATCCGCGGCATCTACGCGGTCACCAATCCGGACAAGCTCGCCCATATCGACGAGCACCGCTGAGAGACGCGGTCCGCCGCCGGGGGCCGCGGCGGCGGACCGTCCCCCTTTTCCGGCCCCGCCCCCTCGCCCGGACGGCCCCCGAGCAGCCCCGCGCGCAGCCCGAAGGCAGCCCCCGAGCAGCCCGGGACCGGCTCCGGGAGCGGCTCCGGGAGCAGCTCCGGGGGCCGATTCGGGCAGGCCAGCGTGGGTAGGGGGTCATCGCGATCTTTCGCGGCCCGGAGGCGCCGGGCGCGGATCGCCCGACCGTTATGAGCCTTCTCGGGATGATCTTCGCCGTGGTGGCGGCCGCGTTCACCGGACTCGGCTTCGTCGCCCAGCAGCATGCCGCCTACCGGGAGCCGCTGGAGGAGATGCTGCACCCGCGGCTGCTGCTGCACCTGCTGCGCAGCCGGCTCTGGCTGGCCGGCATCGGCACGATGATCGTCGGGCAGGTGCTGTTCGCGGTGGCGCTGAACCTGGCCGACATCGCCGAGGTCGAGCCGCTGCTGGCGAGCAACCTGATCTTCGCGCTGGTCGCCGCGCACCTGATCTACCGGGAGCGGCTCGGCCGCGCGGAGTGGCAGGGCGCGATCCTGTTCACCGCCGGCGTCGCGCTGTTCCTGACGATCGGGGAGCCGCACGGCGGCGCCGAGCCGAGCACCCTGTCCCCGCGCTGGCTCGCCGGCGCGGTGGTGCTCGGCCTGGTCGGCCTGCTGACGATCGCCGGCCAGCACCGCGACCTGCGGGTCCGCGCGATCACCCTGGCCTGCGCGGCCGGGCTGCTGTACGGCCTGCAGGACGCGCTGACCCGCAGCGTCCTGCTGCTGTTCGACCACGGGATCTGGCAGGCGGCCCGCGACTGGCAGCCCTACAGCCTGGTGCTGATCGGGGCGACCGCGCTGCTGTTCTCGCAGAGCGCGTTCGACGCGGCGCCGCTGCGGATCTCGCTGCCCGCGACGACGGCCGCCGAGCCGCTGACCGGCATCGCGCTCAGCATCGTGATCTTCGACGAGCGGCTCCGGGTGTCGGTGGGCAGCCTGGCGCTGGAGGCGGTCGGGCTCGCCGCCATGGTCGCCGGGATCGTCGTCCTCGGCCGGTCGCCCTACCTCGGCAAGCCGGGCGACCGGGCGGACGCGCGGAAGAACGGGGTGGGGTGCTGATGCTCTCGGTGCTGTTCGCGGTCCTCGCCGCCGGCGCCAACGCCCTGGCCTCCGTGCTCCAGCGGCAGGTCGCCAAGGGCGCGCCGGACGAGCACACGTTCCGGCCGTCGCTGATCCTCGACCTGCTGCGCCGGCCGGAGTGGCTCGGCGGGATCGCCGCGCTCATCGCCGCGTTCCTGCTCCAGGCCGCCGCGCTGGACCGGGCCGGGCTGGCGCTGGTCCAGCCGCTGCTGGCGGCGGAGCTGCCGTTCACGATGCTGCTGCTCGGCTGGCTGGTGCCCGGAGCCTTCCGCAACGTGCCGTGGGCGGCGGTCGGCGCGCTCACCGCCGGGCTCGCGGCGCTGCTCACCGCCGCCTCGCCGTCGGAGGGGCCGGGCCGTCCCGGCCCCCTCGGCTGGGCGATCGCCACCGGCGTGACGGCCGGCCTCGCCGCCGGGCTGATCATGGCCGCCTGGATCGTCAGCGGCCCGCTGCGCGCCGTCCTGCTGGGCGTGACGACGTCGCTGGGGTTCGCGCTCACCGCCGCCTACATGAAGACGGCCACGCAGACGATCACCGACTCGGGGCTCGGCGCCGCCTTCACGTCCTGGGAGCTGTACGCGATGGTGGCGACGGGCGTCGCCAGCCTGGTCCTGCTGCAGATGGCGCTGGCCAGCGGCACCCTGGTGGTGGTGCAGCCCGCGCTCACGGTGACCGACCCGGTCGCGAGCATCTGCCTGGGCGTGTTCCTGTTCGACGAGCACATCCGCACCGGCGGCTGGGTCGCGCTGGAGCTCGCCGGGATCGCGCTGATCCTGGTCGGCAGCATCGGGATCGCCCGCTCCCCGGTGCTGCACGAGCAGCACACCGTCAGCCGAGCGCCGCACACACGGTGCGCTCCGCGGACTCGGCGCTGAACAGCGCGTCGACCCGCGCGGCGCGGGTGCGGCGCAGCGCGCCGTCCTCCAGCCGGTCCAGCGCCTCGACCAGCTCGGCGGGCGAGTGCGCGTAGACGCTGAGGCCGCCGCGCGCCATGGCCAGCGCCCCGTCCCGCCCGTGGCCCGGGATGGGCCGGTAGGAGATCACCGGCAGCCCGCAGGCGAACGCCTCCCGGCACGTCATCCCGGCGGCGTTGTCGACCAGCGCGTACGCGCCCGCCATCAGCTCCGCGACGTCGTCGCGCCAGCCGAGGGCGGGGGCCAGCCCGGTGCCGAGGATGCGGCGGCGCAGGTGCCCGTTGCGGCCGCACAGCACGACCGGCCGGTACCGTCCGGACGCCGACAGCACGCCGGCCGCCTCCACCACCCGCCCGACGCCCCACGCGCCCGCCGAGATCAGCACGACCGGCTCGTCCGGGCCCGCCCCGGACAGCTTGCGCAGCCGCTCGCGGCCCTCGGGGAGGTCGCGGCCGTCTCGGCCGTTGCGGACGCCGGGGCGGCGGAACTCGGGCGGCACGAGCGGCGCGCACATGGTCGCGGGACGTCCCGTCGCGGCCGTCACCGCCCGCGCCGCCGCCTTGTCCGGGCACAGGTACCGGTCGTTGCCGGGATGCAGCCACATCCGGTGGACGGCGAAGTCGGTGACCAGCACCAGGGACGGCGCGTCCAGTCCTCCGGCCCGGCGCAGTCGCCCGGCGGCCTGCGCGGCGACGTGGAAGGTCGACACGACCGCGTCCGGCGGCAGTTCCCGGACGCGCCGCTGGAGCCGCGCGGCGATGAGCGCCGTCAGCGGCGAGGGCGGCGGCGGGCGCAGCGGCCCGGGCCGCCGGGAGACGAAGAACGCCCGGTAGATCGCGGCGTAGAGCCACGGCGCGGACCGGATCGCCCCCGCGTAGGCGCGGCGCAGGGCGTGTCCGAGCCGCAGCGGCACGAGGTCCAGCACGTCCACCACGGACACCTCGACCCCGTGCGGGGCGAGCCGCCGTTCGAGCTCGCCGGCGACCGCGTCGTGACCCGCCCCCATGCCCGCTGTGAGAATTAAGAGTCGCTTGCCCATTAGATGGGACCCCCCTGTGCAAGATGGTCATGTGCACACAGATTTCCGGGCACGCCACGTCCCCGCCGCGGTCGCCGGGCCCGTCGCCGGGCTCGCCGCGGTGCTGACGGCGCACGCCCTGCCCGCGGCGACCTGGCTGGCGCCGGTCCGCCGCTGGACGCCCCGGATCGCCGGCCGCGGCTTCCCGGACCATGTCGCGCTGACGCTGGACGACGGCCCGGACGGCGCGTCCACCCCGCTGTTCCTCGACGAGCTGGCCCGGCTCGGCTGCCGCGCGACGTTCTTCGTGCTCGGCTCGATGCTGCGCCGCCACCCGGACGTCGGGCGGCGCATCGCGGCCGAGGGGCACGAGCTCGGCGTGCACGGCTGGAACCACGACAACGCCCTGGTCACGCGGCCGGGGCGGGTGTCGGCGGAGATCGCCGGGACGGTCCGGACCATCGAGGCGGTGTGCGGCGTGCGGCCCCGCTGGTACCGGCCGCCGTACGGGGCGCTGAGCGCGGAGGCGCTGCTGGCGGCGCGCCGCAACGGGCTGCGGCCGATCCTGTGGTCGGCGTGGGGGCGGGACTGGACGGCGTCCGCGACGCCCGAGTCGGTGCTGGCGACGCTCTCGCCCGGCATCGCGGGCGGGGCGACGCTGCTGCTGCACGACAGCGACGTCACGTCCGCGCCGGGGGCGTGGAAGTCGTCGCTGGGGGCCCTGCCGAACGTGGTGACGGTGTGCCGGGACGCGGGGCTCACCGTGGGCCCTCTGCGCGATCACGGGATCCCGGCCTGATGTCCGCGTCCCCTGGCACCCCTGTCACACGGAATCTTCTGCCCCTGGGCGCCGCAGGTATGTGAACGGAACCGCCCGCTGCCACCTTTGCCCGTTTTGTGCGTTTCGCCCCCTGAATGCCGGTTACAAGTCGTTGAGGGAGATTCTCCTATGGGGGAGGAGATGTCATGAGGGATCGCAGAAGGTCCACTGGAAGGGACTCGCCGGCTCCCGGCGAGGGCACGCCGATGACGGGCCCCGGGCGCGACATGCCCGGCCACGAGCACGACATGCCCGCGCACGACATGCCCGCGGGCCGGGGCGTGCCGGCCGCTTCCGCCGCACCAAGGGAAGGTGCGATGGAACGCGAGCAGTTCGCTCTCTGGGAGGACCGTACGCGGGTCTCCCTGACGCCGATCGCGGCGCCGTCGATCCTGGGCCTCTTCGGGCTCGCCGGCGCGTTCATGGTGGTCGGCGCATGGCAGGCGAACTGGTACGGCACGGCGCTCACGCCGCTCGTGCTCTTCCCGTTCGTGCTCACCTTCGGGGGGCTGGCACAGTTCCTCGCGGGCATGTGGTCCTACCGGGCCCGGGACGGCCTCGCCACCGCCGTACACGGCATGTGGGGCGCGTTCTGGATCGGCTGGGGCCTGCTGTTCCTGCTCGTCGCCGTGGGCGCCTATCCACTGGCACTGGCACCACGGATCGGAGCGGTCAACCAGGGCTTCGCCTTCTGGTTCATCGCGCTCTGCGTGATCACCGGATGCTGCGCGCTGGCCGCGATGGGCAAGAACCTCGCCATGTCCGCGGTCCTGTGGCCCCTCGCCGCAGGGGCGGGCTTCACCGCCGCCGGATTCTGGGCCGGCTCCACCTGGCCCCTCCGCGTCGGAGGCTGGCTGTTCGTCATCGCCGCGGCGATAGCCGTCTACACGGCGGCCGCGCTGATGCTCGAGAACAGCTTCGGACGGACGATCCTGCCGCTCTTCGCGTTCCGGGGAGGCCAGAACATTCCGGGACGCCGCGCCAGCCGTCCGCTGGAGTACCGCTACGGCGAGCCGGGCGTCAAGATCGGTCAGTGATCCCGGCACTCCGTGCCGCGCCCCGTCCCCGACCCAAGGGGTCGGGGCACGGGCATGCCCGGAGACTTTACCCAGCTCACGGAAGTTTTACGTTTCCGCTCGCCTATTCTGGGCGTCGTTCCATCGGCGCTTGGAGGGAGCGGGATGCGATCGGCGTTTCGGAGGACGTGGCGACGGGTCGTCCAGGCCTACCAGCTGGCGTGCGCGCGCGACGACGCGGCAAAGCGGAAGATCACCGTGCCGAGCGGGGTCTGGGTCTGCGACCACTGCCATGAGGCCCTGCTGGAGCTGCACGCCCTCCGCGAGCACGTCCGCACCCAGCACGCCTACATCTGAACCCGGCCCCCTCCGGGCATCGCCGGCCTGGCCCCACGGTGGGCACGGTGATTCACTGGAGGCGTGGAAGCCGATGATCGCGTGCCGCTCGGCGCGCGCGTCGTCGGCCGGGCGGGGATCGCCGGACGGACGGTGGTCCTCGCTTTCTGCGCGGCCTTCGCCCTTCTCCTCACCGCCGTCGGCGCCGGGATGGCCGTCAGCGGCATCGGAAGGCTCGGCGACACGTCCGGCGCCTCCGGCCGGGGCACGACGATCGGCGGGACCGTCCTCGCGGCGAAGCAGGAGACGACCGGGCCGCAGGGCGGCAGCCGGATCAGGCGGATCGAGGTCCGCTTCACCGCGCCCGACGGCACGGTCCGCTCGTTCTGGGAGACCGGCGACGCCGACGTCGGCGACACCATCGCCGTCCACTACGACCCGGAGCATCCGGAGAGCTTCACCACCCACTCCGCCGGCGAGCTCCGGACCCTCGGCGTCCTCCTGATCGCCATGGGCGCCGCCCTGGTGGTCCTCATGCCGCTGCTCCTCGTCAGGCTCGGTCTCGAAGTCCACCGCGCACGCCGCCGCGGGCACGCCTGACACCTCGTGACCTGGCAGCCCGCGGAGCTCCGCCCACAAAAGCTATTGACAGTAGCCAGATGGCCAATTAGATTAACCGGTATCGCTCCGCATCCCAGAACCCGGAAGATCCCATGCGCCTCGCACCGAACCTGTACCGCCTCGGCAACGACATCGTCGCCTCCTACCTGGTCGACACCCCCGAGGGCATCACGCTCATCGACGCGGGCCTGCCCGGCCACTGGCGCGACCTCCAGCGCGAACTCCGCACCCTGGGCAAGTCCGCCGACGACATCCGGGGCCTCATCCTGACGCACGGCGACTCCGACCACATCGGCTTCGCCGAGCGGCTGCGCAGCGAGCACGGCGTCCCCGTGTACGTGCACGCCGCCGACGCCGCCCGCGCCCGGACCGGCGAGAAGCCCAAGACCCCGTTCGGCAAGATGCGCGTCGGCCCGACGCTCGGGTTCCTCGGGTACTCGATCAGCAAGAACGGCCTGCGCACCCGCTACGTCTCCGAGGTCACCGAGATCGGCGACGGCGACGTCCTGGACCTGCCCGGCGCCCCGGCGATCATCGGGATGCCGGGGCACTCCCCCGGCAGCGTGGGCGTGCACGTCCCGGCCGCCGACGCCGTCTTCGTCGGCGACGCCCTGACCACCCGGCACGTCCTCACCGGCCGCACCGGCCCGCAGCCCGCGCCGTTCACCGACGACCCGGACGAGGCGCTCGCCTCCCTCGACCGGCTCGCGGGGCTGGAGGCGTCCTGGGTGCTGCCCGGCCACGGCACCCCCTGGCAGACCTCGCCGGCCGAGGTCGCCGAAGCCGTCCGAAAGGGCTGACCGCCCGCCGGGCACGTAGACCGGGCTGCCGCCTACCCGCGCCGACGGACGCCCGGACGGCGTGCGGAACAAGTGGAACGCCTCCTCCGTCGGTGCGGGGACGGGCGACCGGTGCGCGCCGGACATGACGTCGCCACGCCGCCTACCGGCAACAATGCCCGGCCGCCGCGCCAGCGGAAACGCCGTCGCCCGCGTAGGCGGCCGGAGGAGCGGCAGGCACAGAGCCAAGTCGGCGACTCCCCCCGAACCCGCGGGCGCTGCGGATGGACAGCGAGACCCTCGCCGAGTCGCTGATCGAGGCGATCGGCGCGGCGCAGGACGGCGCGCGGGACCGCGTGCAGGAGATGGTGACCGAGCTGATGGCCGCGACCGGGCTGCCGGCAAAGGTGGACACCGAGGCGGTCCTGGAGAAGGTCGGCGCGATCGGCGACGCGGCGCGGCGCCGGTTCGACGAGCACCACGACGACCTCAACGAGGCCCGCCGCGCCTTCTGACCCCCGGCCCCGGCCGGCGACCAGAAGGGTCAGCCGGTCGTGCGGAGCAGGTTCAGGACGTCGGCGAGGGGCTGCTGCATGTCGACGGAGCGGTCCGCGAGCCATTGCAGCTGGATGCCGTCGGCCACGGCGAGGAGCAGGACGGCGAGGCGCTCGGCGGGGACGTCGGTGCGGATCGTCCCCTCGTCCATGGCCTTCTGGAGGTGCTCGACGGCGGCCTTGCGGAGGACCTCGTAGCGGCGGGGGAAGAACTCGTGCGCGGGGTGGTCGAGGTCGCCGGCGGACGCGGCCATGGAGACGAACAGCTCGACGAGGCCGGGGGTGCGCATGCCCTGCCGCATGACGTCGAGGGTGTCCTCGACGAGGTCGAACTCGGGGTGCCGGGCGCGCTCGGTCTCGTCCCGGACGCGCAGGACCTGGGTGAGCAGGTCCTCCTTGGACTCGAAGTAGTGCATGATCCCGGGGAGGCTGAGGTCGCAGCGGGCGGCGACCTTGCGCAGTGACGTGCCCCGGTAGCCCTCGTCGGCGAAGATCTCCAGCGCGGCCTTGAGGATCTCGGCCCGCTTCGCCTCGCCCTTGCGGTAGGGGCCGCGTTTCGCCATGGTCCTCACCTTACCGAGGTCAGTGCCAGTCGATCTCGGTCGAGCGGAGGGCGGTCAGGCCGCGCTCGCGCCACAGCACGGACTGGCGCGCGAGGCGTTCCCGGTACTCGTCCCACGACGGCGGCGACGGCGACCAGGCCGCCTCGGCGACGCCGGGCAGGCGCGGCAGGAGAAGGGCCGTGTGGTCGTCGAAGCCCTGGAAGTCCTCGGCGAAGAGGGTCGCCTCGACGCCCGCGACCCGGTCCGGCGGGAGGCCGTAGGCGGACGGGTCCCAGGACGCGGCGTACCGGACGTCGCGGGGCCGGTAGGCGAAGCCGAGCCGCGCGCCCGTCTCGGCCTGGCCGGGCGGGACGATCG
Source organism: Actinomadura sp. RB99 (assembly GCF_014706005.1). Classification (NCBI taxonomy): domain Bacteria; kingdom Bacillati; phylum Actinomycetota; class Actinomycetes; order Streptosporangiales; family Thermomonosporaceae; genus Actinomadura; species Actinomadura sp. RB99. The sequence continues at coordinate 119,374 of NZ_JABMCA010000021.1, read as the reverse complement.
CCGGGTCGTAGGGGCGGTCGAGGTAGAGGTGCGACTGCGGGGACAGCAGGACCCGGCCGCCGCCGCGGACGATGCGGTCGAGATCCCCGTCGGTCGGCGCGAAGAACCTGGTCAGGGCCTTGGTGCGGGCGAGGGTGCAGCCGGCCGCGAGCAGTTCGGGGCGCGCGTCCAGATCCTCCTGGGTCCGCGGGAGGTCCATCATCGGGACGTCCACCCAGAACTGGGCGATGTCGCCGGGCGCGACGCCGGCGCGGGACGACTCCTGCCAGCCGAGGGGCCGCTTGCCCGCGACGCGCAGGGCCTCGCGGGCGAGGCGGACGGCCTCGGCGAACGACGCCTCGTCCGCGCCGAGCGCCTCGTCGCCGCCGAAGTGGACGAACGCGCCGTCGGTGAGCCGCGCGGTCTCCGCGAGCACGTCGACGATGAACGCGCGGGTGTGCGGATCGGCGGGGTCGAGGGGCGCGGGGAACGGCGCGTCCGCCGGGTACCAGGAGGGGCGCGGCAGCGTGCCGAGGTCGGGGTAGGCGCGCAGGGCGGCGGCGCTGTGGCCGGGCAGGTCGATCTCGGGGACGACGGTGACGTGCCGTGCGGCGGCGTACCGCTGCAGGTCGGCGTACTCGCGCGCGGTGTAGTGCGGGGTCCCGGCGGTGAGGGCGGGACGGGTCGCGATGTGCAGCCGCCAGCCCTCGTTGTCGGTCAGGTGCAGGTGCAGGACGTTCAGCTTGTAGAGCGCGGCGAGGTCGATGAGGCGGCGCAGCTCGTCCGGGGTGAGGAAGTGGCGGGCCGGGTCGACCATGAGGCCGCGCCAGGCGTACCTGGGCGCGTCGTCGATGACGCGGCACGCCGTCTCCGGTGTCTCCGCCAGCAGGTGCAGCGCGGTGACGCCGGCCCGGAAGGCGCCCTGCGGGGTGCGGGCCGCGCACGTGATGCGGCCGGGTTCGACGGTGAGGCGGTAGCACTCGTGGGCATCGGCGGACGGCTGGACGCCGATGGCGCCGGGCTTCAGCGGCACGTCGTCCAGGGTGAGGACGACCGTTCCGGCCTCGGCCTCGGGGCCGGTGCGCAGGTGCGGGGCCAGGGCGCCCGCCGCCTCGCCGAGGGACGGGTCGTCCGCCCGGACGCGCCAGGGGCGGTCCGTCCGGCACACGCCTTCCGTCGTCCGCTGGCGGACGGGCGCTGGGATCACGCTGCCTCCTCGGCCGGGGTTCGTCGGGCGGGTCGGACGCTACCATGAAATCCGATCGATGTATGGTTTTCGCGTTCCACGCCCCCCGAACCGAAAGGCCGAGCATGCCGGCAGACGCATTCGCCCTCCCCCGCGGCTTCCTGATGGGCGCCTCGACGGCGGCGCACCAGGTCGAGGGCGGCAACACCGCGAGCGACTGGTGGGCGTTCGAGCACGCGTCCGGCACGCTGGTCCGCGAACCCAGCGGCGACGCCGCCGACAGCTACCACCGCTGGCGCGAGGACATGGACCTGCTCGCCGGCCTCGGATTCAACGCCTACCGCTTCAGCCTCGAATGGGCCCGGATCGAACCGGCGCGCGGCGAGATCTCGTACGCGGCGCTCGCCCACTACCGGCGGATGATCGAGGGCGCGCGCGAACGCGGCCTCGAACCGGTCGTGACCCTGCACCACTTCACGTCCCCGCTCTGGTTCGCGAAGGCGGGCGGGTTCGCCGCCCCGGACGCCACCGGCCTCTTCGCCCGCTACGTGGAGACGGTCGCGCCGATCCTGGACGGCCTCGTCCGCCACGTCGTCACCATCAACGAACCCAACATGGCCGCGCTCATGCAGGCCGTCCGCCGCAACCCCGACGCCGACTACGCCCGCCTCCTCCCGGACGAGGCCGTCGCCGAGGGCCTGATCGCGGCCCACCACGCGGCCCGCGACGTCCTGCACCGCGTGCTCCCCGGCACCCGGATCGGCTGGACGATCGCGAACCAGGTGTACCAGCCGGCGGAGCCCGGCGCCGAGGACGCCTGCCGCGCCCACGCCTGGCCGCGCGAGGACCGCTTCATCGAGGCCGCGCGCGGCGACGACTGGATCGGCGTGCAGTCCTACAGCCGTACGAAGGTCGCCGAGGACGGCCCCCTGCCCGTGCCGGACGGCACGGAGAAGACCATCATGGGCTGGGAGTACTACCCGGAGGCGCTCGGCGAGGCCGTCCGGCACACCGCCGGGATCGTCGGCCCGTCCGTCCCGATCATCGTCACCGAGAACGGCATCGCCACCGCCGACGACGCCCGCCGCATCGACTACACGACCGGGGCGCTCGCCGGCCTCGCCGCCGCCATGCGCGACGGCGCCGACGTGCGCGGCTACCTGCACTGGAGCGCCCTCGACAACTACGAGTGGGGCTCCTACGAGCCGACCTTCGGCCTCATCGCCGTCGACCGCCGCACCTTCGCCCGCACCCCGAGGCCGTCCGCCCGCTGGCTCGGCGGCCTGGCCCGCGCCGGCGAGATCCCCGGCGCCTGACGCGCGGCCGCACCGGTGCCCGGCGCGGCGACGCCCCGGGCCGCAAGGCCCGGGCGACCGCCCCCGAATCGTTCTCAGGCCCCGCGCATCCCGCCCGACCGCGCCGGCAGGTCACGGTGTGACGACGACCTTGTTCGAAGCGTGGCCCCCTTCCTGACAAACGAGCAAACTTCGTTGACAGAACGGCTGTGCCGACCACACGATCCTTGCCCATCCATTCAAGAACCGTGGACTCGTTCACCTCGAACCCGGCGGTGACCTCGCCGAACTCATCAACTCGCCAATTGGACCGCGCGAACCGGGTCGCCGTTCGCCACTCGACGGCCTTGCTCGGTCATGCTAGACATGTCGACAATAAAACCGGGAAAATTCAGATTCTTTTTAGTAGCCGCGGGCCGGCAGCGACGAGGGATGTCATGTACTTCTTCATTCTTGGAAGCCTTGAGGTCAGGCTCTCGGAGCAGCGCATTCCCGTCACCGCACCCAAGCAGCGCGCCGTGCTCGCCACGCTGCTGCTCGACGCCAACAACGACGTGTCGATCGACCGGCTCACGCGGCTCGTGTGGGACGGCCGCCCCCCGGTCACCGCCCAGGCGACGATCCAGTCCTACGTCTACCGGCTCCGCCAGCTGCTCCGGCCCCTCCCCGGCGTCGAACTCAAGACCAGCGCGGACAGCTACCTGCTCCAGGTCGACCCGGCCGACATCGACCTGTGGCGCTTCCGGGAGCTGGTCGTCGCCGCGCGGGGGCGGGCCGGCCTCGTCGACCTGGCCTCCGGTCTGCGCCAGGCGCTGGCCGTCTGGCGCGGGGACGCCCTCGCCGGCCTCCCGGGCGAGACCCTCAAGCACGAGGCGAGGTCTCTCGAGGACGAGCGGATCGCCGCCTACGAGCAGCTGTTCAGCGCGGAGATCTCACTCGGGAACCACCGGCAGATCATCGCCGAGCTGCAGAGAGTGGTCTCCGGCTATCCACTCCATGAGGCGCTGCGCGCCCAGTTGATGCTCGCGCTCTACGCATCGGGCCGCCAGGCCGAGGCGCTCCAGCACTACGCGCTCATCCGCCGGCAGCTCCGCGACGGCCTGGGCATCGACCCGGGGCAGGAGCTGCAAGAGCTGCACAGGGCCATATTGGAGCAGGTCCCGACGAGCATGCTCACGACGCTGACGCCGACCTCCTCCTGGTGGAACGCCAGGTGAGCGAACCGCCCGGTGCCCCCACCGCGGCTCGCGGGACCGGCAGGACCGTCCACGGCCGCGGCCGCCCCGCAGGCGCCGCGACCGTGGAGATCCGCCGTCTCTGGGCGTCCCCATGGACGCCCCCCATGTTCTCAGGCCGCCCGCGCGGCTAGATGTTCACGTCGACGATCCGCGCTCTGCGATCGAGCTCCTGGGCGAGTTCCTGCCACATCTGCGCGTACTGCCGGGCGAGCAGGACGACCGTCGTCACGCAATGCGACGGCACCGCCGTGACGACGCTGGCCAGGTTCTCCGATCCGGCCGCGTTGGAGTGCAGCATCCGCAATACGACCTTCCCCTGCTCGTTGTTGCGCAGGGACGGATCGCGCATCAGCTTCTCGACGACACCGCGCGAATCGTCGAGGACGGCGCGCAGGCGCTGGAGCGGCACGGCCGGCCGGACCGCGGCGGCGTCCACCGACACGAGCTGCGGCGCCGGAGGCACCTCACCGCCGTCGCCGACACGGCCGACGGTGACCCCACCGGCGGCGTTGTCGTTCCTGGCCGCCACGCTCCCGCTCCGCCTCTTGCGCGCGGCCGGCCTTTCCGGGACCGGCGAGTCGCCGCGAGCGAGGCGCTTGCGCACGTCGAGGACCGTCGCCGGTGAGATGCCGGCCGCGCGCGCCACCTCGCGGAGCGACGCCTCGGGCTGCTGGGTCAGCAGTTCCGCGGCGCGCCGCCGCGCGTCCCCGCTGTCCAGCGGCCGGACCCTCCCGTCCCTCCCGACACGCGCGTTCGACTGTGGTAAGTGCTCACTCGAACGTTTCCGGATGCTGGCGACGGCCCTCGCCGCCAGGCCGGAGGCCTGCCCGATGGCCCGGTCGGACATGTGCGGGTGGGAGGCGATGATGCGCTCCGCCGCGGCCCGCCGGTCGGCCTGGGACAGCGGGAGCCCGTGGGCGACGTTCTCCTGCACTGCCCGCAGGAACACGTCGGCCTCGGTGCCGTCGAAGAAGATGACGTCGATCATGTCCTTGCCGCGGAGCGACGCGGCCATGAGGCGGTGCATGCCGTCGATGACCCGCATGGTGCGCCGGTCCACCAGGATCGGCGGCAGCGGTGTCTCGGTATCGGCGAGTTGCGCGATGTGCGCCTTGTCCTCCCCGTTGAGCCGCGGCGAGTCGCCCGCGCGCAGGGACAGGACGGGAACCGAGACGACCTCGTTTCCGATTCTCGGGAGCTGGCCGTCCTGACTCGGCTTGACGGCTTCGGATCTGATGGATAGCTGAACCCGCTGACCCTCTGGCTGATTCATGCTTCTCCTTGCTCGCTACGCGGCTCGGACCTGGACCCGGCCGTCATCTTCCACGAGCAAGCTGTCGCGCTGCTTACGGACGGGTTGCCGTACCCGCCGCCTCGGCTCGTGCGGCCCGGGCGAGCCGCCGTGCGTCCTCGCGGACGCCGGTTCCCCCGGCCGCGGGCCGCGTGCGAGCCGGCTCCGCGACGGGTTCCGCACGGGCTCTGCCTGGGGATCGGCCTTCAACGGCCCGCGATTCGGCGGTCCACGCGGCGGGGCCGCCATTGCCTGTTTGTCAGATCGTGCCCCGAGTGTAAATATTCGCCCCGCATGCATTGAGGTAGGACTTGATCGCGTTGCGTGACGACCGGAAGTGTCTTTTCGTGAATTTTCGAGAGTGGACTCCGGCACCCGGAGTCTGGCCCTGCGGTTGAACGCCGGCCCGAGCCGTTCATGTGGACCAAAGGTCGTCGAAGGGATCCCCGAGCCCCGCGTTCGATATGCACGGCGGATTCCAGGTACGGAACTCATGGTGATCATCGAGCACCGCTCGCGTTCGCACACCGTACCGGCCGCAGAGGGCGTTCCGCCGCCCGTCGCAACGGTAAGTACTTACTTTGGTGGACGGTCATGCAGCGCGAAACCGCTGATCAACCAGCATGTCCACACCGGGCCCCGCCCTGGGCGACTCCCGGCCCGGCGAATTCAGGTCGACATGAATCCCACATCAAAACCGGCCGCGTCACCGGATCGGCCGCCGCGGCGCCAGCGAACCACCAGCCGCTGACCACTCGGACACCGCGCATTTTGTACCGCCAGGCCGGCGTGAGCCTCCACCCGGCCTCCTGCATCCCTACATTCCTGCAGGTCACCGATCCAACCTTGCCGAATGGCCGTAACGATCGGATCATGTGGGGCGGGTGCGCGGTGCGTTCGCGTTGCGACGGGAACTTCGACCCGTGGGAAATGACATCGATTTGAGGTAGGGCCGAAATAGCCTCGACGGCGTAGCGTAAGGGACACCATGGGGGAAGAGGGTTTCAGGCCAGGTCCCGGCCTCCGGGACGTGCTCCGCGCCTTGCGGGCGGAGGCCGGTCTGACGCAGCAGGAACTGGCATCCCTGGCAGGCCTCAGCCTCGCCGCCGTCAGAGATCTGGAGCAGGGCCGTCGCACCCGCCCGCGCCGCCGCTCGCTGGCCGCGCTGGCCGGCGCCCTGGGTCTGGACTCCGATCGGACGTCGGACCTGGCGGAGGCGGCTTCCAGCCGGGTCGCCACGGTCGAGGCACGGGCTCCCGGCGCCGAATGGAATTCGCCTGAGCGGCGGGACAGGCGGGGACTGTGGCTGGCGGCGCTCGGGCCGCTGGAGGTCTGGCGTGACGGCGCCCCGCTGCGTCTGGGACCGCCGGCACGGCGGGCGGTGCTCGGCATGCTGGCGGCGAACGCGGACACCCCGGTGCACCGGGACGTGATCATCGACACGGTCTGGGGATACGAGCGGCCGCCCACCGCGGTGAACCTGGTACAGGTCCACGTCAGCAGGCTTCGCCGGCTCCTTGTTCCCGGTGCCGGGAAGGACACGACCGGAGCTCCGTCGATCATCTTCGCCAACGGCTCCTACCGGCTCAGCCTGGAACCGGGGCAGATAGACGTGCAGGTTTTCAAGGACCTTGTGCGGCAAGCCGATATGGCGCGGAACCTGGGAATGCTCAGGACGGCGTATTCAATTTATGAGCGGGCGGCGGAGCTGTGCCGGGGGAATCCGTTCGCCGATCTCGTCATGCTCCACGAAGAGCCCGCGGTCGCACAACTCAGACGGTGGCTGGTCGATGTCCATCTGCAATACGCCGAGGTCGCCTGCGGTCTCGGGCTGCATAATCAGGTGCTTCCCAGGCTGCACGCCCTTGCCGCGGCCGATCCGTTGAACGAACGCGTTCACGCCCATCTGCTCATCGCATTGGCCGGCTCGGGGCAGCAGGCTACCGCACTTTCCGTCTATGCCGCGCTGCGTTCCCGTTTGGCCCGGGAACTGGGGATATCTCCGAGCGAAGTGCTCGAACAGGCGCACATGCGGGTGCTGCGCCAGCAGGTCCCGGTGGTGCACCTCGGCGAGGACGAGGCCGCCGCGCCGCCCCAAGCCCCGGTCGCGCCCGCGCAGATACCCGCCTATCCCAGCTATTTCACCGGGCGGCGCGCCGAACTGGACGCTCTGACCGACCTGCTGGACCGGCCGGACCACGGCGAGGACGGCAGGCCGCTCGTCACCCTGACCGGCCGGGCCGGTGTCGGCAAGACCGCGCTCGCCGTCCACTGGGCGCACCGCTTCGCGGGGCGCTTTCCGGCCGGGCAGCTGTTCGCCGACCTTCAGGGCGACACCTCCGAGCCGAGGACCGGCGAGATCCTGCACCGCTTCCTGCGGGCTCTCGGCGTGCCGGCCTCGATGATCCCACCGGACACCGGGGATCGGATCGTCCTCTACCGGCGGCTTCTGGCAGGCCGCGACATGCTGATCCTGCTGGACAACGCCGGGACGGCGGAGCAGGTCCGCCCGCTGCTACCGGACGGACCCGGCAGCATGGTGCTGGTGACCAGCAGGAAGAGCCTCGACGAGCTGGCGGTGTCGGAGGGGGCGCGCCGGATCCGGCTCGATGTCCTGACGCGGGCGGAAGCGCACCAACTGCTGGCCGAGATCGTGGGCGGCGAACGGATGCGGGCCGATCGGTCCGCGGCCCACGACCTGATCACGCTGTGCGGGTGCCTGCCGTCCGCCCTGTGCGGCGCCGCGGCGCGGATCGCCGGGAAGCCCGAGTTGACGATCCCCGCGCTGGTGGCCACGATGCGCGCGGAGTCGGGCCGGTCGGGGAACACGCCGACCGGCAACCGGCTCTCCTTCGATCCCGTCGGAGTTCTCGATACGGAACCGCCCCGGATCCTGCGGGGAATCTGAGAAAGGCTCCGATTTCCGCGATTCAAAACGGATCGCCGTTTCCTGAACGGCGCGCATCTCGCGCTGTATCGATACTTACGGGCGCCATGCGCTGCCCGCGCACGCCCTTGCCCGCCCGCGATTCATACGGGAATCGAGTTGCCGGAGAATTGGCGCCGCCGGCCGAAGCCATGCTGGCGGCGAACACACCGGAGAGTTACACTCGGCGCGTCATTGGCGGGCTGCGGACGGAGGCGGAAATGACGGTGGCGGCGGAACGGTCCGGGCAAGAGGTGTTCAGCTTCCAGGCGGAGGCCGTGCAGATCCTGGATCTGATGACCCATTCGCTGTACAGCAACAAGGAGATCTTCCTGCGCGAACTGATCTCGAACGCCTCGGACGCGATCGACCGGCTCCGCCTGGAACTGCTGGCGGCGGGCGAATCACCCGAGGCCCAGGGGCCGGCGCGGATCCGGGTCGGCCATGACAAGGACGCGGGCACGATCACGATCGCGGACAACGGCATCGGGATGAGCCGGGACGAGGTGATCGAGAACATCGGGACGATCGCCAGGTCCGGCTCCCAGGAGTTCCTGCGGTCGCTGACCGGCGACCAGCGCAAGGACGCCGCGCTGATCGGCCGGTTCGGGGTGGGCTTCTACTCGGCGTTCATCGTGGCGGAGAAGGTGGTGCTGACCACGCGGCGGTCCGGGCTGGAAGCCGGCGAGGCGGTGCGGTGGACGTCGGACGGGAAGGGCGAGTACTCGCTGGAGACGATCGAGCGCGCCGACCGGGGCACCACGATCGTGCTGCACCTCAAGGACGGCGAGGAGGACCTGCTGAACGGCTGGCGGCTCCGGTCGATCATAGAGAAGTACTCCGACCACATCAGCGTGCCGATCCTCATGCCCGGCGAGTCCGGTGAAAAGGAGGACGGAGACGAGGCCGGACCGCGGCCGGATGTGACGATCAACAAGGCATCGGCGCTTTGGGCCCGGCCCAAGGACGAATTGGCCGACCATGACTACACCGAGTTCTATCGGCACATCTCCGGCGACGCCTCCGACCCGCTCGCCTGGGTGCACGCCAAGATCGAGGGAATCTACGAGTACACGCTGCTGCTTTTCATCCCGGGCACGGCGCCGTACGACCTGTGGGTGCAGAATTCCCGGAACGGGGTCCGGCTGCATGTGCAGCGGGTGTTCATCATGGAGGACACCGGGCAGATCCTGCCCAAGTACCTGCGCTTCGTCCGGGGCGTGATCGACTCCGCCGACCTCCCGCTGAACGTGTCCCGGGAGATCCTGCAGGGCAGCCGGGCGGTCGACAACATCCGGGTCAACGCCGTGAAGAAGGTCCTGCGGCGGCTGGCGGACATGGCCGATCGCGAGCCCGAGAAGTACGCGGTGTTCTGGAAGGAGTTCGGCGCCACGCTCAAGGAGGGCGTCGCCGACGACTACTCCAACCGGGACGACATCGCGAAGCTGCTGCGGTTCACCTCGACCAGGTCCGCGGCCGACGGCGCGGACGTCTCGCTGGCCGACTACGTGGCGCGGATGAAGGACGGGCAGGAGCACATCTACTACCTGCTCGCGCCGTCGCCGGCCGCGGCCAAGGCGAGCCCCCATCTCGAGGCGTTCCGGTCCAAGGGGGTGGAAGTGCTGCTGCTGGGCGAAGGCGTCGACAACTGGGTGGTCTCCAGCCTGCACGACTTCGACGGCAGGAGGTTCCAGTCCGTGGCGCAGGGCGCCGGGGACCTGGGCGCGCTGGCGGACGAGGAGGAGAAGCAGGAGAAGGAGCAGGCGGACGCGGAGTACGCGGCGCTGCTGGGCAGGTTCAAGGCCTACCTGTCCGGGCTGGCGTTCGACGTGCGGCTGTCCACCAGGCTCACCACCTCGCCCGCGTGCATCGTGAGCAACGAGCCGGAGATCGACGTCAACCTGATGCACCGGCTCCGCGGTGCCGGGCTGCCCCGCCAGGCGGTGCTGGAGCTCAACCCGAAGCATCCGCTGATCCAGAGGCTCAACGAGAGGCTGGACGACGACCGGATGGCCGACTGGGCACACGTCCTGTTCAACCAGGGGGTGCTCACCTTCGGTGCCCGGATCGAGGATCCTGCCGCATTCGTCGGCCGGCTGACCGACCTGCTCACCGCGCTCACCGACGGCTCCGGTGGAGCGGACGGCTGATGGGCGCCGTGTAAGGAACGCCGCGGGCACGAACGGCCACCGCCCGCATGGCCGCGGATGCGGGCCATGCGGGCGGTGGCCGTCCGCACCGTGGTGCGGGCCTTCGTGCCGGCGGCTACGGCGCCGGCTTGCTTTCCGGGACGACCCAGAACATCCCGTCGCCGGACGGTACGAGCCCGCCCTCGAAGACCGGCGGTTCGCCCTCGACGTCCTCGCCGAGGATGGCGTGCGACTGGACCTGCCCGCCCTCGCGCATCGCCTGGCGGACGACCGACGACCGGAAGAGCGGGAGCATGCTCTGGCCCTTGTTGGCGATGATCTCGTCCACGGCGCCCGCGAACTCGCGTGACTCGCCCTTGAACCGCTTCGCGAGGACGTCGGCGTTGGAGAGCGCGGCCTCACCGGAGGACACGCCCCCCACCAGGTCGACGAACGACTCCAGTTCGGACGACGTCGTCTTGGTTATCTTCTTGGCGGCCCAGAAGTACGAGTCCTCGCTCTCGTGCAGGTCGTAGAACGACATCAGGAACTCGTAGAAGACGCTGAACTCCCGCCGGTACCGCAGCTCGAACTCCCGGAACGCGGTCGCCTCGTCCAGGGTCCCGGCCAGCACGCTGTTGATCGATCGCGCGGCCAGCAGGGCGCTGTAGGTGGCCAGGTGCACTCCCGAGGAGAACACCGGGTCGATGAAGCAGGCGGCGTCGCCCACGAGCACCATGCCGGGACGCCAGACCTTCGTGTTGTGGTACGAGTAGTCCTTGCGGATCCGGATCTCGCCGTACCGGCCCTCGGTGACCCGCGTGGCGTCGCTCAGGTACTCGCTGATCAGCGGGCACTGGGCGATCAGGGCGGACAGCGACTCCTCCGGGTCCCCCTGGACCTGGTCCGCCAGCTCCCGGCGCACCACGGCGCCGACGCTGGTCAGCGAGTCGCTCAGCGGGATGTACCAGAACCAGCCCCCGTCGAACGCGACGCTCAGGATGTTCCCCGAGCTCGGCGCCGGCAGGCGCTTGCCGCCCTCGAAGTACCCGAAGATCGCGAGATTGCGGAAGAACTCCGAGTACTCCCGGGTGCCGACGTCCCGGTACAGCCGGCTCTTGTTCCCCGACGCGTCCACCACGTACTTGGCCCGGACGCTTCTCTCCGCGCCGTCCGGATCCGTGTACGTGACCCCGGACACCCGGTCGCCGGTGGTGAGCACCCCGGTGACGGCGCAGTTCTCCCGCACGACGGCGCCCAGCTCGCGCGCGTGGTCGAGCAGGATCTTGTCGAACGTGCTTCGCTCCACCTGGTAGGCGTGCGAGGTCTCACCGGTCATCTTCGGCGAGACCCCGAAGGCGAACGTCCACGGCTCGGGGTTGGACCCCCACTTGAACGTTCCGCCCAGCTTGTGGGTGAAGCCGGCCTTGGCGAGCTTCTCGTTGACCCCCGTCAGCCGGCACACGCCGTGGATCGTCGACGGAAGCAGGGACTCCCCTATCTGGTAACGGGGGAAGGTCTCCTTTTCCAGAACCAGTACGCGGGTACCTTGCATCGCAATCAGCGACGCCAATGTCGAACCGCCGGGCCCGCCGCCGACGACCACGACATCGACCTCTTCGGCGTTTGCAGGGATCATGTCTCACCTTTCGGCTACGGATTGCCGAACTCGGCCATCCCGGGGCCAGATGATAACATCGCGACTTGTTACCTAAAAATGGCGCCGACCGCGCCGTTCAACTGCTGCGGCGCGCTGGTTGAACGGCGCGGCACCATCCGGGCGGTCTTACTATTGCGGCGGGAAATAAACCGCATTTCCACGCGGGGCCGAGCAGAAAGCAGGGAGGTCAGGTGCGGACAGTCAGCTTCGACTTCGATTCGCCGGAGGCCCGGTTCAAGGTCCTGATCAACCACGAGGAGCAGTACTCGCTGTGGCCGGCGGACCTCGATGTCCCGGGCGGCTGGGACGAGACGGGCGTGTGCGCCTCGAAAGAGGAGTGCGACAGCTACATCGAGGAGAATTGGACCGACATGCGGCCCAAGAGCCTCCGTTTCGCCATGGACGGCGAGCAAGCGAACGCCGAGTGACCGGAGGTGCCGTAGGAGATGAAGAAGTATTGCAAGCTTTATCAGCTGGGTGAGCTGCGCCAGTTCCCCGGCTGGGCGGACGCGGCGGCCCCGGAGGAGCGGGACATGCCCGACGACGCGTCGGTGTTCCTCTGCGACGAGCTGACGGTGCTGCTCAGCCCGGTCGGCAAGGACAAGGACAAGCGGCTCTTCACGCTGGTCACCCCGGAATGGGAGGACTTCTGCACGGACACGCTGAAGTTCGCCATTCCCGAGGACTTGGCGTTCGCCTATGCCGAGCCGGAGCCGTCCGCACCGGCCCTGGAGGCGGGAACGCAGGCGGAGTCCGCGTAACCGGTCCCGCCGGCCGGCCCGGACCGCGCGGCGGCCCGGGCCGGCCTCGTGCGCGGCCCGACCGGCTCGTGCGCGGCCCGGGCCGGCTTCGTGCGGGGCCCGTCGATCGGGCGGGCGCCACGGTATCGTTGCCTCAGGTGATCCGCTGCGACGGTACGTGAGGGTGGCGCCAGGGCATGGATGAGCCGCGTTCGGCCGTGCGGATCTTCATCGCCGACGACCAGGCCGTGGTGCGCGCGGGGTTCTCCGCGCTGATGGGCACCCAGCCGGACTTCGAGGTCATCGGCACGGCCGGCGACGGCGCCGAGACGGTGCGGCTCTGCCGGCAGCTGCGGCCGGACGTCATCGTGATGGACATCCGGATGCCCGGCATGGACGGGATCGAGGCCACCCAGCAGCTCGCCTCCGCCGCCAACGCCCCGCGCATCCTCATCATCACGACGTTCGACCTCGACGAGTACGTGTACGAGGCACTGCGGGCCGGAGCCAGCGGCTTCCTGCTCAAGGACGTGACGGCCGAGCGGCTCTTCGACGCGGTGCGGGTGATCGCGGCCGGCGAGGCGCTGCTCGCGCCGGCCATCACCCGCCGCCTGATCGACGAGTTCAGCCGGCTGCGCCCCCAGGCGCCCGCCGGGTCCGGGGCGTTCGCGGCGCTGACACCGCGCGAGACCGAGGTGCTGCGGCTGGTCGCCGAGGGCCTGTCCAACCCGGAGATCGCCGCCCAGCTGGTCGTCACCGAGGAGACGGTGAAGACGCACGTCAGCCGGATACTGAGCAAGCTCGGGCTGCGCGACCGCACCCAGGCGGTGATCGCCGCGTACGAGAACGGGCTGATCGTCCCGGGCTCGTCCGGAACGGCGTAGCCGCCGCGGCGGTGGCGATAATGGCCGCATGAGCACGGAGGGTTCCCGGCGCGTCCCGGCGGTCCGGGCCGCCGCGGCGAGGGCCGCCGCCTGGCCGCATGCCGTCCCGGCCGCCGGACTGCTGCTCGGGCTGGCCGCCGTGGCCGAGGCGGGCGTGCGCTTCGCGCTCACCCATCCGGACTACCACGCGCAGTTGTTCGTCCTCGTCGCGGCGGTCGGGCTCGCGCTCGGCACCACGCTGCCGGTCGCGTTCCTCCCGCCCGCCGCGGCCGCCGCGGCCTGCTACGCCGCGGCCGTGCTGTCACTCACCGCGTTCCGCACGCTGACCGGCGCCGGCGCATGCGCGACCCTGATCGCCCTGTACCGGCTGGGCAGGCGCCTGCCGCCGCGGCCCTGGACGCGGCTCGCCGCGTCGGCCGTGGCCGTTCCGTTCGCCGTGACCGCGATCGCCGCGGACGGGGCGGGGGTCACCGAGGTCCGGGTCCTGGCGGTGCTGCTCGCCTCGCTGGGACCGGCCGCCGCGTGGGCCGGCATCGCGGACCGGGCGCAGGGCGAGGCGCGGCGGTACGACGCCGCCCGGAAGGTCATCGCCGAGACCATGGTCGCGCACACGGCCAGGGGCGAGCGCGCGCGGATCGCCCGCGAGCTGCACGACGTCGTCGCGCACCACATCTCGATGGTCGTCGTGCGCGCCGAGACGGCCCGCCTCACCACCCCGGGCATGCCCCCCGCCGGGGCGGAGCGGCTGATGGAGATCAGCGAGGCCGCCCGGACCGGCCTCACCGAGATGCGGCGCCTGCTCGGGGTCCTGCGCGAGGACTCCGCCGACGCCCCCGAGCGCCATCCCCAGCCGGGCCTGCAGGACCTCAACACGCTCGTGGACGATGCCAGGAGCGCCTCCGGGGCGGGCACCCGCCTGATCGTCTCCGGGCCGCCCGCCGCGCTCGAACCCGGCACCGAGCTGGCCGCCTACCGCATCGTCCAGGAGGCGCTGACCAACGCGCGGCGGCACGCGCCCGGAGCGGCCGTCGATGTGGAGCTGCGCTACACCGGCGACATGCTGCGGCTCCGCGTCCGCGACGACGGCCCCGGGCTCGTCGGGGGCGGCCGGGCGGGCGGCCACGGGCTGCACGGCATGCGCGAGCGGGCCGCGTCCGTCGGCGGCGAGCTGCGCCTCGGCAGTGCCGGCAGCGGCGGCCTGCTGATCGAGGCCGATCTGCCCGTCAAGCCCGGCGCCGATCCGCCCGTCGAGCCCGGTGGGGTCCCCCTTGTGGGGGACGAGAACGCCGCGGCCGTCCCTCCCGCCAGCCACGGCGAAGGCCGCTCGCCCGCGTGACGATCTGAGCGCCCCGCGTCCGTAGCGTTGCCGTCATGGAAGCAACCATCGAGATCGCCGGGCTGCACAAGCGGTTCGGGTCGACCGTGGCGCTGGACGGGGTCACGTTCACGGTGCGGCCGGGCGAGGTCACCGGCTTCATCGGGCCGAACGGAGCCGGCAAGTCGACCACGATGCGGTCCGTCCTGGGCCTCGACACCCCCGACTCCGGCACCGCCCTGATCGGGGGCAAGCCCTACGCGAGCCTGGAGCGGCCGCTCACCAAGGTCGGGTCGCTGCTGGACGCGGGGGCGCTGCAGCCCAGCCGCTCGGCACGCAACCATCTGCTCTGGCTGGCCCACTCGCAGGGCCTGAACGCGAGCCAGGTCGACGCCGCGCTCGAGCGGACCGGGCTGGGCTCGGCCGCCAAGCGGAAGGCCGGCACGTTCTCGCTCGGCATGCGCCAGCGTCTCGGCATCGCGGCGGCGCTGCTCGGCGACCCGCCGATCCTGATCCTCGACGAGCCGTTCAACGGCATGGACCCCGAGGGCATCGTGTGGATGCGCGGGTTCCTCCGTTCGCTGGCCGCGCAGGGCCGGGCGGTGCTGGTCTCCAGCCACCTGATGAGCGAGCTGGAGGACACGGCGCACCATCTCGTGGTGATCGGCCGCGGCAAGGTCATCGCCGACACGAGCGTGGCCGCCCTGATCGCGTCCGCGTCCGCGGGCCGGGTGACGCTGCGGACCAGCGCGCGCGGCGAGGCGATGAACGTGCTCACCGACGCCGGGGGCACGGTGGCGGTCACCGACCGGGACGTCCTGACCGTGTCCGGGCTGCCCGCCGAGCGCATCGCGGCGCTGCTCAGCGGCAACGCGGTGCCCTTCTCCGAGATCTCCTCGCACCGGGCCTCGCTGGAGGAGGCCTACATGGAGCTGACCCGCGAGGCGGTCGACTACCGTGCCGAGCCGGCCACGGAGGCACGCCGATGACCGCCCCCGTGATCCCCCACCGCTCGGCCGCTCCGGCCGGGCACGCCGGCTTCGCGCAGCTGCTGCGGGCCGAGCTGACCAAGTACCGGACCGTCCGCGGCTGGGTCGTCACCATCGCGGTCGCGATCCTGGTGACCGTGCTGATCGGGATCATGACCGGGCTCAACAGCCAGAACGGCTGCGGCGAGGGCGTGTGCCACCCGACGGTCCCGACCGGGCCCGGCGGCCAGGGCGTGACGGACAGCTACTACTTCCTGCGCCAGCGGTTGAGCGGCGACGGCAGCATCACCGTCCGGGTGTCCTCGCTGACCGGCGTCCGGCAGTCGGGCCTGAGCGTCCAGGGGACGCCGCGGACGGTCCCGTCGCTGCAGACATGGTCCAAGGCCGGGCTGCTCGTCGCCGCGAGCACCAAGCCGGGCGCGCCGTACGCCGCGGTCATGGCCACCGGCGGCAAGGGCGTGCGGATGCAGTACGACTACACCCACGACATCGCCGGCAGGCCGGGCAAGGTCTCCGCGTCGTCGCCGGGGTGGCTGCGGCTGACGCGCTCCGGCAACACCCTGACCGGCTACGACTCCGCCGACGGCGCCACCTGGTCCAAGATCGGCACGACCCGGCTCGCCGGGCTCGGGTCGACGGTGGAGGCCGGGCTGTTCGTCACCTCCCCCGAGTTCACGCCACCGGGGAACCAGCAGCTGCTGTCCGGATCCGGTTCGACCGACCCCACGGCGGCGACCGCCGAGTTCGACCGGGTGGGGCTGGCCGGCGGCTGGTCCGGCGGCAACTGGAGCGGGACGTTCGTCGGCGAGAAGACCCAGGCGTACCCGATCGCGCACCTGGGCGGGCACAGGCCGACCGCCGGCGGCGGCTACACCGTGACCGGCTCCGGGGACATCGCCCCGGCCGTCAGCGGGTCCGGCAACGTGGGCGTCCAGTCCATCAACAGCATCCTGCAGGGCGTGTTCGCCGGGATGATCGCGATGGTCGTGATCGGCGCGCTGTTCATCACGACCGAGTACCGGCGCGGTCTGATCAGGCTGACCGTCGCCGCGAGCCCCCGGCGCGGCCGGATCCTGGCCGCCAAGGCGATCGTGATCGGCGCCGTCGCGTTCGTCGCGGGGCTGGTCGCCGTGGGCATCACGGTGCCGATCGGCGAGAGCCTGCTGCACGGCAACGGCTATTCGGTCATCCCGATGACGGCCGGCACCGAGGCGCGCGTGCTGGTGGGAACGGCCGCGCTGCTGGCGGTCGCCACCGTCTTCGCCGTCGGCGTCGGCGCCGTCATCCGGCACAGCGCGGGAACGGTCACCGTGGTCATCGCGACGGTGATCCTGCCCTACGTCCTCGCGATGACGTCGGTCCTGCCGGTCGGCGCAGCCCGGTGGCTCCTGCGGGTCACCCCGGCCGCTGGCTTCGCCATCCAGCAGGCGATCCCGCAGTACGACCAGGTGCGCACCGCCTACACACCACAGTGGGGCTACTACCCGCTGGCGCCATGGGCCGGTTTCGCCGTCCTCTGCGCCTGGGCCGCGCTCGCGCTGGTCGTCGGGACCGTCCTGATGCGCAGGAGAGACGCGTGAAGAACGCGCTGCACGCCGAGTGGACGAAGCTGCGGACCATCCCCAGCAATGCCTGGCTGCTGCTCGCCGCCGCCGCGCTCACCGTGGTGATAGGCGCGACGGCCGGAGCGGCCGTCAAGTGCCCCACCGGGAACTGCACCGAGGACCCCGCCAAGATCAGCCTCACCGGGATCTACCTGAGCCAGGCGGTCGTCGCGGTCGTGGCGGTGATGGCGGTCAGCGGGGAGTACGGCACCGGAATGATCCGCCTCACGCTGGCGGCGATGCCGCACCGGCTCACCGTGCTGGCCGCCAAGGCCGCCATCGTCACGGGGCCGGTCCTGGCCACCGGTGCGGTCGCCGTCCTGGGGTCGCTGCTCGCCGGGCGGCTGATCCTGCCCGGGAACGGCATCGGTCCCGCCCACGGCTACCCGTCCCTGTCCCTGAGCGACGGCCCGGTCCTGCGCGCGGCCTGCGGGTCGGTGCTCTATCTCGCGCTGATCGCGCTGCTCAGCATCGGTGTCGCCGCCGCCGTGCGCGAGGCCGCCGCGGCGATCGGCGTCGTCCTCGGGCTGCTCTACCTCTTCCCCATCCTCAGCGCGGCCCTCGGGAACACCTCGGCGTCGCGCCACATCCAGGAGATCGGGCCGATGACCGCCGGAATGAACATCGAGGCCACCGTCGGGCTGAGCGGTCTTCCGATGAGTCCCTGGGCGGGCCTCGGCGTGCTCACCGCCTGGGCCTGCGGGGCGCTCATCACCGGCGGGCTGGTGCTCCGCCTGCGGGACGCATGAAAGCGAGGAGGACGAGATGACACGGCCACCGCACCCGTCACGGCATGCCAGGTGGGCGGTTCCCGCCGCGGTCGTCGCGATGCTCGGCGGGACGCTGGCGCCGGCCGCCCTCTCCGCGGCCGCGCCACCGCCGCCGCGGCTGCCGGCGCGCACGGCGGGGCAACTCCTCGCCGCGGTCGCCGACCGGGCGTCCGTGCCGCCGCTGTACGGGACGATCAGCGAGACGGCGTCGCTGGGCCTTCCATCGCCGCCACCGGCGGCCGGCGCGTCCCCGCTCCAGTCGCTGCTCGCCGGATCGAACACGATCCGCGTCTGGTACGCGGATCCGGCGCACTACCGGCTCGAACTGCCGCAGCGCATGAAGGAGTTCGACCTGATCAGGAACGGCGGCAGCCTGTGGCTGTGGGACAGCGCCGCCAACCAGGCCGTCCACGCGGCACTGCCGGCCGACGCGCAGGCGCCGCCCGCCACGCCCCTGCCGGTCACGCCGCAGCAGGCCGCCGAGCAGGCGCTCGCCAAGGCCGGCCCGACCACGACGGTGACCACCGCCGCGCCGGTGACGGTCGCGGGCCGCCCCGCCTACCAGCTCGTGCTGGCGCCGAAGAGCGGCGGCTCGCTGATCGGCACGGTGCGCATCGCCATCGACAGCGCCCGCAACGTGCCCCTGCGGGTGCAGGTGTACGGGAAGAACGCGACCGCCCCGGCCTTCAGCGTCGGCTACAGCTCGGTCTCGTTCGCCCGGCCGTCCACGCGCTTCGCCTTCCGCCCGCCCGCCGGGGCGACCGTCCTGCAGGGGCAGGACCGGCGCAGCGGGAAGGCCGGTTCCGGCAAGGGCACCGCCGACGCCACCCAGGGCGTCCCCCTCCTGGGCGGGACGGGCCTGATCGGCAGCGGCTGGCTGGCCGTCGCCGACCTGCCCGAGTCGTCCGTGCCCGCGGCGGCCCGCAACGCGTCCAAGGGCGGGCGCGCACCGTTCAGCGGTTCCGACAAGGCGTCGGTCAAGGCGCCCGCGAACGGGCCCGCGGCGTCGCCCGACCTGGACCCGGGAACGGTGCTGAGCTCGCTGGAGCGGTTCGCCGAGCCGGTGCGCGGAGCGTGGGGCAGCGGTCGTCTGCTGCGGACCGGCGTGCTCTCCGTCCTGTTCACCGGCAACGGGCACGTCCTGGCCGGCGCGGTCGCACCCGACGTCCTCTACCAGGCGGTCGGGCGGATCGGCAAGGCCGAGTCGCAGCCTTGGCGGCACGTGGCGACCCCGGCCCCCGGCAAGTGACCGGACCATCCGGCATGGACACGTGGGCGATCGCATCGGACGGGCTCACCAAGCGGTTCGGCAACGGCCAGGTCGCCGTCGACCACCTCGACCTGGCCGTACCGAGCGGCTCGGTGTACGGGTTCCTCGGCCCGAACGGATCGGGGAAGACGACCACGATCCGGATGATGCTCGGGCTGGTCTTCCCCACCGGCGGCACGGTCACGCTGCTCGGCTCCCCCATGCCCGCCGCGGCGCCCGCGGTGCTGCCGCGGGTCGGTTCGCTGATCGACGGCCCCGCGTTCTACCCGTTCCTGACCGGCCGCGACAACCTCCTGCGGTACGACGCGGCCGGCCGGACGGCCGATCCCCGGACCGCGTCCGCGCGGGTCGGCGAGGCGCTCGACAGGGTCGGCCTGACGGCCGCGGCGAGGAAGAGGTACCGGCACTACTCGCTCGGGATGAGACAGCGGCTGGCGATCGCCGCCGCGCTGCTGCGGCCCCGGGACCTGCTCGTCCTGGACGAGCCGACGAACGGCCTGGACCCGCAGGGCACCCGTGAGGTCCGGGCCCTGATCAGGGACATCGCGGCCGGCGGGGTCACCGTCTTCGTCTCCTCGCACCTGCTCGCCGAGGTCGAGCAGGTCTGCACCCACGTCGGCGTCATGCGCGCGGGCGGGCTGGCCTTCCAGGGCTCGCTGGCGGACCTGCGCGCCACGAGCGCGGTGCGGGTCCGGGTGGAGACCGCCCGTCCCGCGGCGGCGGAGGCGGTGCTCACCCGGCTCGGCCTGCCCGGCGTGCGGACCGCCGGCGACGAGGTGTCGGCGGACCTCGCGGACGACAAGCCCGAGCGGATCTGCGCCGAGCTGGTCGCCGCCGGGGTCGGCGTCCGCGGCTTCGGCGTCACCGCGCCCGCGCTCGAGGACCTGTTCGTCGGGCTCACCGGGGAGGGGTTCGAGGTCGATGACTGAGGTCACGACGCCCGCGGCGGGGGCGCCGGCGCCGGTTCGCGCCTGGCTCCGCCTGTTCCGCTCCGAGCTGCGGCTGGTGTTCGGGCGGCGCCGCAATCAGCTGCTCCTCGCGGTGGTCGCCGCCTTCCCGGTCGCCATCGGCATCGGGATGCGCGCGCAGGCACCGCCGCCGGGCGCCACCGGGGGGCCGAACGTGGCGTTCTTCGGCCAGCTCACCGGAAACGGGATCTTCCTCGGCTTCATGGCGCTGGCCCTGCTGGTCACCCTGATCATGCCCTTCGCGGTCGCCGTGGTCGCCGGGGACTCGATCGCCGGGGAGAGCGGCTCCGGCACGCTGCGGTACCTGCTCGCGGTGCCGGCCGGGCGCACCCGGCTGCTCACCGTCAAGTACGCCGTGATCGTCGTGTTCGGCACCGCCGTCACGTTCGCCGTGACGGCGGTGGCGCTGGCCACCGGCGCGCTGCTGTTCCCGCTGGGGCCGGTGACGCTGCTGTCGGGGACCTCCGTGCCGCTGGTCGAGGGGATCCTCCGGCTGCTGCTCGTCACGCTGTACGTGGCGGCGGGGATGGCGTCGCTCGGCGCGATCGGCCTGGCCGTCTCCACCTTCACCGAGCACGCGATCGGCGCCGTCGCCGCCGTCACCGTCCTGGTCGTCGCCAGCGAGGTCGCCGACAACGTGCTGCAGTTCGCCGCGATCCGCCCGTACCTGCCGACCCACTGGTGGACCTCGTTCGACGCGCTGCTGCGGGAGCCGGCCGACACGGCGGGCGTCCTGCACGGGCTGCTCTCGTTCGGGGCGTACCTGGTGCTGTTCTGCTCGATCGCATGGGCCAGGTTCAGCACCGCCGACGCGACGGGCTGACCACTACAGCTCGAACTCCTCGTAGTCGGCGCCGTCGCCGTCGACGACCAGGGCGAGCTGGGCGATGGTGGGCTTGTCGAACACCTCCGCGATCGGGACGTCGACCCCGAACGCCTCACGGATCCGGGAGATCAGCTGGATGGCGAGGAGCGAATGGCCCCCCAGGTCGAAGAAGTTGTCGTGCACGCCCACCCGGTCCTGGTTCAGGATCGCGGCCCAGATCCCGGCGAGTTCGGTCTCGGTCGGGCTGGACGGCTCGGCGCCGCCGGTGGCGGGACGCAGCCGGCCGTCCTGCGGGCCGGGCAGCGCCGCCTGGTCGAGCTTGCCGGTGGGGGTCAGCGGCACCGCCGGGATCTCGGTGAACAGCGCCGGGACCATGAACTCCGGAAGCCGTCCGCGCAGATGCTCGCGCAGCTCCTCCACGGTCGGCGGGCCGCCGGCGTCCGCGGCCACCAGGTAGGCGGCGAGGAGCCGCTCGCCGCCCTCGCCGCGGGCGACCACGACGGCCGAGCGCACCCGCGGGTGCGCGGTCAGGGCGGCTTCGACCTCCCCCGGCTCGATCCGGTGGCCGCGCACCTTCACCTGGCGGTCGGCCCGTCCCAGGAACTCCAGCACGCCGCCGGGCCGCCACCGCGCCCGGTCGCCGGTCCGGTAGACGCGGCCGCCGTCGGCGGCGACGGGATCGGCGACGAACCGCTCGGCGGTCAGGGCGGGCTGCCGGGCGTACCCGCGGGCGACCTGCGCGCCGCCGATGAACAGCTCGCCCACCACACCGGCGGGCACCGGGTTCAGGTCGGCGTCGAGCACGTACACCCGGGTGTTGGCGACCGGGGATCCGATCGGGACGGTTCCGCCGTCCAGATGCCCGGCCGACAGCCGCAGCGTGACCACGCCGATGGTGGTCTCGGTCGGCCCGTAGTGGTTCACGATGTCCCGGGCGCCCGCCGCCGCCAGCACGTCGGCGACCCAGGCGGCCGGGGCGCCCTCGCCGCCCAGCACCAGCGACCGCGCCGGAAGCAGCCGGGCGGGTCCGCCGTCCGAGGCCAGCGCGGCCAGGTGCGAGGGCACCGCCTTGAGCCCGTCGATGCCGTGCGCCCGGACGAACCAGGCCACCGCGGCGGGATCGGTGGCCGCGCCGGCGTCCATGACGTGCAGCGCCGCGCCGGCCACCAGGCTGGTGAAGATCACGGTGTTGCCGAGGTCGGTGACGGCCGGCTGCAGCAGCGCGTACCGGTGTCCCGGTTCGCCGAGCCCGGTCCGGCGGGGCGCCCAGCTCACATAGTTGACCAGCCCGCGATGGGTGACCTCCACGCCCTTGGGGGCGCCGGTGGAGCCGGAGGTGTAGATCACGTAGGCGAGCTGGTCCGGGTGGACCTCCACCCGCGGAGCGGGCGGGTCGCCGGCCAGTGCCGCCCGCACCGCCGGGCCGTCGATCTCGATCATGCGCGACCGGACCGCGGGCAGGTTCTCCAGCGTCTCGGCCGTGCCCACCACCATGCTGGCCTTGCTGGCGGCCAGCATGTGGCCCAGCCGGTCCGGCGGAAACTCGGGGTCGAGCGGCAGGTAGGCACCGCCGGCCTGCCACACCGCCAGCATCGCCACGATCATGTCGATGCCGCGGTCCAGGCACAGGCCGACCACGGTCTCGCGGCCGGCTCCGGCGTCGCGCAGGTAGCCGGCCAGCCCGGCCGCCCGGCCGGTCAGCCGCCGGTAGGTCAGCTGCCGGTCGCCGAACGCGACCGCCACCGCGTCCGGGCGCTCCCCGGCCCGCTCGGCGATCAGCTGGTGCAGCCCGCTCGCCGCGGGGACCGGAGCGGAGGTGTCGTTCCGCCCGCGCAGCAGCTGGTCGCGTTCGGCGTTGGACAGCAGCGGCAGCCGCGACAGCGGGGTGCCCGGGCGGGCCGCGACATCGGCCAGCAGGACGCCCAGGTTGCCCGCCATCCGGCGGATCGTGTCGGCGCCGAACAGCGCCGTGCTGTAGTGCAGCGCGCCGGTCAGGGAACCGCCGGGCTCCTCCCCCAGCATCAGCCGCAGGTCGAACTTGGCGACCATGCCGGCGGCGATGCCGTCGTCCGGCCGCGCCGCCCCTGCGCCGGGGCCGCCGTCACGGCCGGCGTCGCGGCGACCGGGTTCGGCGGTGAGCGCGACATAGTTGAGCAGCACCTGGAACAGCGGGGTGCGGGAGCGGTCCCGTTCGGTGACCAGCTCGTCGACGAGTTGCTCGAACGGCAGGTCCTGGTGGGCGTAAGCGTCCAGAGCGGTACCCCTGACCTGCTCCAGCAACTCGGCGAACGTCGGGTCGCCGGACAAGTCCGCCCGCATCACCAGCGTGTTCACGAAGAACCCGATCAGCCCCTCGGTCTCGGCCCGGTCCCGGTTCGCCACCGGAGTCCCCACGACCACGTCGTCCTGACCGGTGTACCTGCGCAGCAGGACCATGAAGGCCGTCAGGAGCGTCATGAACATCGTCGCGCCACCCGTACGGGCGACCGCGCGCAGGCCGCCGGTCACCTCGGCCGGCACGGTGAACCGGATGAACTCGCCCTCCGGGGACCGCACCGGCGGGCGGGGCCTGTCGGTCGGCAGGTCCAGCACCGGAACGCCGGCCAGCCGCTCCCGCCAGTAGGCCAGCTGGGAGTCCACCACCTCACCGGTCAGCCACCCCCGCTGCCACACCGCGTAGTCCGCGTACTGCACCGGCAGCGGCGGCAGCGGATCCGGCTCGCCGCGCCGGAACGCCTCGTACAGCGCACCCAGCTCGCGCCGCAGCACCGGCCCCGACCACTCGTCGAACGCCACATGGTGCACCGACACGGCCAGCAGATGCCGGTCCGCGGCGAGCCGCACCAGGCACGCCCGGAAGACCAGGCCGGCCGCCAGGTCGAACGGGTCGGACATTCCCTCGGCCAGCAGGTCCCGCGCCGCCGCGTCCGGCTCGGCGGCGCCCGAGACGTCCAGCACGGGCAGCGGCACCGGCACCGGCGGACCGGCCTCCTGGTACGGCACCCCGTCCGGCCCGGCGGCCAGCCGCGTCCGCAGGACGTCGTGCCTGCGGGCCACCGCGGACAGGGCCGCGCCGAGCGCCGCCACGTCCGGCTCGCCGCCCAGCAGCACCGGCATCGTGATGTTGTACTCGATCGAGCCGGGCTCCATCCGGTCCAGGAACCACAGCCGCTGCTGACCGAACGACAGCGGCGAGCGTCCTCCGTTCCGGGCGGGCACGAGCGGCGGCGCCACCGTGCGCCCGGCCATCGTCTCGACCGCCGCCGCCAGGCCCGCCACGGTCGGGTGGTCGAAGAGGACGGCCACCGGCACCTCGGCCCGGCACACCTCGCGCACCCGCGCGATCACCTGCATCGCCAGGAGCGAATGCCCGCCCAGTTCGAAGAAGTCGTCCTGCGCGCCGACCCGGTCCAGGCCGAGCACCTCCGCCCACACCCCGGCCAGCAGCTCCTCGGCCGGCGTGGCGGGCGGCACGTACGAGCCGGCCAGATCGGGACGCGACGCGTCCACGGGCGGCAGGGCGGCCCGGTCCAGCTTCTGGTTGGGGGTGAGGGGCAGCGACGACAGCTCCGTGAACACCGACGGGACCATGAAGTCGGGCAGCCGCCCGGCCAGGAACCGCCGCAGCTCGCCGGCGGCCGGCAGTCCCGCGGCCGGATCCGCGGGCACCAGCCAGGCGGCCAGCCGCGCCCCGGTCTGGGTCCCGAACGCGTCGACGACCGCCGAGGCCACCGCGGGATGCGCCGCGAGCGCCACCTCTACCTCGCCCGGTTCGATCCGGAATCCGCGCACCTTGAGCTGGTTGTCGGTCCGGCCGAGGATCTCCAGTACGCCGTCGGCCCGCCGCCGTACCCGGTCCCCGGTCCGGTACAGCCGCTCGCCGCGACCGGTGAACGGGTCGGCGACGAACCGCTCCGCGGTGAGAGGCGCGCGCCCGTGATAGCCGCGCGCGACCCCGGCACCGCCGATGAACAGCTCGCCCGCTACCCCCACCGGCACCGGATTCAGCTGCCCGTCGAGCACGTACACCCGGGTGTTCCAGATCGGCCGCCCGATCGCGACCACGCCCGTCGTCGGCGGTTCGCCCGCACCGATCGGGTGGTCGGTGCTGCCGACCGTGGTCTCGGTCGGGCCGTAGTGCGCCACCACCTCCACGCCGGGGTGGCGATCCCGCCACAGCTGGACGTCCTTGCCGCGCACCAGGTCCCCGCCGACCATCAGCTGCACCGAGGGAGAGCACTCGGCGGGCAGCTGCGTCAGCACGGTCAGCAGGGCGGGCGTCACCTTCACGAAGGTGTAGTCGCCCGCGCCCACCCGTTCCCTGAGCGCCGGCAGATCCTCGTCCAGCGCCGCCACGTGGACGCAGCCGCCCGCGGCCAGGGCCCCGTGCAGCGGCGTCACCACCGCGTCGAACGCGAGCGGCGCGTGCACCAGCGACAGCCCCCGCACTCCCGGGTACGCCTCCCGGCACCGCGCCACGTAGTTGAGCACCGAGCCGTGGCTGACCTGCACTCCCTTGGGCACGCCGGTCGACCCGGACGTATAGATCACGTACGCGAGCTGGTCCGGGTGGACCCGCGGCGCGTCCCCCGGCCGCGTCGCGGCGAGCCGGTCCGAGGTCGCCGGGTCGTCGAGCCACACGGTCACCGGCGGCAGCGCGTCCGCCGGCAGCACGGCCGCCGCGGACCGGTGCCCCACCAGCACCCGGGCACCGCTGTCGGTGACGAAGAACGACAGCCGCGCGGCGGGGTACGCGGGGTCCAGCGGGAGGTACGCCCCGCCCGCCTTCCAGACCGCCAGCACCGCCACGACCATGTCCGCGCCGGGTGTGAGGCACAGCGCGACGACGGTCTCCGTGCTCACGCCCGCCTCGCGCAGGTACCGTGCCAGCCGGTCCGACCGGTCTTCCAGCTCCGCGTACGTCAGCGACCCGTCGGCGGCCAACACCGCCGGCGCTTCCGGGGACTCGGCCGCGCGCACACTGACCAGTTCGTGGACGCCGCCGGCCCGCGGGAGCGGAACCGCCGTGTCGTTGGAGGTCACCAGGAGTTCCCGGCGCTCGGCCTCCGTCAGCAGCGGGAGATCGCTCACCCGCGCGTCAGGGTCGGCCGCCACCGCGCCCAGCAGGACCACCAGGTGGCCCGCCAGCCGGTCGACCGTGGCCGCGTCGTACAGCGCGGTGCTGTACTGGATCTCCCCGGTGAGCTCCGCTCCCCGGTCCACCGCCGTCAGCGTGAGGTCGAACTTCACCGCCCGCGCGTCGTGCCGCCCTGGGGCGCCGGAGCTGGCGCGGCGTGCCGCGGTGCCGGAGGCCGGGACGCCCTGCCCGCCGCCGGCGCCGGCCGGGCCTGCGGCCACGTAGTTGAACAGCACCTCGAACAACGGGGTGCGGGACCGGTCCCGCACGGTCACCAGCTCGTCCACGAGCTGCTCGAACGGCAGGTCCTGGTGCGCGTACGCACCGAGCGCGGCCTGCCGCACCCGGTCCAGCAGCTCGCCGAACGTGGGGTCCGCCGCGGTGCTGGCGCGCATCACCAGGGTGTTGACGAAGAACCCGATGAGGTCCTCGGTCTCGGGCCGGCCGCGGCCAGCGACCGGGGTCCCCACCACGATGTCGTCCCGGCCCGCATGCCGGCCGAGGACGGCCATGAACGCCGCCAGCAGCGTCATGAACATCGTCGCGCCGCTCTCGCGGGCCACCGCCCGCAGCCCCTCCGCGGTGGCCGCGGGGATGGCGAACCGGGTCACGGCGCCGGCGTTCGACCGCACCGGCGGACGCGGCCGGTCGGCCGGCAGTTCGAGCAGCGGGAGGTCCGCCAGCCGCTCCCGCCAGTAGGCGAGCTGGCCCTCCAGCACCTGCCCGGTCAGCCACCGGCGCTGCCACACCGCGTAGTCCGCGTACTGCACCCGCAGCGGCGGCAGCGGGTCCGGCTCACCCGCGCGCAGCGCCGCGTACAGCGCCTCCAGCTCGCGCCGGAAGATCGGCACCGACCACTCGTCGAAGACGACGTGGTGCATGCACAGCGCCAGCAGGTGCCGGTCCGCGCCCAGCCGGACCAGGCAGCCGCGCACCAGCGGCCCGGCCAGGTCGAACGGCGCCATGGCGCCGGCCTCCAGCAGGTCCGCCGCCGCACGCCGCGGATCGGCGGCGCCGGAGACGTCGACGACCGGGAGCGCGAACGGCGCCGGCGGGTCGACCACCTGGTACGGCACCCCGTCGTCGCCGGTCACCAGCCGGGTGCGGAGGACCTCGTGCCGCGCCGTCACGGCGGCCATCGCGGCCCCGAGCACCGCCACGTCGACGCCGCCGAACTCGACCGGGACCGCCAGCACGTACTCCGGGGACCCGGGCTCCAGCTGGCCGACGAACCACAGCCGCTGCTGCCCGAACGACAGCGGCAGCCGGCCGTCCCGGCCGACCGGCACGACCGGCGGCGCGGGCGCCTCCGCCCCGCCGCCGGTGATCACCTGGGCCAGCCCGGCCACCGTCGGGTGCTCGAACACCGCGGTCACCGGCACGTCGACCCCGAGCGCCGCGCCGATCCGGAAGGCGACGCGCGTCGCCAGCAGCGAATGGCCGCCGAGAGCGAAGAAGCCGTCCTGCGCGCCGACCCGGTCGACGCCGAGCACCTCGGCCCAGATCCCCGCGAGCAGCCGTTCCAGATCGCCGCGCGGCGCCACGTACGTACCGCCCGGCTCCGGGCGGGTCAGGTCCGGTGCGGGCAGCGCGGCCCGGTCCGCCTTCCCGCTGGGCGTCAGCGGCAGGGCGGACATCTCGGTGTAGACGGCCGGGATCATGAACTCCGGCAGCCGCGCGGCCGTGTGCGCGCGCAGCTCGCCGGCCGGGGGGATCCCGGCGGCGGCATCGGCCGGCACCAGCCACGCCCCCAGCCGCGCCTCCGCTCCCTGCCCGACCGGGGCCGCCACCGCCGCGGCCACGCCCGGATGGGCGGCCAGCACCGCCTCCACCTCACCCGGCTCGATCCGGAATCCCCGCACCTTCAGCTGCTCGTCCACCCGCCCGGCGAACTCCAGCACCCCGTCCGGCCGCCAGGCCGCCCGGTCCCCGGTCCGGTACAGCCGCGACCCGTCCGCCGCGAACGGGTCGGCGACGAACCGCCGCGCGGTGAGGGCCGGCTGCCCGCCGTAGCCGCGCGCCACGCCCGCGCCGCCGAGGAACAGCTCCCCGGTGACCCCGGCCGGCACCGGGCGCAGCCGCTCGTCGAGCACGTACGCCCGCACGTTGGCCACCGGGCGCCCGATCGGCACCGTCGCCCCGTCATCCGGGCCCGGCACCCCGGTGACGCACATGACGGTCGCCTCCGTCGGCCCGTAGCCGTTGACCAGCCGCAGGCCCTCGCGTCCCCACCGCCGCGCGACCTCGGTGTCGAACCGCTCGCCCGCGCCCACCAGCGTGCGCAGCCCGGGGAGGCCGTCCGGACCCAGCACCGACAGCAGCGACACCGGCAGCGTCGCCACGTCGACGCCGCCCGCCCGGATCAACCCGGCCAGCGCCCGCGGGTCGGACCGCTCCGCCGCCCCCGCGACCACCAGCGTCCCGCCGGCCGCGGGCGTCACCACCAGCTCCAGCACCGACCCGTCGAAACTGAACGACGCGAAGTGCAGCACCCGCGTGCCCGGGCCCGCGCCCAGCACGGGCCGCAGCGCCACGGCCAGGTTGACCAGGTTGCCGTGCGTCACCTGGACGCCCTTCGGGACGCCCGCCGACCCCGACGTGTAGATCATGTACGCGGCCGAGCCGGGCGCCACCGGCACCGGGGCCGGCTCCGCCGCGGCGCCGATCTCCCGCCGGACCGCCGGGTCGTCGAGCCAGACCGTCCGCACGCCGTCCAGCGCGGGCAGCCGGTCCCCGGCGACCGCGCGTTCGGCGAGCACCACCCGCGCCCCGCCGCCGGTCAGCATCAGTTCGAGCCGGTCGGCCGGATAGGCGGGGTCCATCGGCAGGTAGGCGAGCCCCGCCCGCCACACTCCCAGCACCGCCACGAAGGCGTCCGTGCCCCGCCCGGTGCACAGGCCCACGAGCGGTCCGGGACGCATGGCCAGCAGGTGGCCGGCGAGCCGCCCCGCCCGCTGCCACAGCGCCCGGTACGTCAGCGCCTCGCCGCCGGCCACGACCGCCACCGCGTCCGGGCACCGCGCCACCTGCGCCGCGACCAGCTCGTGCAC
This sequence comes from Actinomadura sp. RB99, assembly GCF_014706005.1. NCBI lineage: Bacteria > Bacillati > Actinomycetota > Actinomycetes > Streptosporangiales > Thermomonosporaceae > Actinomadura > Actinomadura sp. RB99. Next base: position 90,117 of record NZ_JABMCA010000021.1, on the reverse strand, counting down.
CCCGCCCGCCTCGGGCAGCGCCGCGGCCGTGTCGTTCCAGCCGTGCAGCAGCCGATCCCGCTCGGCCGAGGTCAGCACCGGCAGGTCGCCGACCAGCCGCTCGCCGTCCGCGGCCACCGCGTCCAGCAGCACCTGGAACTGCCCCGCGAGCGCGTCGACGGCCGCATCGGCGAACCGGCCGCGGTCGTAGGAGAGCGTGATCGTGAGCTCCCGCCCGGAGTTGACGATCACGGCGAGCGGGTAGCTGATGTCCTGGCGGCCGGCGCTGCCACCGACCCGCAGGCCGCCGCCGCTCGCGGCGGCTCGCCGTCGCTGCAGCTCGCGGACCGGGTAGTTCTCGAACACGAACAGCGTGCGCACCAGCGGCCGCCCCGCCGGAACGTCGCTGCACTCCTGGATCCGCGTCAGCGGGAGATGCTCGAACCGCCGGGCCTGTACCTGGGCCTCCTGCAGCGTTTCGAGCCACTCCCCCACCGGAGCGGAGTGCTCTATCCGAACCCGGGCGGGCGTCGTGGTGATCAGCAGCCCGACCATCGACGACATCCCCGGTATCTGGTCGCCGCGCCCGGACGAGGTCACCCCGTACAGCACGTCGTCGGAGCCGGAGTACATCCCCAGCAGCAGTGCCCAGGCCCCCTGCACCACCGTGTTCATCGTCAGCCGCGAGCGCCGCGCGAACGCTTCCAGCCCGGACATGGCCTCGCCCGGCAAGCGCACCTGCACGTCCCGCCGCCCGTGCCGCCCGGTCGCCCGCTCGATGCCGAGCACCGGCGCCGCCGGCACCCCCGCCAGCCGGTCCCGCCAGAACCGCTCCGCGGCCTCGGTGTCCAGCTCCGACAGCCAGGCGACGTAGTCGCGGAACGGCCGGTGCTCCCGGATCGGCGGCGCCGTCCCCGCGCGCAGCGCGTCGTAGGCCTCCAGTACCTCTTCCAGCACGATCGGCAGGCTCCAGCCGTCCAGGACCAGGTGGTGCAGGCTGAGCACCAGCTGGGCCCGCCCCCGGCCCATGCGCAGCAGCGCCACCCGCACCAGCGACGGCGCGTCGAAGTCGGCGCCCCGCTCCCGGTCCGCCAGCAGGAACTCGTCGACCGCCCGCTCCTGCTCCGGACCGGTCAGGCCGGACAGGTCCACCTCGCGCCACGGCGGCTCCACCGCACGCGACACCACAAGCACCGGGTCGGCCAGCCCCCGCCACACGACGCCGGCGCGCAGCACCGCATGCCGTTCGAACGCGGTCCGCCACGCCTGCCGCAGCAGCTCCGCGTCCAGCTCGCCCTCCAGCAGCAGTCCCGTCTGCGACCAGTACATCCCCGCGTCGCCCGACAGCCGCGAGTCCAGCAGCAGCCCCTGCTGCAGCGGGGTCAGCGGGAAGATGTCCTCGATGTCCGTCGACACCGCGGCGGTGACCCGTTCCAGCGCCTCGGCGTCGAGGCCGGCCAGCGGGAAATCGGACGGGGTCCAGCCGCCGGCGCCCGGAGCGCAGCAGTGCTCGATCAGCTCGGTCAGCACCTCGATGTAGCGGTCGGCCAGGCGGCCGACGGTCGCGTGCCGATGAACCTGCGAGGAGTAGATCCACACCAGTTCCAGCACGCCATCGGTGATGCCCCCGGTGATGTCGATCAGGTAGGCGCGCGGTGCCCGCGGGGGCTGCTCCTGCCCGCGCGGCCCGCCGGCCGGACGGAACCGGCCGCCCGCCAGGCCCGCCCCGCTGCGGGCCGATCCGGACTGGCCCTGGTAGTTGAAGCTGACCTGGGCGCCGCTCGCCGGCACCGCACCGGCCACATGGTGCAGCAGCCCGTACCCGAGCCCGTGCCGGGGAACCGCCCGCAGGTGCTCCTTGGTCCGGCACAGCGCCGCGCCCAGGCCGTCCTGCGCCCCGGTCAGCGCGACGGGGTAGATGCTGGTGAACCAGCCCACCGTCCTGGACACGTCGAAGCCGGCCCCGACGTCCTCGCGGCCGTGGCCCTCCGCGTCCACCACCGAGGCCGGCGCGCCCGTCCACTCGTTGAGGACGATGCCCAGCGCGGTGAGCAGCACGTCGTTGATCTGCGTGCGGTAAGCGGCGGGGACCCGGTGCAGCAGCCGGGCGGTCCGGTCGGAGTCGAGCGCCACCCTGATCTGGCCGGCCGAGCCGACCGTGTTCGCGCCGTCGTGGTCGCGCGGCAACGGCCGGGCCGCGCCCGCGACGGCCGTCCAGTGCTCCGCCTCGGCCGCGACCTCCGCCGACGCCGCCAGCTCCGCCAGCCGCCGCGACCATGCCGGGAACGAGGTGGTCTTGGCCGGCAGCCGGACCGGCTCGCCCCGTTCGGCCTGCTCGTACGCGGCCGACAGGTCCGCCAGCACGATCGGCCACGACACGGCGTCGATCACCAGGTGGTGCGCCACCACCAGCAGCTGCTGCGGCCGGTCGCCGCGCTCGAACAGCACCAGCCGCAGCAGCGGGCCGTCCTCCAGCGCCAGGCCGGCCTGCGCCCGGGTGGCCGCCTCCGTCCGAGCGGCCTCCGTGCCGTCGTCGCCCAGGTCGGCCACCCAGACGAGGTCGGCGCTCTCGACGGCGGCCACCCGCGCCTGCCACCGCCCGTCGTGCGCGGTGAACCGCGACCGCAGCGCGTCGTGGTGGTCGGCCAGCGCCTCGGCCGCCACTTCGAGCAGCCTGCGGTCGATCCGCCCGCCGGTCGCCTCGAGCAGCCTGGACTGGTTGAGATGGGACGGCTCGGGCAGCTCCCAACCGAAGAACGCCCGCTGGACCGGGGACAGCGGGTACTCCCCGCCGATCCGGTCCTGCCCGGCGTCGGCCGCCTGCGCGCCTGCGGCGACCGCGGCCAGCTCCGCCACCGTCTGGTGGTCGAACATCTGCGCCGCGGTGACGTGCACCCCCACCTCCCGGGCCCGGGCCACCACCTGGATGCTGGTGATCGAGTCGCCGCCGAGGTCGAAGAAGTTGTCGGTCACGCCGACCCGCTCGGTCCGCAGCAGCTCGGCCCACACCTGCGCCAGCACCCGCTCGGTCTCCGTCCGCGGCGCGACGAACCGCCCCACCTCGGGCCGGTCCGTGCCGGGGGCCGGCAGCGCGGCGCGGTCCACCTTCCTGCTCGGCGTCAGCGGCAGCGACGCCAGCTCGGTGAACACCGCGGGGACCATGAACTCCGGCAGCCGCCGCCGGGTGAACTCGCGCAGCTCGGCGGTGCCGGGGACGCCGGTGGCCGGGTCCGCGGCCACCAGGTAGGCCGCCAGCCGCTGGTCGGCCTCCGGCCCGAAGGCGGTCACCGCCGCCGCCGACACGTCCGGGTGGGCCGCCAGGACCGCCTCGACCTCGCCGGGCTCGACCCGGAATCCGCGCACCTTGACCTGCTCGTCCGCGCGGCCGATGAACTCCAGGAGCCCGTCGGCCCGCCACCGGGCCCGGTCCCCGGTCCGGTACATCCGCGAGCCGTCCCCCGCGACGGGGCAGGCGACGAAGCGCTCCGCCGTCAGCGCGGGACGTCCGCCGTATCCGCGCGCCAGCCCGGTACCGGCCACGTACAGCTCGCCGGGGACCCCGGCCGGGACCGGGTTCAGCGTCGCGTCCAGCACGTACAGCCTGGTGTTGGCGATCGGCGACCCGATCGGCGGGGCGGGCGGGGGCTGCTGCGGTTCCGGGCCTTCCGGGCCTTCCGGGGTGCCGGTGTCGCACCGGGCGATCGTGGCGCAGACGCTCGTCTCGGTGGGGCCGTAGGCGTTGAACAGGCGCCTGCCGCGCCCCCAGGTCCGGGCGAGCTCCGCGTCGAGCCGCTCCCCCGCGGTGACCAGCGTGCCGACCCCGGCGAGGCCGTCCGGCGGCAGCGCCTCCAGCAGCGAGGGCGGCATCGTCGCGACGCCCACTCCGGCGCCGGCGATCAGGGCGGCCAGCCGGTCGGGTTCGGCGCGCTCCCCCGAGGTCGCGACCACCAGCCTCGCTCCCGTGGCCAGCGCCATCACCAGCTCCCAGACGGAGGCGTCGAAGCTGGCAGAGGCGAACTGCAGCACCACGTCGCCGCGATCCACGCCGAGCGCGCGCTGCTGTGCCATGGCGAGGTTGACCACGCCCTCGTGCGGCACCTGCACGGCCTTGGGCGTGCCGGTCGAGCCCGAGGTGTAGATGACGTACGCGAGCTGGCCCGGACGGACCGCGGCCGGCAGATCCGGCAGGTCCGGCAGGTCCGCGTCCGTCAGGTCCGCGTCCGGGTCGTCGAGCCACAGCGCCGCCCGCACCGCGGACGGCGCGTCTCCGGTATCCGCGACCAGGTCCGCCGCCGCCCGGCGTTCCCCGATCAGCACCCGTGCCCCGCTGTCGGTGAGCATGAACCGCAGGCGTTCGGGCGGGTACTCCGGGTCCAGCGGCAGGTAGGCGCCGCCCGCCTGCCACACCGCGAGGATCGCGACGATCAGGGAGACGTCGCGGCCGAGAGCGAGGCCGACCACCGTGCCCGGTCCCGTTCCGGCGTCCCGCAGCAGCGCCGCCAGCCGCCCCGCGCGCGCCATCAGCCCGCCGTAGGTCAGGCAGCTCTCACCGGCCACCACCGCCACCGCGTCCGGGTGCTGCCGCGCGCGCGCCGCGATCAGCTCGTGGATGCTCGTCTCGGCGGGCGCCGCGACCGTGGAGTCGTTCCACTGCCGGACCAGCACGTCCCGCTCGCTCGCCGTCAGCAACGGCAGGGCGCTGATGTGCCGGTCCGCGTCGGCGGCGACGGCCTCCAGCAGGGTGGTCATGTGCCGGGCCATCCGCTGCATCCTGGACGCGTCGAAAAGCGCGGTGCTGTAGTGCATCGACCCCATCAGGCCGGCCGGGGAGTCGGCCACCGTGACCACCAGGTCGGCGCGCACCGGCAGCGCCTCCTCCGCGGTCCCGCCCGGGTGCGCGGTGTCCAGTCGCAGCCGCGCCCCTGTACCGGTGACGTCGTCGTCGGGGCGTGCGTCGGCGTAGCTGAACGCGACCTGGAACAGCGGCGTCCTCGACCGGTCCCGCGCGGTCACGAGGGCGTCCACCAGCTGCTCGAACGGGAGGTCCTGGTGCGCGTACGCGTCGAGGGCCGCGGACCGCACCCGGGCGAGCAGCTCGGTGAACGCCGGGTCCCCCGACAGGTCGGTCCGCAGGACCAGGTCGTTCACGAAGAACCCGATGAGGTCCTCGGTCTCGGCGCGGTTCCGGTTGGCCACCGGCGTGCCCACGAGCACGTCGTTCTGCCCCGAGTACCGGCCGAGCAGCACCGCGAACGCCGACAGCAGCGTCATGAACATCGTCGCGCCGCCCTCGCGCGCGACCTCCTGCAGCCGCCGCGTCGCCGCGGCCGGGACGGCGAAGCTCGCGAAGGCGGCGGCCGTCGAGCGGACCGGCGGGCGGGGCCGGTCCGCCGGAAGGTCCAGTTCCGGCGCCCCGGCGAGCCGGTCGCGCCAGTACGACAGCTGCCCGTCGAGCACCTCGCCGGTCAGCCACCCCCGCTGCCAGACGGCGAAGTCGGCGTACTGCACGGCGAGCGGCGGCAGCGGATCCGGCCGGCCGTCGCGCAGCGCCCGGTACAGCACGCCGAGCTCGCGCCGCAGGATCTCCGCCGACCACTCGTCGGAGACGATGTGATGCACCGCCAGGGCCAGCAGGTGGTGCTCCCGGTTCACCCGGATCAGGCAGCCGCGGACCAGCGGGCCCGCCGCCAGGTCGAACGGCGTCATCGCGGCGGCGACCATCAGGCGGTGCGCCGCCGCCGCGGGGTCGGCGGCCCCCGTCACGTCGGCGACCGGCAGCGGGAACGGCGCGGGCGGGTCGACCACCTGGCCGGGGACGCCGTCCGAGCCGGCGACCAGCCGGGACCGCAGCACCTCGTGCCGCCGGACCAGCGCGGTCAGTGCGGCCTCCAGCGCCCGGACGTCCAGCTCGCCGCCGAGCGGGATCGGCATCCGCACGTTGTACTCCACCGACCCCGGCTCGACCTGGTCCATGAACCAGAGCCGCTGCTGCGCGAACGAGAGGGGCAGCGGCCCGGTCCGGGGCACCGGGACCACCGGCGGGGCCGCCGCGCCGGCGGCGGTCTGCTCGATCACCGCGGCCAGGTCCCGCAGCCTCGGCTGGTCGAACAGCGCCGCGAGGGGGATCTCCACCCCGAACACCTCGCGCACCCGCGAGGCCACCCGGGTGGCCAGGAGGGAATGGCCGCCCAGCTCGAAGAAGTGGTCGTCCGCGCCGACGCGCTCGGTGCCCAGCACCTGCGCCCAGATCCCCGCCAGCAGTTCCTGGGCGGGTGTCGACGGGGCCACGAACACCCCGAGGTCCACCCGGTCCGACTCGGGGACGGGCAGCGCCGACCGGTCCAGCTTCCCGTTCGGCGTCAGCGGGAGCGAGGCCAGCTCGACGAAGACCGACGGGACCATGAACTCCGGCAGCCGCCGCCCGGCGAACTCCCTCGCCTGCGCCAGGACGGCCGCCCGGCTGCCCAGCGGCCGGCTGGCATGGGTCGCGAGCGCCGGGGAGCCGTCCGCCGCCGGAAGGTAGCAGGGTGCCGCCCGGCCCGCGTCCGGACCGGTGAACACCACGTCGAAGCGGCCGTCGTCGGCGCCGGACGACCAGGTGACCGCCACCTGGTAGCCGGCCTCGGCTCCCAGCGCGTAGAAGTCCTCGGGGTCGGCGCCCGGCACCGCCTCCTCGGCCTCCCCGCCGTCCAGGGCGCGGACGGCGGCGAGGTCGGCGGCGAGCCGGTCGTTCGGTACCCCGCTGATCCGCAGGAACCGCGGGTGCCGCCGGGCCAGGTAGTCTCCGACCGCGGCCGGGGCCGCCAGCAGGTTCCACGGCAGGCACGGCACCTCGGGCTCCGCCTCGTCCGGCGCCGGTCCGCCGGTCTCGAGCGCGGGGGCCTGCTTGGTGAGGACCACGTCGTACCGGTAGCGGCTCAGCTCGTTGCGGAACCGCCCGCGCTTCAGCAGGACGTCGATCCGGTCGATGCCGGGCAGCCCGCGCGCGGCCGCGGCGAAGAACTCCGGGTCGACGAGCAGTTCCTTCTCCCGGGCGATGCTCCGCTCGGCCGCGGCGCGGACCACCACGGGGTCGTCACCGCGGCCGCGCTCGATCGCCGTGTGGAACAGCCGCAGCAGGCGAAGGTTGCGGACGTCGCCGAGGAAGACCGCCCCGCCCGGCCGCAGCAGCCCCAGGGCCTTGCCGAGCACCTCGGTCAGGTACTCGGCGCTCGGGAAGTACTGCACGACCGAGTTGACGACGATCGTGTCGAAGTAGCCGGCCGGCAGGCCGCCGACGTCGTGCGCGGCCTGGGCGCGCAGCTCCACCCGCCCCGCGAGCCGCGGGTCGGCCTCCACGTTCGCGCGCAGCAGGTCGATGGCCTCGGCGGAGAAGTCCGTCCCCCAGTACGTCTCGCACCGCGGCGCCAGCCGGGCCAGGATGAGCCCGCTGCCCGCACCGATCTCCAGCACCCGCCGCGGGCCGAGCGACAGGATCCGCTCCACCGCCGCCTCGCGCCACTCCGCCATCTCCTCGACCGGGATGGCCGCGCCGTCATAGGAGCTGTTCCAGCCGGTGAAGTCCTCGCCGAACTCCTGGTCCTTGGTGCCGGCGTACAGGTCGTCGTAGATCTGCCGCCACTCACCGACCTGCCGGCCCTCCGCGGACCTGTCCCGGTCCTCGTCCGCCTCCGCGGCGCCCGGCACCAGGTACGCCACCAGCCGCCGGTCGCCCGGCCGGTCCTCCCGGGCGACGACGACCGCCCGCGCCACTCCCGGGCACTCCGCGAGGACCGCTTCGACCTCGGCCGGCTCGATCCGGAACCCGCGCACCTTGAGCTGCTCGTCGGCGCGGCCGACGAACTCCAGCACCCCGTCGGCGCGCCAGCGCACCAGGTCACCGGTCCGGTACATGCGCGACCCGCCGCCGGTGAACGGGTCGGCGACGAACCGCCCGGCGGTCAGCGCCGGGCGGCCGCCGTACCCGCGGGCCAGGCCGTCGCCGGCGATGTACAGCTCGCCCGCCACCCCGGCCGGGACCGGGTTCAGGGAGCCGTCCAGCACGAACAGCCGGGCGTTCCACACCGGCCGCCCGATCGGCGGCGCGCCGCCGTCGGGTTCGAGCGGATCGCTGATCGTGCCGCAGACCGTGACCTCGGTCGGCCCGTACGCGTTGACCATCCGGCGGCCGGGCGCCCACCGCGCCACGGCCTCCGCCGGGCACGCCTCGCCGCCCACGATCAGGGTGCGGAAGATGGTCGGGGACACCACCGGCACCCCCGCCAGCGCGGCCGGCGGGATCAGCGCGAGGCTCACCCCCCGCTCCTCCAGCGTCCTGGCCAGCACCTCGCCGATCAGGCGCACGCCCGGGGCGAGCACCAGCGTGCCGCCGGACAGCAGCGCCATGCAGAGCTCCCAGAACGCGGCGTCGAAGCTCAGCGAGGCCAGCTGGAGGACCCGGTCGCGCCCGTCGAGCCGGAGCTGCTCCTCGCTCACCCCCGCCAGGCCGGCGATCCCGGTGTGCGTCACCACCACGGCCTTCGGCAGCCCGGTGGACCCGGACGTGTAGATCAGGTAGGCGGGGGACGCGGGCAGCAGCGGTCCCCGGCGGTCGCCGCGCCCCAGGTCCGTCCCGGCCAGCCCGGCCACCTGCCGGACGACCTCGGGGTCGTCCACCACGATGTGCGCGGTGCCCGCGCCCCCGCCGGCGGCCGTGTCGGGGGCCGTGTCGGGGGCCGTCGCGGCACCGGTGACGACGAACTTCGGCTTGGCGTCGGCCAGCATGAACGCCACCCGCTCGGCCGGATATCCCGGGTCGACGGGCAGGAAGGCCGCGCCGGCCTTCACGATGGCGAGCACGGCGGTGACCATGCTCACGTCCCGGTCCAGGGCGACCGCGACGACGTCCTCCGACCCCGCGCCGGCTCGCACGAGGTGGCGCGCGAGCCGGTTCGCGTCCGCGTTCAGCCGGGCGTAGGTGAGCTGGACGTCCCCGCAGGAGACGGCCGTCGCGTCCGGGGTCCTCGCCACCTGCGCCTCGAACAGGTCCGGCAGCGTGTCCGCGGCCACGGGTGCGACGCCCTGGTTCCAGCCGGACACGAGTTGCGCGCGCTCGCCGGCGGCCAGGACCTGGATCTGGTGGACCCGCGTGTCCGGACGGGCCGCCACCGCTTCGAGGACCCGCATCAGGCGCCCCGCGACGGCCTGGACCGTCGGCTCGTCGAACAGGTCGCACGCGTACTGCAGATGGCCCGCGAGTCCCGCGGGCCTGCCCGCGTCGTCGAACTCCTCCGCGAGGAACAGCGTCAGGTCGAACTTCGCGGCACCGACCCCGGCCGGGTACGGCTCGGTGTCCAGCCCGGCGAACCCCTGCTCCGCCCCGGTCGGCGGGACGTTGCGGAACGCCAGCATCACCTGGATCAGCGGGATCCGGGACAGGTACCTGGCCGGGTTCAGCACCTCGACCAGGTACTCGAACGGGATGTCCTGGTGGGCGAACGCGCCCAGGTTCACCTCGCGGACGCGGGCCAGCAGCTCGCCGAACTCCGGGTCCCCGGACGTGTCGGCGCGCAGCACCAGCGTGTTGACGAAGAACCCGACCAGGTCGTCCAGCGACTCGTCGGTGCGGCCCGCGATCGGCGAGCCCACCGGCACGTCCGTGCCCGCGCCGAGCCGGGTGAGCAGCGCCGCCAGGCCGGCCTGCACCACCATGAACATCGTGACCCCGTGGGTCCGCGCCAGCTCCGCGAGCGTGGCGTGCAGGCGCGCGCCGCCGCGTACCGGCACCGCCGCGCCCCGGTGCGACCCGATCTGGGGATGCGGCCGGTCGGCCGGCAGTTCGATCTGTTCCGGCAGCCCCGCCAGCGAGGTCATCCAGTACGACAGCTGGGCCGCCGCCGCCGACTCCTGGTCCTCGACGCTCCCCAGCATCTCCCGCTGCCACAGCGTGTAGTCGGCGTACTGCACCGGCAACGGCGCCCACTCCGGCTCCCGCCCGTCGCGCCGCGCGGCGTAGGCCATCGACAGGTCGCGCCCCAGCGGCCCCATCGACCAGCCGTCGGACGCGATGTGATGGACGACGAGCACCAGCACGTGCTCGCGCGGGCTCACCGCGAGCAGCACCGCCCGCACGGGCGGTTCGACCGAGAGGTCGAACCGGTACCGGCTGACCTCGGCGACGGCGGCGGGCAGCTCCTCCGGGCCCACCCGCCGCACGGACAGCAGGTCCGCCGCGGCTTCGGGAGGAAGCACCCGCTGCCAGGCGACTCCGTCGTCCACCGGGAAGGTGGTCCGCAGGCTCTCGTGCCGGGCCACCAGGTCCGCGAGCGCCGCGGCGAGCGCCGCCCGGTCCAGTTCGCCGGACAGCCGCATCGCCACCGGCACGTTGTAGGTCTCGCTCGGCCCCTCGAGCTGCGCCAGGAACCAGAGCCGCTGCTGGGCGAACGACAGCGGCACCCGGTCGGGGCGGCGCCGCGGCCGGAGCGCCGCCCGCGCCGTGCCCGCGCCGTCCAGCTGGAGCGCCAGCCCGGCGGGGGTGGGGCTGTTGAACAGCGTCCGGACGCCGAGCTCCGCGCCGAGGGCCGACCGGATCCTGCTCATCAGCCTCGTCGCGAGCAGCGAGTGGCCGCCGAGCGCGAAGAAGTCGTCCTCGGGCCCGGCCGCCGGAACGCCGAGGACATCGGCGAAGAGGCCGCACAGGATCTCCTCCTGCACGGTCCGCGGCTCCCGCCCGCCGGACACCGGGGCCTCGGGCGCCGGGAGCGCCGCACGGTCCACCTTTCCGGCCGGCGACAGCGGGAAGGCCGCGAGCCCGGTGTAGACCGAGGGGATCATGTAGTCCGGTAACCGCTCGGCGGCGAAGGCGCGCAGTTCCGCGTCCGGCGGAAGGCCGGCGCCGTCCCCGGCCGGGACCAGCCAGGCCGCGAGCCGCGCCCGAGCATCCTCGCCGGTGACCGCCACCACCGCGGCCGCCACCGCCGGATGGGCGGCCAGCACCGCCTCCACCTCGCCGGGCTCGACCCGGAACCCGCGGAGTTTCACCTGCTGGTCGATCCGGCCCCAGAATTCCAGCCGCCCGTCGGCGCGCCACCGCACCAGGTCCCCGGTCCGGTAGAGCCGGGACCCGTCGGCGGCGAACGGGTCCGCGACGAACCGCCCCGCCGTCAGCGACGGCCGGTCATGGTAGCCGCGGGCGACCCCGTGCCCGGCGATCAGCAGCTCGCCCTGGACCCCCACCGGTACCGGGTTCAGCCGCGGGTCCACGACGTACACCCGCGTGTTGTCCACCGGGCCGCCCAGCGTCACGTCCGCCGGGTCGTCGATCCGCCTGCACGTCGACCAGATGGTGGTCTCCGTCGGCCCGTACATGTTCCACAGCTCCGCCGTGCGGTCCAGGATCTGCCCGGCGAGCTCCGCCGGGAGCGCCTCGCCGCCGCACAGCGCGCGCAGGCCGGGTGCGCCGGGCCAGCCGTCGTCGACCAGCATCCGCCAGGTGGCGGGGGTGGCCTGGAGCACCGTGACCGCCCGCCGCCCGATCTCCGCCGCCAGCTCCCCGGGCGCCGCGGCGGCCCGGCTGCTCGCGATCGCCAGCCGCGCTCCGGTCAGCAGCGGGAGCCAGATCTCCAGGCCGGCGATGTCGAACCCGGCGGTGGTCACCGCGAGCAGCACGTCGGAGCCGTCCACCCCCGGGCGCCGGCTCATCGAGGCCAGGAGGTTGTGCAGGCTCCGGTGCTCGACCACGACGCCCTTGGGCCGCCCGGTCGAGCCCGACGTGTAGATCATGTAGGCGGGCCGCCCGGGCCGCGACGGAGGCGCGGGCGCGATCGGCGCCGCGGCCGTCGCCGCCCGCACCGCGGGATCGTCAAGCCAGAGCGGCCGGGTCCCGTCCGGCAGGTCGCCGTCGGCCGGCAGCGCCGCCGCGGCCGCGCGGTCCGCGACCAGCACCGCCGCACGGCTGTCGGCCAGCATGAACGCCAGGCGTTCCGCCGGGTGGTCGGGATCCAGCGGCAGATAGGCGGCGCCGGCACGCCAGATGGCCAGCATCGCCACGACGAGGTCGATGCCCCGCGGGAGGCACAGCGCCACCACGGTGCCCGGCCCGGCGCCCGCCTCGCGCAGGCGCGAGGCGAGCCGGCCGGCCCGTTCGGCCAGCGCCGCGCGGGTCAGCGAGGAGTCCCCGGAGACCACCGCGACCGCGTCCGGGTCCTGCGCCGCGCGCTCCGCGATCGCTTCGGGCGTCCCGACCGGCTCGGGCGCGGCCACCGCGGTGTCGTTCCACTCCCGGACGACCTGCTCCCGCTCACCGGACGACAGCATCGGCAGCCCGCTCGCGCGGGCGCCGGGCGCGCGGCCGACGGCGTCCAAGAGCGCGGTCAGGTGCCGGGTCATCCGCTGCATCCGGGCGGAGTCGAACAGCGCCGTACTGTAATGGAACGACCCGGCAAGGCCGTCGCCGCGCGGGGCCAGCATCACCGACAGGTCGTACTTCACCGGCTGCGGTCCGGCCGGCTCAGCCGATTCAGCGGGTCCGGCCGGCTCGGCCGGCTCGGCCGCCCTGAGCCCCTCGGGTCCCTCGCCCGATTCCGGGCCGCCCGGTCCCGCGTCGGCCGCCTCGGCCAGGTAGCTGAAGAAGACCTGGAAAAGCGGGGTGCGGGACGGGTCGCGCTCGGTGACCAGCTCGTCGACGAGCTTCTCGAACGGCAGGTCCTGATGGTCGTAGGCGTCCCGGGCCAGCTCCCGCACCCGGCCCAGCAGTTCCCGGAACGACGGGTCCCCGGTCAGGTCGAGGCGCATCACCAGGTTGTTGACGAAGAACCCGATCATCTCTTCGGTGCCGGCGCGATTGCGGTTGATCAGCGGCGTGCCGACGACGACGTCGTCCTGACCGGTGTAGCGCGCCAGCAGCATCCCGAAGGCGGCCAGCAGCGCCATGAACATGGTGGCGCCGGTCTCGTCCGCGACCTCGCGCAGGGCGGCCGCGGTCTCCGCCCCGACCGTGAACTCCGCGACGGCCCCGTCGGCCGAGCGCACCGGTGGACGCGGCCGGTCCGCGGGCAGCGCGAGCTCCGGCGCCCCGTCCAGCTTCCGCCGCCAGTAGTCGAGCTGCCCGTCCAGCACCTCGCCGGAGACCCACTGCCGCTGCCAGAGCGCGAAGTCGGCGTACTGCGCCGGAAGCGGGGGCAGCGGGTCGGGCCGGCCCGTGCGGAAAGCCTGGTAGAGCGCCAGCAGCTCGCGGCGGAAGATCCGTCCCGACCACTCGTCGAAGACCACGTGGTGCGCGGTCACGATCAGCACGCACTCGGCGTCCCCGATCCAGACCAGGCAGGCGCGCAGCAGCGGTCCCGCCGCCAGGTCGAACGGCGTCAGCCGGGCGGCCGCCATCAGGCGCCGCGCGGTACCGGCCGGGTCCTGCGCCCCGGAGACGTCGACGACCGGGAGCGCCAGTGCCTCCGGCGCGCCGACCACCTGGTGCGCCGTCCCGTCGGACCCCGCCACCAGCCGCGTCCGCAGCACCTCGTGCCGCCGGATGATCGCGCTCAGCGCCCCGCCCAGGGCCCGGACGTCGACCGCGTCGCGCAGCGGCACCGCCATCGGCACGACGTACTCCACCGAGCCCGGCTCCAGCCGGTCGAGAAACCACAGTCGCTGCTGCCCGAAGGACAGCGGGAGCGGCCCGTCCGGGCGCGGCTCCCATTCCTGAGGCGAGACCTGCTTCCCTCGCAGCCGTAGCTTCAGCAATTGACGCCGTGCCTCGGAATGCATCAACTGTCCTTCCTTGCCGCGGCTGCACACTGGGCCGCTGCGGACCATATCGACGGGCAGCGACGCTCGCTCGCTTGCAGTAGCGAAACCGATTCCGGTCTGTGCGGTATCCGTTCCGGCAGGTCATAGTGCCATGGCGACCATAGTCCAAATGACGTTATATCGAAACGCGCCGGCCGTTTGTCTGCGGCATGGCACACGTTGAACACCTCGGGGCCGGCACACCCGGTATACGCTCGGCCCACCACACCGCGCCAATCGCCGCCGAAGATGCGGACGCCGCCAATATGGGCGGCTTATCCGACAGGCGCCGCCAACAGAAACGAGAAGCGTATGCCTGACGAATTAATGCACATCTCCGAAGGTTACGGCAAGATCGACGGCCGCTGCGCGGACCGGCGCGAGGACATCAAGAAGCGGATCTCGGGGCACCGGCCCGGCGCCCGCCTGCCGAAGGTGACCTACGACGCGGAGGAGAACGCCCTCTGGGAGACGGTGATCAGCCGGCTCCACAAGATCCATCCCACGACCGCCTGCCACCGCTACATCCAGGCGGCGGACCGCCTGGTGCTCCCGCTGGACCGCGTCCCCGACCTGCAGACCGTCTCCGACGAGCTCCGCGACCACACGGGCTTCCAGCTGCTCCCGGCCGGAGACCTCGTCCCGCCCAAGGACTTCTACTGCGGCTTCACCGACAGCTACTTCTACAGCACCATGTACATGCGCTGCCCCGCGGTGCCGTTCTACAGTCCCGACCCCGACGTCCTGCACGAACTCGTCGGCCATGCCGTCATGCTCACCGACCCCCTCTTCGCCGACCTCTACCGGCTCTTCGGCGAGGCGGTCTCGCGGGCCCGGACCGGCGAGCAGATCGACCAGATCAGCAAGGTCTTCTGGTTCACGATGGAGACCGGCCTCGTCCGGGAATCGGGAAACCTGCGCGCCTACGGTGCGGCGCTCCTCTCCTCGGCCGGCGAACTGGAAGGCATGGACGAGGTCAGCCTGACGCAGTTCTCCATCGACAAGATGCTGCGCCAGCCGTACGACATCTACCAGTACCAGCATGTGCTGTTCGTGGTGGACTCCATCGACGTCCTCGCTCGCGAGATCCGCGGTTTCCTCGGCGACCTGCTGAGCGCCGGCGCCTGACCGCGCCCGACCGCGCCGTTTCACTCGTCCGGATCGGCCAATGCGGCGGCGTCGCCACCGAGCTCTATCTGCAGGCTGCTCATGCCCTGCAGGAAATTGGAATAGAGATAACGCTCCGGCGCCGTCTGCCGCATGCCGACGGCCGCGACGCGCAACGCGTCCAGCATCGCCGTTATCTCCGCCCGTCCCAGGTAGCCGCCGAGGCAGAAATGGCGGGCGTACCCGAGCGCCACGTGCTTGTTCGGCGCCCTGCCGAGGTCGAACCGGCCCGGATCGGGGAACACGGCCTCGTCCCGGTTGGCGGACGCGAACCACAGGGTGACCAGGTCGCCGGCCGCGATGCGCTTGCCGCCCAGCGTCGTGTCCGCGAGCGCGGTCCGGCCGAAGTGCATCGTGGGAGTCGTCCAGCGGAGCACCTCCTCGCACGCCGCCTCCGGGGTCACGGCACCGCTCTTGAGGGCCTCCCACTGGTCCGGGTTGTCCATCAGCGCCTTGACCGCGCCGATGATCGCGAGGCGGTTGGTCCCGTCTCCGCCCATGACGAGGCTGTAGCAGTTGAGGATGATCGTGATGTCGTCGAGCCGCTTGCCGCCCACCTCACCGGTCGCCATCAGGCTGATGGGATCCGACCCCAGGGACTTGCGGCGCTCCGCCACCAGGCCGGAGAAGTAGATCAGGATCTCCCGCCGCGCCGCGGGGTCCTCCCCGCTCTGCGATTCGTAGTCCAAGGACAGCGCCGACTTGGTCAGCTTGAAGACGTACTGCCGGTCGCCGGCCGGAACGTCCAGCAGGTCGCAGATCGTCTCCAGCGGCAGAACCGAGGCGATGTCCCGGGCGACGTCGCAGCCGCCCCGCTCGATCGCCTCCGCGAGCAGGCGGCGCGCGGTCCGGCGGACCCGGTGCACGACGGGTTCCAGGACACGCGGGGCGAACGCCTTGAGCAGCAGCTTGCGCAGCTCGGTGTGGTACTCGCCGTCGGACACGGCCAGCATCCGCCCGCCGCCCGAATCGCCCCCGTTCAGCATGGTGGCGAGGACGTTGCCCTTCTCCGACGTGTACACGGTGTCGTCACGGAGCACGTCGAGCACGTCCGCGTAACGGCTCACCACCCAGAAGCCCGGACCGTAGTCGCTTTCCGGATGCCAGTGCACCGGATCCCGCTCCCGCAGCCCGCGCCAGATCTCGTCCATGTCGTGCGCGGCGAACGTCCGCGGATCCGCGAGATTCGGCACGGCAACGCCTGCAATATCGGCCATAGTGTTTCCCGCTCAGTTCTTGTTGAGAAATTCGATGATGGCGTCGTTGACCTCGGCGGGACGCTCCAGGTAACCCGAGTGCCCGCCGCCGGCGATCTCCACGAAGTCGCAGTCCGGAATGGCGTCGGCCACCTCCGCGCCCAGATGCGGCGGTGTGATCAGATCGTCCGCGAACGCGATCACCCGGCACGGAGCCGTTATCGCGCGCAGGGCGGCCCTCCGGTCCGCGCCGGTCTCGATCCACGCCTGGCCCGGCGCGGTGCCGTTCGGAGCGGCCAGCCGGTACGCCCCGAGCCACGGCGAGACCGCGGCGTCGTCGTTCAGGGTCGCCGGGGAGAGCATCTGCAGGGCGGTCATGGCCGCCTGGTGGTCGGCGGGCGGCGCGGTCCCGCTCGCGAGGACCGCCCGTTCCGCCCTCTCCAGCGCCGCCCGGACCGTGTCGGAGCGCGACTTCGTCGATATCAGGACCGCGCAGCGGACGAGGTGCGGCCAGCGGATCGCGAGCTCCTGCGCGATCATGGCCCCGAGCGAGGCCCCGACGATCCGGCACGGTGCCGCCTGCAACGCCTCGATGACGCCTTTCGTGTCGGCCACCAGATCGTCGATGGAGTACGCGCCCGGGGGGACGTCGGACGGCGGGATCCCGCGGTTGTCGAGGGTGATGGCCTGGTAGCCGGCGCCGACCAGCGCGGGTGTCTGGTGCATGGTCCACACCCGCCCGGCCGCCGCCTGGCCCATGATCAGCAGCACCCGCTCGCCGCGGCCGTGCCGCTCGTAGCAGAGCCGGATTCCGTTGGTGTACACGTACGGCATGGCGGGCCCGCACTCCCTACCAGCGGATCTCGTGCTGCCCGTACAGGTGGTCGGCCTTGACTCCGTTGTCGGCGCACCAGTTCATGAACTCCGCCACCTGCTTGAGCTGGAAGGAGTCCTCGTTGTAGCTGGTCGCCATCACGTGCCCGACCAGCCAGTCCTCCTCCCCCATGGCGTACACGTAGGCCTCGTCGGCCCCGAGCTCGGTGACGATGGCGCCGGCCTGCTCGGCGTTGGAGCCGGACATCGTCCGCGAGTCGCTCATCTTCTTGGTCATCGGGCGGGTCAGCAGGGCCTGGTAGACCCACGTCAGCGGGGCGCCCGCGCACTCCATCCCGAGGAAGGCGACGTCGACCGGGCCCACGTGGGCGCGGATGTTCCGGTAGAGCGCGGGGTCGATGCCGGACGAGTCCGCGCCGACGAAGACCGTCCGCCCGCCCAGCCGCACGCAGTAGGTGCTCTTCGCGCGGATGTCCAGGTCGGCGTGCTCGCCCAGGAAGGGCGTCGCGATGACGCTCCCCCCGGGGAAGTCCACCTGCGCGTAGTCGTCCACCTCGACCACCGGCAGGCCGAGGCGGGTCAGGTAGAGCGCGAGGGACGGATCGCTCAGGTTGCCGCGCGAGGACCGCGGCACCACCACGGTGCCGACCCGGCCGCGCAGCTGCATCAGCGTCTCGGGGACGACATGGTCCTGGTGCCCGTGGGTGAGCAGCACGAGATCGATGTGGTCCGGCAGGTCGCGGTAGGTGTAGCGGCCGGCCGCCGTGCTGTCGGCGCTGACCCAGGGGTCGGTGACGACCGCGGCCTCGGGCGTCTGCATCACCAGGCTGGCATGCCCGAAGTAGCGGATCCGCGCTCCGTCGTCGACATGCCTGCTCGGCGCCAGGTCCGGCGCGTCGCACAGCAGCCCGGCCAGGAAGGCGCTCTGCTCGTCGTCGAGCTCCAGCGCGTCGCGGAGCCGGCCGAGCGTCGTGGGGGCGAGCCGGGCGCCGAACAGCTCTTCCAGGCCGGGGTGCCGGAACGGGAGATGGAGGTCGAGCACGTCCGGCCCCGGGAGCCGCGGCGTGCTCATGATGAAGGGCCGCTCGATCCCCGTCTCGATGGACAGCTGCACCGACTGGCGGTCCTCGTCGTACAGCTCGCTGGAGTACACGACGGGTTCGAGATAGCGGAGCTGCGCCTGGTTGTTGGTGTCGTACGCCACCTCCACCAGGCCGGAGAGGTCCGCCGGCAGCTTCGGGTACAGCGGCGTCAGGTCGAATCCCGTCGCCTGCTGGCGCACCATCTCCTCGGCGTCGGACACGGCCTCGGCGAAGCGGAGCATCGCGGCCCGGTCGCGTTTGATCGACGCCAGCAGGTCGCGGACCTCGCCGCTGCGCTCCTCGTCGATGTTGACGAAGAATCCGCCCCTCATTTCCGGGTCCCTGCTGCTGTTGATATGGACCTTCGGCGCCTGCAGATACGCTTCCAGCATCGGCACCTGAAGATAGGCGAGGTTCATCGACGCCTGCACCGGCGCCAGCGTGTTCAGGGAAACGTAAAACCTGTCCACCAGCGGTTCGATGATGACGTTCGGCCGGAGAAACCTCGGCTCATTCTCCATCTGCGCTCCAGTCGTTTACCAACGGCTTTCGGGTCGCCGATCGACGCGGCAATATCATCACACGCGCCCGGGCCGGCCACTAAGCGTTTAACTGCGGCACCGCACCAGTTGCGAAGCGGTTTCCGGCTACCCGGCGCCGTGCGCCCGGGTGATCTCGGCGCTCAGCAGCGCGCCGATGGCCGCCGCGCCCTCGCCGCGGACCAGCGAGCCGTGCCTGCCGGGAACCTCCACGGTCTCCGGCTCGGCGCCCAGCATCGTCCCCCACTGCTCGATCACGAGCCGCTTCTCCTCCGGCGGGTCCTCGCGCGGGATCAGCAGCACCACCCGTCCGTCGTAGCGGTACTCGGGCCGGTGGTGGAGCAGGGCGCAGTAGTGCTCGAAGGCCACGCGGTAGGTCTGCATGGACCGCGCGCCCCTCAGGCCGTCCTTGTCACCGGCCCGGATCGCCACCGCGACCGGATCGTCCTTGGGACGGACCCGGAGGATCCGCTCCTCGACCGCCGCCGGGAGCCGGGTTCCGGGAGGGGCGTCGATGGTCTCGTCGATGGCGCGCAGGAGCCTGCGCTCCGCGCGGGTGAACGGGCGCTTCCTGACCCCGTCCGGCGGCGGCATGATCGGCGGCCCGATCAGGATCGCGCCCGCCACCCGCTCGCCCTTGGCGGCCGCCTGGCGCGCCATCTCGACGGCGACGTAGCAGCCGCCCGACCAGGACGTGAACAGGTACGGGCCGTCGGGCTGCAGCTGGAGCACGTCGCTCAGGTAGGCCGACGCCATCCGCTCCACCGAGCCGATCGGCCGTTCGCGGCCGGCCAGCCCGCGGCCGAGCAGCCCGTGGAACTGGTGGCCCTCGTCCAGGTGCCCGGCGACCTCGGCGTACGCCGCGACCTCCCCGGTCATGCCGTGGACGGCGAACACGGCCGGCTCGACCGTGCCGCTCCTGATCGGCACGGCGGAGCGCAGGTGCCGCTCCCTGGCCTTCAGCCGGGTGGCGGCCCCGGCGATCGTCGGATGGTCGAAGAACTCGCCGATGGCCAGTTCGTACCCGCCGGCGCGGATCCTGGAGACCACCTGGGGCACCAGCAGCGAGTGCCCGCCGAGTTCGAAGAAGTCGTCGTGCACGCCGACGCCTTCGGTGCCCAGGACCTCCGCCCAGATCCGGGCCAGCAGCTGCTCGGCGAAGCCGGTCGGCGCGACGTACTCCGCCACGTCCGGCCGATCGGCCTCGGGGGCCGGCAGCGCCGCCCGGTCGAGCTTCCCGTTCGCGGTCAGCGGCAGCGCGGCGACCTCGACGAACGCCGACGGGATCATGAACTCGGGCAGCTGGCCGCGGACCTGCTCCCGCAGCCGGCCGGCCGAGAGCGGGTGGTCCCCGTCCGCCGGGACGAGGTAGGCGACGAGCCGGCGGTTCGAGCCTTCGCCGAAGGCCAGCACGACCGCGGAGCGCACGCCGGGCTGGGCGGCGAGCACGGCCTCGATCTCGCCCGGCTCGATCCGGAACCCGCGCACCTTGACCTGGTCGTCGGCCCGGCCGAGGAACTCCAGGGTGCCGTCGGCGAGCCAGCGCACCCGGTCCCCGGTCCGGTACACGCGGGCGCCGTCGCCGCGGAACGGGTCGGCGACGAACCGCCCGGCCGTCAGCGCCGGCCGGCCGTGGTAGCCGCGGGCCAGCCCGGTGCCGCCGATGAGCAGCTCGCCGGGGACGCCCACGGGCACCGGGTTCATGCACCGGTCGACGACGTAACCGCGCATGTTGGCCATCGGGCGGCCGATCGGGACGACGCCGTCGGCGATGCCGGTGACCGCTCCCCAGGTGGCGAACGTGGTCCCCTCGGCCGGGCCGTAGAAGTGCAGCAGCCGGCCGGGGCGGCCCTCCGTCAGCATGCGCCGCACGTTCTCCGGATCCGCCGCCTCGCCGCCGAACAGCAGGTTCCTGACCTTGTTCAGGCCCTCGGGCGCCTGCGCCGCGAGCTGATGCAGCAGTGCGGTGATGAGGAAGACGACGGTCATCCCCTGCTGCCGGATCTGGGTGTTGAGCCGCCGCGGCAGCAGCAGCACGTCGCGGTCCACCCCGGCGAGCGTGGCGCCGCGGGCGAGCGCTCCCCAGATCTCGTAGACGGCCGCGTCGTAGGACGTGCTGGTGGTCTGCGCCACCACGTCGCCGGGCTCGATACCGGGGTAGTCCCCCGTCGCCAGGGCGATGATGTCCCGATGGGTCACGGCGATGCCCTTCGGGCGGCCGGTCGAGCCCGACGTGTACACGACGTACGCGAGCTGCCCGGCATGTCCCGCCGCCGGCCGGCCGCCGGCCGGGCACCGCCGGATCGCCGCCTCCGTCGCCGGATCGTCCAGCCGCAGGACGAGGGGCCCCGTGCCGTCGCCGGCGCCCGGCTCGAACCGGCCGCCGGACGTCACCAGCACCCGCGCGCCGCTGTCGGCGACCATGTACTCGAGCCGTCCCTGCGGGTAGTCCGGGTCCAGTGGCAGGTAGGCGCCGCCGGCCTGCCAGACCGCGAGCATCGCCGTCACCATGTCCAGGCCCCGCTCCAGGCACAGCCCAACCGTGGTCTCCGCCCCGACCCCCAGGCCGCGCAGGTAGGCGGCCAGCCGAGCCGACCGCTCCAGCAGCGCGCCGTACGTCAGCGCGGCCCCGCCGTACACGGCCGCGACCGTGTCCGGATGCCGGGCGGCGTGCCCGGCCACCAGCTCGTGTACCCCGCTCGCCGCGGGGACCGGCCGCTCCGCGCCGGTGCTCCACTCCGTGAGCCGGCGGCGCTCGTCCGGGGTCAGCGTCCGCAGCCGGGACAACGGCAGGTCCGCACCGTCGGCCAGCTCCCCCAGAAGCATCACCAAGTGGTCCACCACGCGGCTGATCAAGGCCGCGCTGAACAGCGTAGTGCTGTACTGGATCTCGCCGGTCAGGCCGCCGCCGGCGTCGCCGACCACGAGCGTCAGGTCGAACTTCACCGGAACGGCGCCGGCCCTGATGTCGGTCTCCCGGCCGGCCGTGTCGTGCGGATCGCCCGCGACATGGTTGAACATGACCTGGAACAGCGGGGTGCGGGAGCGGTCCCGAACGGTGACCAGCTCGTCCACCAGGCGCTCGAACGGCAGGTCCTGGTGGGCGTAGGCGTCCAGCGCCACCCGCCGCACCCGCCGCAGCACCTCGGTGAAGGCCGGGTCGCCGGCCAGGCTCGCCCGCATCACCAGCGTGTTCACGAAGAACCCGATGAGGCCCTCGCTCTCCGCCCGGTCCCGGTTCGCGACCGGCGTGCCCACCACGATGTCGTCCTGGCCGGTGTAGCGGCCCAGCAGCACCATGAACGCCGCCAGCAGCGTCATGAACATCGTCGCCCCGCCCTGGCCGGCCACCTCGCGCAGCCCGGCGGCCGTCTCCGGCGGCACGTCGAACCGGAGGAACGCCCCCGCCGAGGACCGCACCGGCAGCCGCGGCCGGTCGGCGGGCAGCTCCAGCACCGGCGCGCCCGACATCTGCGCACGCCAGTACGCCAGCTGGGACTCGAGCACCTCGCCGGACAGCCGGTCGCGCTGCCACACCGCGAAATCGGCGTACTGCACCGGCAGCGGCGGCAGCGGATCCGGCCGGCCCCGCCGCTGCGCCTCGTACAGCGCCGACAGCTCCCGCCGCAGGATCCGGCCGGACCAGTCGTCGAACAGCACATGGTGCACCGACAGCGCGAGCATGTGGCGCCCGCCGGCACGCCGCACCAGGCACGCCCGCACCAGCGGGCCGACCGCGAGGTCGAACGGCGCCCGGGAGTCCGCGGCCAGCAGCGCTTCGGCCTCCCGCCGCGGGTCCCGCGCGCCGGACACGTCGGCGACCGGCAGCGGGAACGGCGACGGCGGGTCGATGACCTGGAACGGGACCCCGTCCTGGCCCGCCACCAGCCGGGTCCGCAGCACCTCGTGCCGCGCCACCAGCGCGGTCAGCGCCGCGCCCAGTGCCGCGACGTCGAGGTCCTCGCCGAGCCGCACCGGCAGGGCGACCACGTACTCCGCCGAGCCCGGCTCCATCTGGTCGAGGAACCACAGCCGCTGCTGCGCGAACGACAACGGCAGCCGCCGGTCGCGGGCGACGGGCAGCACGGGCGGCGCGGACGGGCCCGCCGTCATCGCCCCGATCGCCGCGGCGAGCCCCGCGACCGTCGGGTGGTCGAACAGCTCCGCGAGCGGCACGCCGACGCCGAGCACCTCCCGTACCCGCGAGATCACCTGGATCGCCAGCAGGGAGTGCCCGCCCAGTTCGAAGAAGTTGTCCGCCGCCCCCACCCGGTCGAGCCCGAGCACCTGGGCCCAGATCCCGGCCAGCAGTTCCTCGGTCCGGGTCGCCGGCGCGACGAACTCGCTCGCCGTGTCGCGGGAGAGGTCGGGAGCCGGCAGCGCCCTGCGGTCCAGCTTCCCGTTCGGGGTCAGCGGCAGCGACGCCAGCTCGGTGAAGACCGTCGGCACCATGAACTCCGGCAGCCGGCCCGCCAGGAACTCGCGCAGCTCTCCCGCGGTCGGCACGGTGGAGGTCCCGGCGTCCGCCGCCGCGGCGGGCACCAGGTAGGCGGCCAGCCGCTGCCCGCCGGAAGCGTCCTCGGCCACGGCCACCACCGCGTCGCCGAGCGACGGGTGGTCCTTCAGCGCGGCCTCGATCTCCTCCGGCTCGATCCGGAACCCGCGGACCTTGACCTGGTCATCGGCCCGGCCGAGGAACTCCAGCACCCCGTCGGAGCGCCACCGCGCCCGGTCGCCGGTCCGGTAGAGCCGTCCGCCGTCGGCGGTGAACGGGTCGGCGACGAACCGTTCCGCGGTCAGCGCGGGCCGGCCCAGGTAGCCCCGCGCGACCCCGACGCCGCCGATGTACAGCTCCCCGGTGACGCCCGCCGGCACCGGCCCGCCGTCCGGGGCGAGCACGTACAGCCGGATGTTGTCCAAGGGCCGCCCGATCGGCACGCGGGCGTCCGGCTGGGCGTCCGGACCCACGGTGAACGACGAGACGTCGATCGTCGCCTCGGTCGGCCCGTACACGTTGTGCACGGGCACGCCGAGCCGTTCCGCCACCAGGGCCGTCACTTCCCGGGTCAGCTGCTCACCGCCGCACACGACCGCCCGCACCGAACGGGCCCGGGCGAGCGGCGGCTGCTCCGCGATCAGTTTCAGCACCGTCGGCACCACGGCCAGCACGGTCGCACCGCCCCTGGCCGCGACGCCGGCCAGCAGCTCCGCGTCGGCCCGGCCGCCGGACGGCGGCACCACGACCAGGCACCCGCCGGCCGCCAGCCCCGGGTGCAGCTCGATGCCGAACGCGTCGAAGCTCGGCGACGACGAGACGAGCATCCGGTCGCCCGGCCCCATCTCGAACCGCCGGCCGAACCAGCTCACGTAGTTGACCAGGGACCGGTGCTCGACCATCACACCCTTCGGCCGGCCGGTCGACCCCGAGGTGTAGATCAGGTAGGCGAGCTGCCCGGGGATCGGCCGGTCGCGCAGCGGCCTGGCGGGGCCGGCCGAGAGTTCCGCGCTGGTGCCCGGATCGTCCAGCCACACCGCGGCGACGCCCTCGGGGAGTCCCTCCGCCGCCAGCCCGGCCGCCGCGCCCCGGTCGCTCACCAGGACGCGCGCACCGCTGTCGGACAGCATGAAGGCCAGCCGCTCCGCCGGGTACGCCGGATCCAGCGGCAGGTACGCGCCGCCCGCCGCCCACACGGCCAGCACGGCCACCACGAGCTCCGGCCCGCGGTCCAGGCACAGCCCCACGACGGATTCCGGCCCGGCGCCGAGGCCGCGCAGGTGACCCGCCAGCCGCTCCGCCCGCGCGGCCAGCGCGGCATACGTGAGCGTCGCGTCCCCGGACACCACCGCCACGGCGTCCGGCCTCGCGGCGCATTGCCGGGCGACCATCTCGTGCACGCCCGCCTCCGCCGGCGCCGGCGTCGCCGTGTCGTTCCACGCGGTGAGCAGCTCGTCCCGTTCGCCCGCGGACAGCAGCGGCAGCTCCGACACCCGCCGCCCGTCGTCCGCCGCGATGCTCTCCAGCAGGACGGTGAGGTAGCCCGTCATCCGCTTGATCGTGGCCGCGTCGAACAGGACGGTGCTGTAGAGGATCTCGCCGAACAGCACCCCGTCGCCCTCGCTCATCGTGAGCGTCAGGTCGAACTTCACCGCGCGTTCGGCGGGCGCGCCGTCCTTGCCGCCGCCGCCCCGGCCGCGGCTGGGCCTCGCCCGGCCGCTGTCCGTCGTGCGGGTGACATAGGTGACCATCACCTGGAACAGCGCCGTCCGCGCCCGGTCCCGGTCGCCGGCCAGTTCGTCCACCAGCTGCTCGAACGGCAGGTCCTGGTGGGCGTAGGCGTCGAGCGCCATGGCCCGCACCCGGCCGAGGACCTCGCCGAACGACGGGTCCCCGCCCAGGTCGGCGCGCATCACGAGCGTGTTGACGAAGAACCCGATCAGGCCCTCGGTCTCGCCCCGCTCCCGGTTCGCCACCGGCGTCCCCGTCACCACGTCGTCCTGCCCGCAGTACCGGCCGAGCAGCACCATGACCGCCGACAGCCAGACCATGAACGTCGTCGCGGTCGCCTGCCGGGCGACCTCCGCGAGCCGCGCGGACACCTCGGCGGGGACGGTGAACTGCTCGGCGGCGCCCGCCGAGGAGCGGACCGCCGGCCGGGGCCGGTCGACCGGCAGTTCCATCGTCGGCGCGCCCGCCAGCTGGTCGCGCCAGTAGCCGAGCTGGGCCTCGAGGACGTCACCGGTCAGCCACTTGCGCTGCCACACCGCGAAGTCGGCGTACTGCACCGGCAGCGGCGGCAGCGGGTCCGGCTCCCCGGCGCGGAACGCCCGGTACAGCACCTCGAGCTCCCGGCGGAGCACCCGCTCCGACCACTCGTCGAACGCCACGTGGTGCACCGAGACGAGCAGGACGTGATCGTCCTTGGCCACCCGGACGAGGCACCCGCGGATCACCGGGCCCGCCGCCAGGTCGAAGGGCGCCTTCGCGTCCGCCATGACCAGAGCGAACGTCGCACCCGCCGTGTCGGCGGCGCCGGAGATGTCCGCCACCGGCAGCGAGAACGGCGACGGCGGGTCGATCTCCTGGTACGGCACTCCGTCCGGCCCTGCCAGCAGCCGGGTGCGCAGCGCTTCGTGGCGGCGCGTGATGGCGCCCAGCGCCGCGTCCAGCGCGCGCAGGTCGAGCGGCCCGCGCAGCCGGATCGCCGTCGGGACGTTGTACTCCACGGACTCCGGGTCGAGCTGTCCGAGGAACCACAGCCGCTGCTGCGCGAACGACAGCGGCAGCCGGCCGTCCCGCGGCACCGGCACCACCGGCGGCGCCGCCACGCCGGTGGCGGTGTCCTCGATCAGCGCGACGAGGCCGGCGACCGTCGGGTGGTCGAACAGCGACGCGACCGGAACCTCGGCGTCGAACACCTCCCGGATCCGGGAGATCAGCCGCGTCGCCAGGAGCGAGTGCCCGCCGAGCTCGAAGAAGTCGTCGTGGCCGCCGACGCGGTCGACGCCGAGGACCTGCGCCCAGACGCCCGCCATCAGCTCCTGCGCCGTGGTGGCCGGTGCCACGTAGGTGGCGCTCGGCTCCGGCCGAGCGGCCACGGTGACCGTCAGCGCGGCGCGGTCGATCTTGCCGTTGGGCGTCAGCGGGAGCGCGGCGAGCTCGGTGAACAGGGCGGGGATCATGTAGTCGGGCAGGTGCCGGGCGAGGTGCTCGCGCAGCTGGGCGGTGTCCGGGATGCCGGCCTCCGGGTCGGCGGGGACGAGCCAGGCGGCGAGGCGGCGCTCGGTGTGGTCGCCGTAGGTGGTGACGGCCGCGGTGGTGATGGCGGGATGTGCGGTCAGGACGGCTTCGATCTCGCCGGGTTCGATGCGGAACCCGCGGACCTTGACCTGCTCATCGGCCCGGCCGGTGAACTCCAACAACCCGTCAGCCCGCCACCGGGCCCGGTCCCCCGTCCGATACAGCCGCGACCCATCGTCAGCGAAGGGATCGGCGATGAACCGTTCGGCGGTCAATGCCGGACGCCCGTGATAGCCGAAGGCCAGCCCGGCACCACCGATGAACACCTCACCGCTCACCCCGGCCGGAACCAGACCAAGACGATCGTCCAGAACCCGCACCCGCGCGTTGTGCACCGGCGCCCCGATGGGCGGCACACCAGACGCGGCCGGGTCCAACGCGACGGTGGTGGTCATCACCGTGGCCTCGGTCGGGCCGTAGGTGTTCACCAACCGCACATGCCGCAACCACGCCTGAGACAACGGCTCGGTGAGCAGTTCCGCCCCTGTCAACACCGTCGCCAGGCCCGGCATCGCCCCTGGATCCACCACCGCCAGCAACGACGGAGTCACACTCATCGCCTGCACGCCCGCCGCCCGCATGAGTGCTGTCAGGCGGGCGGGTTCGGCACGCTGCGCCGCCTGCGCCACCACCAACGTCCCGCCACCGGCCAGGACGGCGGCGACGTCCAGTACCGCCGCGTCGAAACTGAACGAGGCGAACTGCAACACCCGCACGCCGGGACCAGCACCCAACACCGGTCCCACACCCGCCACCAGATTCGCCACCCCACCATGCCCGACCAGCACACCCTTGGGCCGCCCCGTCGACCCCGACGTATAGATCACATACGCCAACCCCCCACCAGCCCCGCCATCACGCACCACCGGGGACGCCGCAATAGCCGCCGCCGTCCCCGGGTCATCCAGGACCACGCGTTTCACCGCAGGGGGCACCGTCCCCAGCACGGCCGCCGACTCGGTCATCCCCACCACGACGTCAGCGCCGCTGTCGGCGAGCATGAACTCCAAACGATCCGCCGGATACCCCGGGTCCAACGGCACATACGCCGCTCCCGCCAGCCACGCCGCCAGCACGCCGACCACCATCTCCGCCCGGCGCGGCACACAAAGGCCCACGACCGACCCGGGAGCGACACCCAACCCCCGCAGATAGCCCGCCAGCCGCTCGGCCGTGCTCACCAACCGGCCATAAGTCAGACTTACGTCTCCGACGACCACCGCCACCGTGTCCGGCCGCACCCGGGCGTGACCCAGGACCGAACCCACCACACCCGACTCGACCGCAGCCTCACCACCAGCACCCCAACCCAGCAACTCCGCCCGCTCCCCCTCCGACACCACCCGCAACTCCGACAAACGCCGCTCCCCACCACCCCCGGCAACCCCCTCCAACAACACCCCCAAATGACCCACCAACCGCGCCACACTGCCCGCATCGAACAAAGCAGTGCTGTACTCCACCGCACCCGCCAGGCCACCGTCCGGACGGTCTTCCAGGGTCACCGACAGGTCGAATTTCACCGGCAGCGCACCATCGAGCCCGATGCTCGCCGGCTCGTTTCGGCCTTGGGCCCCACCTTGCGACACCGCGCGCGGGGCCGTGTCGGCGGCGTCGTACCCGAAGAACACCTGGAACAGGGGCGTCCGCGACCGGTCCCGTTCGGTGACCAGCTCGTCCACGAGCTGCTCGAACGGCAGGTCCTGGTGGGCGTAGGCGTCCAGCGCCGTGCCTCTGACCTGCTCCAGCAGCTCGGCGAATGTCGGGCCGCCGGACAGGTCCGCGCGCATCACCAGCGTGTTCACGAAGAACCCGATCAGACCCTCGGTCTCGGCCCGATCCCGGTTCGCCACCGGCGTCCCCACCACCACATCGTCCTGACCGGCATACCGCCCCAGCAGAACCATGAACGCCGACAGCACCGTCATGAACATCGTCGCGCCGCCCTCGCGCGCCACCGCGCGCAGCCCCTCGGCCATCTCCGCGGGGAAGGCGAATGCCTCAGCCGCCCCCACAGTGGACCGCACCGGCGGGCGGGGCCGGTCGGTCGGCAGGTCCAGCACCGGGATCCCGGCCAGCCGCTCCCGCCAGTACGCGAGCTGGCCTTCCAGCACCTCGCCGGTCAGCCAGCGCCGCTGCCACACCGCGAAATCCGCGTACTGCACCGGCAACGCCGGCAGCGGATCCGGCTCGCCCCGCCGGAACGCCTCGTACAGCGCGGCCAGCTCACGCCGGAAGATCCCCGCTGACCATTCATCGCTCACCACGTGATGCAGCGACAGCACCAGCACGTGCTCGTCGCCCGCCACTCGCACCAGGCACGCGCGGATCAGCGGCCCGGCCGCCAGGTCGAACGGCTCCACCGCATCCGCGCCCACCAGCAGGCCCGCCGCCTCGCGTGGGTCGGACGCGGCGGACACGTCGACCACCGGCAGCCAGAACGGCGACGGCGGATCGATCACCTGGAACGGCACCCCGTCCTCACCCGCCACCAGCCGCGTCCGCAGCACCTCATGGCGAGCCACCAGCGCCGACAACGCCGCCGTCAAAGCCCCCACGTCCACCGCCGCCGGCAACCGCAACGGCATCGGGACGTTGTACTCCACCGACCCCGGCTCCAGCCGATCCAGGAACCACAGGCGCTGTTGCGCGAAGGACAGCGGCAGCGGCTCGTCCCGCGGAACGGGCTCTATCGGCGGCACGACCGTACCGGCCGCCGCGTCCACCACCTCGGCCAACTGACCCAGCGTCGGAGCGTCGAACAGAGCCGACACCGCGATCTCGACCCCGAACATCGACCGGACCCGCGACACCACCCGAGTCGCCAACAGCGAGTGCGCCCCCAACTCAAAGAAATTGTCCTCCACCCCCACCCGCTCCACCTTCAACAACTCCGCCCAAATCCCCGCCAGCGCACGCTCGGTCTCCGACCGCGGCTCCACAAAAACGCGCCCCACCAACCGCCCCGCATCCGGCGCCGGCAGCGCAGCCCGATCCAACTTCCCATTACGGCTCAACGGGAACTCGGAGATCTCGGAGAAGTAGGCCGGAATCATGTACTCCGGCAGCCGCCTACCAGCAAACTCACGCAATTCAGCGACAGAAGGCACACCGGAATCCGGATCGGCAGGCACCAACCACGCGACCAACTGCGGATCCTGCTCACCGGCCTCCGCAGTCCCCGCGTTTCCTCCGATGACGGCGACCGCGGCGGCGCTGATCTGGGGGTGAGCGGCCAGTACGGCCTCGACCTCGCCGGGCTCGATCCGGAACCCGCGCAGCTTGACCTGCTCATCGACCCGGCCCGCGAACTCCAGCACCTCGCCTGGACGCCACCGCGCCCGGTCTCCCGAGCGGTACAACCGCGACCCGTCACCCGCCAGCGGATCGGCGACGAACCGCTCGGCACTCAGCGCCGCACGCCCCGCATAACCCCACGCCAACCCCGCACCACCGATGAACAGTTCGCCGGTCATCCCGGCGAGCACAGGCTTGAGGCGCTTGTCCAGGACGTGCACCTGGACCCCGGGCAGCGGCGCTCCGATGGACACCACCCCGCCCGCAGCCGCGATCGCGGCCGGGTCCACCGGTCCTGCGGTCGCGCATACCGATGCCTCGGTCGGTCCGTAGGCGTTCACCACCACGCACTGGTCCGCCCACCGGGCCACCGCCTGCTCATCGACCCGCTCGCCCGCCAACACCAACGTCACCAAACCCGCGAACTCCGCCGGGTCGACCACACGCGCCACCGACGGCGGCAACGTCACCACACCCACACCGGCGGCAGCCACCAACGGCCCCAACCGGCCCACATCGATCCGGGCTTCCTCACCCACGATCACCAGACGCCCACCGTGCCCGA
This sequence comes from Actinomadura sp. RB99, assembly GCF_014706005.1. NCBI lineage: Bacteria > Bacillati > Actinomycetota > Actinomycetes > Streptosporangiales > Thermomonosporaceae > Actinomadura > Actinomadura sp. RB99. Next base: position 59,899 of record NZ_JABMCA010000021.1, on the reverse strand, counting down.
GCGTCACCCACACCTCCGACACCGCCGCGTCGAAGCTGAACGAGGCGAACCCGGCCACCACCGCACCCGGGTCAATCCCGAACACCGGGCCTTGGCCCGCCACCAGATTCGCGACACCACCGTGGTCGACCAGCACACCCTTCGGCCGACCCGTCGACCCCGACGTGTACATCACATACGCCAGGCCCTCGCCGGCCGCAGCGTCACGCACCGCCGGTGCGGACGCCAGAGCCGCCGCCGTCATCGGGTCATCGAGCTCGACTACCCGGACGCCCCGTCCCACCGGGACATCCCCCACCACCGACCCAACGCCCACCACAACACCGGCACCACTGTCAGCGAGCATGAAACCCAGCCGGTCCGCCGGATAACCCGGGTCCAACGGCACATACGCCGCACCCGCCAACCACACCCCCAACACCGCCGCCACCATCTCCACATCACGCGGCACACACAAACCCACCACCGACCCCGGACCAACCCCAAGGCCCTGCAGATAACCCGCCAAACGCCCCGCACGCCCCAACAACCAGCCATAAGTGACGCTTACGTCCCCGACCACCACCGCCACCGCATCCGCCCGCACCGCCGCCTGGCCCAGAACCATCGCGACCACGCCACTGCCGGCCTCTTCGTCCGCCTCGGACGGTTCGTCCTGCTCGCTCGGGGCGTCCATCGCCAGATCCGAGACCCACTGGCCCGCGTCGGTCGCGATGCTTTCCAGCAGCGCTCCCAGGTGAGCCGCCATGCGCGCCGCCGTGGCGGCGTCGAACAGGTCGGTGCTGTACTCGACCGCCCCGGTGAGGCCCGCGTCCCGTTCGGCCAGGATCAGCCGCAGGTCCGCTCGCGCGATCACGGCGGCGGGCATGGGGTCCGCGTTGGTGAGCGCGCTGACCCGGCGCTGCTCGTTCCGCTGGTCGCCCGGGGCGTCAACGGCGGTGTCATAGTTGAACAGCACCTGGAACAGCGGGGTGCGGGAGCGGTCGCGTTCGGTGACCAGCTCGTCGACGAGCTGCTCGAACGGCAGATCCTGATGGGCGTACGCCTCGAGGGCCATCTGCCGGACCCGCCCCAGCAGCTCGGCGAACGTCGGGTCGCCCGACAGGTCGCCCCGCATCACCAGGTTGTTCACGAAGTAGCCGATCAGCTCCTGGGTCTCGCCGCGCTCCCGGTTCGCCACCGGGGTGCCGATGACGATGTCGTCCTGGCCGGTGTAGCGGGCCAGCAGCACCATGAACGCCGCCAGCAGCGTCATGAACATCGTCGCGTCGCCGTCGTGCGCCACAGCACGCAGGCCCTCGGTCACCTCCGCGGGGACCGTGAACTCGACGACCGCCCCCGACGTGGAGCGGACCGGCGGGCGGGCCCGGTCGGCCGGCACGTCCAGCACCGGCAGCCCGGCCAGCTGCTCCCGCCAGTAGGCCAGCTGGGATTCCAGCACCTCGCCGGTCAGCCACTGCCGCTGCCAGACGGCGAAGTCGGCGTACTGCACGGGCAGCGGCGGCAGCGGATCCGGCTCTCCCGCGCTGAACGCGGTCTGCAGCGCCGTGAGCTCGGACTGCAGAACGCGCCCGGACCATTCGTCGAAGGCGGCGTGGTGCACGCACAGCACCAGCAGTCGCCGGCCGGCGCCCAGCAGTGCCAGGAAAGCGCGGATCACCGGTCCGGCGGCCAGGTCGAACGGCGTGGCCGCGTCGGTGGCGATCAGCTTCTCCAGCGCCCGCCTCGGGTGTGCCGCGCCGGACACGTCGACGACGGGCAGCGGGAAGAGGGCCGGCGGGTCGATGACCTGGTACGGGACGCCGTCCTGGCCGGCGAGCAGCCTGGTGCGCAGCACTTCGTGCCGCCGCGTCACCGCCGACAGCGCCGCTTGCAGCGCGGCGGCGTCCACCGCCGCCGGCAGCCGCAGCGGCATGGGCACGTTGTACTCGGCCGATCCGGGTTCGAGCTGGTCGGCGAACCAGAGCCGCTGCTGGCCGAACGACAGGGGGAGCTGCTGATCGCGTGAGACGGGGACCACGGGCGGGACCGCCATTCCGGTGGTGGTTTCTTCGATCACGGCGCCCAGGCGACGGATCGTGGGCTGATCGAAGAGGGTGGCGACTTTGATGTCGGTGCCGAACACCTCCCGGACCCGGGAGATGATCTGGACGAGCAGGAGCGAGTTCCCGCCCAGTTCGAAGAGGCTGTCGGTGGCGCTGATCGGGCTGATGCCGAGCACCTGCTCCCAGATCCCCGCCAGAAGTTCTTCCAGCTCGCCGCGCGGCGGGTTGTAACCGGTCGCTCCCTCGGGGCGCCCGGTGTCGGGTGCGGGCAGCGCTGCGCGGTCCAGCTTCCCGTTGCGGGTCAACGGAAGATGGGTGATCTCGGTGAAGTAGGCGGGGATCATGAACTCCGGCAACCGCCCGCCGACGAACTCGCGCAACTCGGCGGTGGCGGGGATGCCGGTGTCGGGGTCGGCGGGGACCAGCCACGCCGCCAACTGCGGGCCCTGCTCTGCGTTGCCCGTGGTGTCTGTGGTGACGGCTACTGCGGCGGCGCCGATGTGGGGGTGAGCGGTCAGTACGGCCTCGACCTCGCCGGGCTCGATCCGGAACCCGCGCAGCTTGACCTGCCCATCGACCCGGCCGAGGAACTCCAGCACGCCGCCCGGACGCCACCGCGCCCGGTCGCCCGAGCGATACAACCGCGAACCGTCACCCGCCAGCGGATCGGCGACGAACCGCTCGGCGGTCAGCGCCGCCCGCCCCGCATAACCCCACGCCAACCCCAGACCACCGATGAACAACTCACCCGCCACACCCATCGGCACTGGGTTCAGTCGCTCATCCAGCACGTGCACCCGCACACCCGGCAGCGGTGCCCCGATCGGCACCACACTCGCGGCCGGATCCACCGGTCCAACGGTCGCGCACACCGATGCCTCGGTCGGCCCGTAGGCGTTCACCACCACGCACTGGTCCGCCCACCGGGCCACCACCTGCTCGTCGACCCGCTCGCCCGCCAACACCAACGTCGCCAAACCCGCGAACTCGGCCGGGTCGACCAGCCGCGCCACCGACGGCGGCAACGTCACCACTCCGACACCCGCCGCAGCCAGCACCTGCGCCAGCCGCGCGGTATCCACCCGCTCGTCCTCACCCACGATCACCAGACGCCCACCGTGCCCGAGCGTCACCCACACCTCCGACACCGCCGCGTCGAAACTGAACGAGGCGAAACCCGCCACCACCACACCCGGAGTGATCCCGAACACCGGACCCTGACCCGCCACCAGATTCGCGACACCACCGTGGCCGACCAGCACACCCTTCGGCCGACCCGTCGACCCCGACGTGTACATCACATACGCCAACCCAGCGCCGGCCGCACCGTCCCCGACCAGCGAGGATCCGGTGATCGCCGCCGCCGTCGCCGGGTCGTCCAAGACCACCCGCTCCAGCCCGGACGACACCGTCCCGAGCACAGCCGCCGACTCCGCCGTCCCCACCACGACGCTGGCGCCGCTGTCGGCGAGCATGAAACCGAGCCGGTCCGCCGGGTATCCCGGGTCCAACGGCACATACGCCGCACCCGCCAACCACACACCCAGTACGCCAACCACCATCTCCACACCGCGCGGCACGCAGAGCCCCACCACCGACCCCGCACCGACACCCAGCCCCTGCAAATAGCCCGCCAAGCGGCCCGCCCGCTCCATGAGCGACCCGTAGGTGACACAGGCGTCACCCACCACCACGGCCACCGAGTCCGCCCGCACCTCGACCTGAGCCGCGACCAAGGCCGCCACATCGGCGACGCCACCGTCGCCATCGGCTTCGACGCCGATTCCCCAGCTCAGCAGCTCCTCCCGCTCCGCGGCCGACACCACCGGCAGCTCCGACAACCGCCGCTCGCCGCCGCCGGCGGCGACCCCCTCCAGCAACACCGCCAGATGACCCGCCAGCCGGGCCACGGTGGGGGCGTCGAACAGGGTGGTGCTGTACTGAATCCCCGCCACCAGGCCGCCGTCATGGCCTTCGCCCACCGTCACCACCAGGTCGGTCCGCACCGGCAACCCACCGGTGACCGCACCGGAGTCACCGGTGTTGCCCGCCCAGTGCGATACGCCGCCGCCGTCCGCGGGGTCCTGGGCGATGTAGCTGAACGCCACCTGGAAGAGGGGGGTGCGGGACTGGTCCCGGTCGGTGACCAGCTCGTCGACGAGTTGCTCGAACGGCAGATCCTGGTTCGCGTACGCCGCCAACGCCACCTGCCGCACCTGCCGCAGCAACCCACCGAACGACGGATCGCCCGACAGGTCCGCCCGCATCACCAGCGTGTTCACGAAGAACCCGATCAGACCCTCGGTCTCGGCCCGATCCCGGTTCGCCACCGGCGTCCCCACCACGACATCGTCCTGACCGGCGTAGCGCCCCAGCAGCACCATGAACGCCGACAGCACCGTCATGAACATCGTCGCGCCGCCCTCGCGCGCCACCGCGCGCAGGCCCTCGGCCACTTCGGGCGGGATCTCGTGCCGCATCGCCGCTCCGGCGGATGACCGCACCGGCGGCCGCGGCCGATCGGTGGGCAGGTCCAGCACCGGAGCGTCCGCCAGCTGCTCGCGCCAGTACGCCAACTGCCCTTCCAGCACCTGACCAGTCAGCCATTGACGCTGCCACACCGCGAAATCCGCATACTGCACCGGCAACGCCGGCAACGGATCCGCCTCACCACGCCGGAACGCCTCATACAGCGCCGCCAGCTCACGCCGGAAAATCCCCGCCGACCATTCATCGAAGACGATGTGATGCACCGACAGCACCAGCACGTTGCGGCCCTTGCCTACCCGGACCAGGCAGGCCCGGATCAGCGGCCCCGCGGCCAGGTCGAACGGCTCCGCCTCGTCCGCCACCACCAGCGCTTCCGCCGCCTGCCGCGGATCCGCCGCCCCCGACACGTCCACCACCGGCAGCCGGATCCGCGACGGCGGGTCGATCACCTGGAACGGCACCCCGTCCTCGCCCGCCACCAGCCGCGTCCGCAGCACCTCATGCCGCTCGACCAGCGCCGACAGCGCCGCCCCCAGCGCGTGGACGGCCACCCCGCCCATCGCCAGTGGCATCGGCATGTTGTACTCGACCGACCCGGGGTCCATCTGATCGACGAGCCAGAGGCGCTGCTGCGCGAACGAGAGCGGCAGCCGCTCCGTCCGGTCCGCCGGTTCGACGTGCGGTGCCGGGATCCCGGTGCCGGGTCCCGCGATGACGTTCGCGAGGCCCGCCACCGTCGGGTGATCGAACAGCGCGGCCACCGGCACTTCCGCGCCGAACACGTCGCGGATCCGCGATATCACCTGGACGGCCAGCAGCGAGTGCCCGCCGAGATCGAAGAAGTCGTCGTCCGCTCCGACCTGGCCGACGCCCAGGATCTCGGCCCAGACTCCGGCCAGCAGCTCTTCACCCGGAGTGGCCGGGGCGCGGAACTCACCGGCTGGGGCCGTCCGTCCGGTGCCCGGAGCCGGGAGGGCGGCCCGGTCGGTCTTCCCCGCGGGGGTCAGCGGCACGGCCGCGATCTCGGTGTAGAACGCGGGGATCATGTACTCCGGCAGGTGCTCCCGCAGGCGCTCCCGCAGTTCGCCGGCCGCCGGGATGCCAGCGCTCGCGTCGGCGGGGACGAGCCAGGCGGCCAGTCGCGCCCGCGCGCCCTCGCCGGTCACCGCCACCACCGCAGACCGGACCCCCGGGTGGCCGGAGATCAGGGCCTCCACCTCGCCCAGTTCGACGCGGAAACCGCGCAGCTTCACCTGCTGGTCGATCCGGCCGAGGTACTCGAGCCGCCCGTCCACCCGCCGGCGTGCCAGGTCACCGGTCCGGTACAGCCGCGACCCGTCGGCCGCGAACGGGTCGGCGACGAACCGTTCCGCGGTCAGCCCCGGTCGCGCGTGGTACCCGCGGGCCACGCCGGCGCCCGCGATCAGCAGCTCGCCCGCCGCTCCCACCGGAACCGGGTTCAGGAACGGGTCGACCACGTACATGCGCGTGTTGCCGACGGGACCTCCCAGCGTGACCGCCGCCTGGTCGGTGATCTGCCGGCAGGCCGACCAGATGGTGGTCTCGGTCGGCCCGTACATGTTCCACAGCTCCGCGACCCGGGGCAGCAGCCATCCCGCCAGCCCCGCCGGCAGCGCCTCCCCGCCGCACAGCGCGCGCAGGCCCGCCGAACCGGCCCAGCCGTTCTCGGCGAGCAGCCGCCACGTGGCCGGGGTCGCCTGCATCACCGTCACGCCCCGCCGGTCGATCTCCGCCGCGAGCGCCTCCGCCGACACGGCCGTCCCCGGCTCCGCGACCACGACGCGTGCCCCCGTCACCAGCGGCAGCCACAGCTCGAGCCCGGCGATGTCGAAGCCGAAGGTCGTGACCGCCAGCAGGACGTCGTCCGCCGCGAGGCCGGGCCGCCGCGCCATCGTCAGCAGCAGGTTCATCAAGTTCTGCTGCGATACGGACACTCCCTTCGGCACCCCGGTCGACCCGGACGTGTAGATCATGTAGGCCTGCCGTCCCGGCGCCTGCGGCGACCGCGGCGCCGCGTCCGCCGGCTGCTCCAGGTCCGGGCTCGTCCGCGTGTCATCCAGCCACAGCGCCGGTACGCCCGCGGGCAGGTGCCCGTCCGCCGGTCGCCGATCCGTCGCGCCCCGGTGCCCGACGAACACCCGCGCTCCGCTGTCGGCGAGCATGAACGCCAGCCGGGCGGGCGGATACCCGGGATCGAGCGGCAGATACGCCGCCCCCGCCAGCCACGTCGCGAGCCCGGCCAGGACCATGTCGGTGCCGCGTTCGAGGCACAGCGCCACCACTGACTCCGGCCCGGCGCCCATCCGGCGCAGCGTCCCCGCGAGCCGACCTGCACGCAGCACCAATCCGGCATAGGTCAGGTGCGTGTCACCGACGGTCACGGCGACCGCGTCCGGGGATTCGGCGGCCTGTTCGAGAATCAGGTCCACCACACTCGGCACCGAGGGCGTGCGCATCTCGGTGTCGTTCCAGCTCTCGAGAAGTCGCTGCCGCTCGTCCGCTGGAAGCAGCTGCATGCTGCTCGTCCGTGCGTGCGGGTTCGCCGCGACGGCGTCCAGCACCGCGGTCAGGTATCCGGCGAGCCGCTGTATCCGGTCGGCATCGAAGAGCGCGGTGCTGTAGAGAAGTGAACCGGACAGACCGCCGTCGTGTTCTTCCGCCAGGTTCAGTTCCAGATCGCACCTGAGCGGCAGCGATACCTCCGGCCCGTCCGCCGCCGGCTGCCGGCCGCCTTCCGTCCCGGCATTTCCTTCCGCCCCACGGGTGGTGTCGTAGTTGAAGAGGGTTTGGAAGAGGGGGGTGCGGGAGCGGTCTCGTTGGGTGACCAGTTCGTCGACGAGTTGTTCGAAGGGCAGGTCTTGGTGGGCGTAGGCGGCCAGGGCGGTGGTTCTGAGCTGCTGTAGCAGTTCTGCGAAGGTGGGGTCGTCGGTGAGGTCGGTGCGGATGACCAGGGTGTTGACGAAGTAGCCGATGAGGTTCTCGGTTTCGGCGCGGTTGCGGTTGGCGATGGGTGTGCCGATCGGGATGTCGTGCTGGCTGGTGTAGCGGCCGAGCAGGACGGCGAACGCGGCCATCGTCGTCATGAACATCGTGGCGCCGTGTTCACGGGCGAGCTGCCGCAACTGCTCGACGGTGCCAGCGGGGACGGTGAATCGGACGGCTGCTCCGGTGGTGGTGCGGATGGCGGGGCGGGGCCGGTCGGTGGGCAGGTCCAGGGTGGGTAGTGCGGCGAGTTGGTCACGCCAGTAGGCCAGTTGGGTTTCCAGGACGGTTCCGCTGAGCCAGGTGCGTTGCCAGAGGGCGTAGTCGGCGTACTGGACCGGCAGCGGCGGCAGCGGATCGGGCTCACCGGCACCGATCGCGGTATGCAGGGCGCGTAGTTCGCGGCGCAGGATCAGGGCTGACCATTCGTCGAAGGCGGCGTGGTGCACCGACAGCACCAGCAGATGCCGGTCGGTGCCGACCCGGGCGAGGCAGGCGCGGATGACCGGGCCGGCGGCCAGGTCGAAGGGTTCGGCGGCGTCCGCGACCACCAGGGCTTCCACTGCGCGTCGGGGATCGGCGGCGCCCGACACATCGACCACCGGCAGCGGGAACGGTGATGGCGGGTCGATCACCTGGTACGGGACTCCGTCGTGGCCGGCGACCAGCCGGGTCCGCAGCACCTCATGCCGTCGGGTCAGCGCACCCAGCGCCTCCCCCAGCGCGGCCACATCGACCTCACCGCCCAGCCCGACCGGGACCGGCACGTTGTACTCCACCGACCCCGGCTCCATCTGATCCAGGAACCACAACCGCTGCTGCGCGAACGACAACGCCAACCGTTCGTCCCGCGGCACCGGAACGACCGCAGGAACGTTCACTCGGTCAGCACCATCGACGACGTCCGCCAGCTCCGCCACCGTCGGGTGGTCGAACAGCGCCGCCACCGGCACCTCGACCCCCAGCACTTCGCGGACGCGCGAGATGACCTGGGTGGCCAGGAGTGAATGGCCGCCCAGCTCGAAGAAGTTGTCATCGGCGCCGACCCGCTCGACCTCCAGCACCAGCGCCCAGATCCCCGCCAGCAACTCCTGGGTCGCGGTGGCCGGAGCCTTGAACACACCCACGTCAGGACGCGACACATCCGGCGCCGGCAGCGCCGACCGGTCCACCTTCCCGTTCGGCGACAACGGCAACGCCGCCACCTCGGTGAACACCGACGGCACCATGAACTCCGGCAGCCGCCCGGATACGTACTCCCGCAGCTCTCCCGACGCCGGAATTCCCACGCCGGGATCCGCAGGGACGAGCCAGGCCGCCAGCCGCGCTCCCGCCTCATCGCCCGCGACGGCCACTGCCGCCGCAGCCACGGCGGGATGCGAATGCAGTACCGCTTCGACTTCGCCGGGTTCGATCCGGAATCCGCGTACCTTGACCTGCTCGTCGGCACGGCCCAGGAATTCCAGCTGCCCACCCGGGCGCCACCGCCCCCGATCCCCGGTCCGATAAAGCCGTGAACCATCACCGGCAAACGGATCCGCCACGAACCGCTCCGCCGTCAACGCGGGACGACCGCCATACCCGCGCGCCACCCCCACGCCACCAATGAACACCTCACCTGTCACCCCTACGGCAACCGGTCCCATGTACCGATCGAGCACATACACCCGCGCCCCCGGCAATGGCCCGCCCACCGGCACCGGCCCGTCCATCTCTGCCAGCCCCTCCAGCGGGCTGTAGGTCGAGTCGATCGTTGCTTCGGTGACGCCGTAGGCCGTCAGCACCCGCACGCCGTCTCCCAGCGCAGCGCGCGCCCGCGCCACCCCGGAAACCCGCCATACGTCCGTCGTCACCACCAGCAAACGCAACCCCGGCAACCGCACTCCCGCCGCACCGACGAGATCCGCCAGCTGATCGGCATAACGCGGCGCACACTCCAACGCCCCCACCCGCTCCGCCGCCAACAACCCCGCCCAATCCCGCACCGACAACACCACACCCGGATCACCCAAAACCAACACCCCACCCGAACCCAACGCCCGCACCACATCACCGGTGAACACATCGAAACTCATGCTCGCCACCGACAACCACCGCAACCGCTCACCACCGAAATGCGCCACCTCCCAACCCCCGAACACCCCCGCCAACGACCCATGCGTCACCAACGCACCCTTCGGCCGCCCCGTCGACCCCGACGTATAAATCACCGCCGCCAACCCGTCGCCATTAACCCCGCCTGCTGGAATTCCGGCCTCGCCCCGGTCGATCTCCGCCGCCACCTCCGGGTCATCCAGCCACACCGCCTGTGCGGCACCTCCCGCCACCACGCCGGACACCGCGTCCGCCACCGCTCGATGCCCGAGCACCACTTCCGCCCCAGCGTCAGCGACCATGAACTTGAGCCGCTCCGCCGGATATCCCGGGTCCAGCGGCAGATACGCCGCGTCCGCCAGCCAGGCGCCCAGAACGGCCACCACCATTTCCGCGCCTCGCTCGACGCAGATCCCCACCACCGACTCCGCACCAATCCCCAGCCCCCGCAGATAACCGGCCAGTTTCGCCGCGCGTGCCACCAGGCCCCCGTAAGTCACGCAGACGCCGTCAGCCACCACCGCGACCGCGTCCGGGCACTCCACCGACCACCGCAGAACCCGACCCACAACCCCCTCCGCCGGCACCGGCGCCACCGCCCCATTCCACCCCGACACCACCCGCTCCCGCTCCCGCGACGTCAACACCGGCAACCGCGACAACCGCACACCCGGATCCACCGCAACCGCCTCCAACAACACCCCCAAATGCGTCGTCATCCGCCGAACCGTCGACCCATCGAACAACGCCGAGCTGTACTCCAAACCCCCCGCCAAACCACCCGAACCACCATCAGCCACCGTCAACGTCAAATCACACAACGCCACCCGCGGCGCCGCACCAGCCAACACACCACGACCATCCTCCTGGTCGTTCTCTTCACCGTTCTCCTCGCCACCCAGGAGCCCTTCGCCGCCCCCGGTCACGTAATTGAAGAACACCTCGAACAACGGCGTCCGCGACCGGTCCCGCTCCGTCACCAGCTCATCGACCAACCGCTCGAACGGCACGTCCTGATGCGCATACGCCTCCAACGCCACCCGACGCACCCGCCCCAACAACTCCACAAACGACGGATCCCCCGACAAATCCACCCGCAACACCAACGTATTAACGAAGAACCCGATCAACCCCTCGGTCTCCGCCCGACCACGCCCCGCCACCGGCGTCCCCACCACCACATCGTCCTGACCGCCATACCGCCCCAACAGCACCATGAACGCCGCCAACACCGTCATGAACATCGTCGCGCCACTCTCACGCGCCACCACGCGCAAACCCTCAGCCACCTCACCCGACACCGGGAAACCCGCCACCGCACCCACCGACGACCGCACCACCGGACGCGGACGATCCACCGGCAACTCCAACACCGGCACCCCAGCCAACCGCTCCCGCCAAAACGCCAACTGACCCTCTAGAACAGCGCTGGTCAGCCACTGTCGCTGCCACACCGCGAAGTCCGCGTACTGCACCGGCAGCGGGGATAGCGGATCCGGCTCGCCGCGCCGGAACGCCTCGTACAGCGCGGCCAATTCGCGATGGAAGATCCCGGCCGACCATTCGTCAAAGACGACGTGGTGCACCGTCAGGATCAGCACGTGCTCGTCGCCGGACAGCCGCACCAGGCACGCGCGGATCAGCGGCCCGGCCGCCAGGTCGAACGGCTCCACCGCATCCGCGCCGACCAGCAGGCCCGCCGCCTCGCGTGGGTCGGCAGCAGCGGACACGTCTACCACCGGCAGCCGGAACGGCGACGGCGGATCGATCACCTGGAACGCCACCCCGTCCTCACCCGCCACCAGCCGCGTCCGCAACACCTCATGCCGCCGCACCACCGCCGACAACGCCGCACCCAGCGCCGCTACATCCACCGCCGGCAACCGCAGCGGCATCGGCGCGTTGTACTCCACCGACCCCGGCTCCAGGACGTCCAGGAACCAGAGCCGCTGCTGCGCGAACGACAACGGCAGCCGCCCGTCCCGCCCCACCGGAACCACCCCGGGGACCGGCACACCGGACGCGGTGCCCTCGACCACCTCGGCGAGGCCCGCCACGGTCGGGTGATCGAACAGCGCCGACACCGGCACTTCCGTGCCGAACACGTCCCGGACCCGCGAGATCACCTGCGTCGCCAGCAGCGAGTGACCGCCCAGCTCGAAGAAGTTGTCGGTGGCCCCGACCCGCTCCACTCCCAGGACCTGCTCCCAGATCCCCGCCAGCAGCTCCTGCGCCGGAGTGGCCGGCGCGGTGAATCCGCCGAGGTCGGGCCGGGCCGTGTCGGGTGCGGGCAGGGCCGCGCGGTCGAGTTTCCCGTTGCGGGTCAGCGGCAGTTGGGTGATCTCGGTGAAGTGGGCGGGGATCATGAATTCGGGGAGCCGCCTGCCGGCGAACTCGCGCAGCTCGGCAGCGGTGGGGATACCGGTGTCGGGGTCGCCGGGGACCAGCCACGCCGCCAGCTGCGGGTCCTGGCCTTCGGTGACGGCCACCGCGGCGGCGCTGACGTGGGGGTGGGCGGTCAGGACGGCCTCGACCTCGCCGGGCTCGATCCGGAACCCCCGTACCTTGACCTGCTCGTCGATCCGGCCGAGGAACTCCAGCACGCCGCCCGGACGCCACCGTGCCCGGTCGCCTGAGCGGTACAACCGAGACCCGTCACCGGCCAGCGGGTCGGCGACGAACCGCTCGGCGGTCAGCGCCGCGCGTCCCGCATAACCCCACGCCAACCCCAGGCCACCGATGAACAGTTCACCGGCCACGCCTAGCGGCATTGGGCTCAACTGCTCGTCCAGCACATGCACCCGCAGGCCCGGCAGCGGGGTCCCGATCGGCACCACGCCACCCGCAGCCGCAATCGCAGCCGGATCCACCGGCCCAGCGGTCGCGCACACTGATGCCTCGGTCGGTCCGTAGGCGTTCACCACCACGCAGCGGTCCGCCCATCGGGCCACCAGATGCCCGTCAGCCCGCTCGCCCGCCAACACCAACGTCGCCAAACCCGCGAACTGAGCCGGGTCGACCACACGCGCCACCGACGGCGGCAACGTCACCACTCCGACCCCCGCCGCAGCCAACACCTGCGCTAGCCGCGCGGTGTCCACCCGCTCGTCCTCACCCACGATCACCAGCCGTCCGCCGCGACCGAGGGTCACCCACACCTCTGAGACCGCGGCATCGAAGCTGAACGAGGCGAACCCCGCCACCACCACACCCGGAGTGATTCCGAACACCGGGCCTTGGCCCGCCACCAGATTCGCGACACCACCGTGGCCGACCAGCACACCCTTCGGCCGACCCGTCGACCCCGACGTGTACATCACGTACGCCAGGCCCTCACCAGCCGCAGCATCACGCGTCACCGGGGATGCCGCTATCGCCGCCGCCGTCATCGGGTCGTCCAGCTCTACTACCCGGACGCCCCGTCCCACCGGCATCTCCGCCACCAGCGACTCGGCGCCCACAACGACGGCGGCACCGCTGTCGGCGAGCATGTAACCGAGCCGGTCCGCCGGGTATCCCGGGTCCAACGGCACGTACGCCGCCCCGGCCAGCCACACGCCCAGTACGCCGACCACCATCTCCACTTCGCGGGACACGCAAAGCCCCACCACCGAACCCCGGCCGACGCCTAGTCCCCGCAGGTAACCCGCCAGCCGAGCCGCGCTCTCCACCAGCCGGCCGTAGGTCATGGACACGTCGCCGACCACGACCGCCACCGCGTCCGCCCGCACCTCGGCGTGGCCCAGGACCAAGCCGACCACGCCGTCCATGCCGTCGACCGCGACCTCGGCACCCGTGCCACTGCCGACCCCGGCCTCGACGCCCACGGCCCAGCGCAGCAACTCCTCCCGCTCCGCCGCCGACACCACCGGCAGCTCCGACAGCCGCCGAAGTCCGCCACCGTCAGCGATCCCCTCCAGCAGCGCGCCGAAGTGACCCACCAGCCGCGCTATCGAGTCCCGATCGAACAACCCCGTGCTGTACTCGACCGCACCCGCCAACCCGCCGCCCCGCTCCACCAGCACCAATCGCACATCCGTCTGCGCCACCACGTCCCCATCCACGTCATCCGTGTTCTGGCGTGCGACAGCGCCCTCACCCGCCTGGGGACGGCTCCCGTTCGCGGCTGTATCGGCTCCGCCGCCGACGCCAGCGGTGGTGTCGTAGTTGAAGAGGGTTTGGAAGAGGGGGGTGCGGGAGCGGTCTCGTTGGGTGACCAGTTCGTCGACGAGTTGTTCGAAGGGCAGGTCTTGGTGGGCGTAGGCGGCCAGGGCGGTGGCCCTGAGCCGTTCCAGTAGTTCTGCGAAGGTGGGGTCGTCGGTCAGGTCGGTACGGATGACCAGGGTGTTGACGAAGTAGCCGATGAGGTTCTCGGTTTCGGCGCGGTTGCGGTTGGCGATCGGTGTGCCGATCGGGATGTCGTGCTGGCTGGTGTAGCGGCCGAGCAGGACGGCGAACGCGGCCATCGTCGTCATGAACATCGTGGCGCCGTGGTCACGGGCGAGTTGCCGCAACTGCTCGACAGTGGGAGCGGGGACGGTGAATCGGACCGCTGCTCCGTTGGTGGTGCGGATGGCGGGGCGGGGCCGGTCGGTGGGCAGGTCCAGCGTCGGCAGTGCGGCGAGTTGGTCACGCCAATAGGCGAGTTGGGTTTCCAGGACGGTTCCGCTGAGCCAGGTGCGTTGCCAGAGGGCGTAGTCGGCGTACTGCACCGGCAGCGGCGGCAGCGGAGCGGGCTCACCGGCACCCAACGCGGTATGCAGGGCGCGCAGTTCGCGGCGCAGGATCAGGGCTGACCATTCGTCGAAGGCGGCGTGGTGCACCGACAGCACCAGCAGATGCCGGTCGGTGCCGACCCGGGCGAGGCAGGCGCGGATGACCGGGCCGGCGGCCAGGTCGAAGGGTTCGGCGGCGTCCGCCATCACCAGCGCTTCCGCCGCGCGTCGGGGATCGGCGGCACCCGACACATCGACCACCGGCAGCGGGAACGGTGATGGTGGATCGATCACCTGGTACGGGACCCCGTCGTGGCCGGCGACCAGCCGGGTCCGCAGCACCTCATGACGGCGAGTCAGCGCACCCAGCGCCGCCCCCAACGCGGCCACATCCACTCCACCGCCCAGACCGACCGGGACCGGCACGTTGTACTCCACCGACCCCGGCTCCATCTGATCCAAGAACCACAACCGCTGCTGCGCAAACGACAACGGCAGGCGCTGGTCCCGCCCGGCGGGCTCTACCGGTGGCACCGGCACTTCCGCGCTGGGACCCTCGACGACGTCCGCCAATCCGGCCACCGTCGGGTGGTCGAACAACGCGGCCACCGGCACCTCCGTGCCGAACACTTCGCGGACGCGTGAGATGACCTGGGTGGCCAGGAGTGAATGGCCGCCCAGCTCGAAGAAGTTGTCATCGGCGCCGACCCGCTCGACCTCCAGCACCAGCGCCCAGATCCCCGCCAGCAACTCCTGGGTCGCGGTGGCCGGAGCCGTGAACACACCCACATCAGGACGCGAGACATCCGGCGCCGGCAGCGCCGACCGGTCCACCTTCCCGTTCGGCGACAACGGCAACGCCGCCACCTCGGTGTACACCGACGGCACCATGAACTCCGGCACCCGCTCAGCCAGATGCCCGCGCAACTCACTCACCGTCGGGATACCGGCGGCAGGGTCGGTCGGCACCAGCCACGCCGCCAACCTTGTGTGTTCCTGCACCCCCCAGACTCCAACCACTGCGGCGGACACTGCCGGATGCGATTCCAATAGCGCTTCGACTTCGCCGGGCTCGATCCGGAATCCGCGCACCTTGACCTGCTCGTCGGCACGGCCCAGGAACTCCAACTGCCCACCCGGGCGCCAGCGCCCCCGGTCGCCGGTCCGATAAAGCCGCGAGCCATCACCGGCAAACGGATCCGCCACGAACCGCTCGGCCGTCAACGCGGGACGACCGCCATACCCGCGCGCCACCCCCACGCCACCGATGAACACCTCACCGGCCACTCCCACCGCCACCGGCCCCATGTACCGATCGAGCACATACACCCGGACGCCCGGCAACGGCCCGCCCACCGGCACCGGTCCATCAAGCGCCTGGCCGTCCGGCGCCTGGCCGACCCCATCCAGCGGGCTATACGTGGAATCGATCGTTGCCTCGGTGACGCCATAAGCCGTCAAAATTCGCACGCCATCACCCAGCGCAGCGCGCGCCCGCGCTACCCCGGAAACGCGCCACACGTCCGTCGTCACCACCAGCAAACGCAGCCCCGGCAACCGCACTACCGCCTCACCGACGAGATCCGCCAACTGATCGGCATAACGCGGCGCGCATTCCAACGCCCCCACCCGCTCCGCCGCCAGCAGCCCCGCCCAATCCCGCACCGACAACACCACACCCGGATCACCCAAAATCAACGTCCCGCCCGAACCCAACGCCCGCACCACATCACCGGTGAACACATCGAAACTCATGCTCGCCACCGACAACCACCGCAACCGCTCACCACCGAAATGCGCCACCTCCCAACCCCCGAACACCCCTGCCAACGACCCATGCGTCACCAACGCACCCTTAGGCCGCCCCGTCGACCCCGACGTATAAATCACCGCCGCCAAACCAGCCGCACTTGCCGCGCCATCACGCACCGCGGGCGATTCCGCCACGGCCGCGATCGTCGCCGGGTCATCCAGCACCACCCGGTTCATCGCGGACGGCACCGCCGCCAATGCGGCCGCCGGTTCCGTCATCGTCACCACGACGTCGGCGCCGCTGTCGGCCAGCATGAATTCCAGCCGGTCCGCCGGATACTCCGGGTCCAGCGGTACGTAGGCACCTCCGGCCAGCCAGGCGCCCAGAACGGCCACCACCATTTCTGCGCCACGCTCGACACAGATCCCCACCACCGACTCCGCACCGACACCAAGCCCCCGCAGATAACCCGCCAACTTCGCCGCGCGCGCCACCAGGCCCCCGTAAGTCACGCAGACGCCATCAGCCACCACCGCGACCGCGTCCGGGCACTCCACCGACCACCGCAGAACCCGACCCACAACCCCCTCCGCCGGCACCGGCGCCACCGCCCGATTCCACCCCGACACCACCCGCTCCCGCTCCCGCGACGTCAACACCGGCAACCGCGACAACCGCACACCCGGATCCACCGCAACCGCCTCCAACAACACCCCCAAATGCGTCGTCATCCGCCGAACCGTCGACCCATCGAACAACGCCGCGCTGTACTCCAAACCCCCCGCCAACCCACCCGAACCACCATCAGCCACCGTCAACGTCAAATCACACAACGCCACCCGCGGTGCCGCACCAGCCAACACACCACGACCATTCCCCCCGCGATCAGCATGACCATTGGCCCGGCCGTTTGTGCGACCGTCCACTTCACCGCCCAGGAGCCCCTCGCCGCCGCCGGTCACGTAATTGAAGAACACCTCGAACAACGGCGTCCGCGACCGATCCCGCTCCGACACCAGCTCATCGACCAACCGCTCAAAAGGCACATCCTGATGCGCATACGCCTCCAACGCCACCCGGCGCACCCGCCCCAACAACTCCACAAACGACGGATCCCCCGACAAATCCACCCGCAACACCAACGTATTAACGAAAAACCCGATCAACCCCTCGGTCTCCGCCCGACCACGCCCCGCCACCGGCGTCCCCACCACCACATCGTCCTGACCCCCATACCGCCCCAACAGCACCATGAACGCCGCCAACACCGTCATGAACATCGTCGCGCCACTCTCACGCGCCACCACGCGCAAACCCTCGGCCACCTCACCCGACACCGGGAAACCCGCCACCGCACCCGCAGACGACCGCACCACCGGACGCGGACGATCCACCGGCAACTCCAACACCGGCACCCCAGCCAACCGCTCCCGCCAAAACGCCAACTGCTCTTCCAGGACCTCACCCGACAGCCACCGGCGCTGCCAGACCGCGAAGTCCGCATACTGCACCGGCAATTCCGGCAACGGATCCGGCTCGCCCCGCCGGAACGCCTCGTACAACGCGGACAGCTCGCGCCGCAGAATGCGGCCCGACCATTCGTCGCTCACCACGTGATGCAGCGACAGCACCAGCACGTGCTCTTCACCCGACATCCGCACCAGGAAGCCGCGGATCAGCGGCCCCATGGCCAGGTCGAACGGCTCCGCCGCGTCCGACCCCACCAGTGCACCCGCCGTCCCGCGCGGATCCGCCGAAGAGGCCACGTCCACCACCGGCAGCCAGAACCGCGACGGCGGATCGATCACCTGGAACGGCACCCCGTCCTCACCCGCCACCAGCCGCGTCCGCAGCACCTCATGCCGTCCCACCACCGCCGACAGCGCCGCCGACAACGCGCCCACGTCCACCGCGCCCAGCCACACCGGCAGCGAGACGTTGTACTCCACCGATTCCGGCTCCAGTTGCCCCAGGAACCACAGCCGCTGCTGCGCGAACGACAACGGCAGCCGCTCGTCCCGCGCCACCGGGACCACCCCGGGGACGCGGCCGGCGCCGCCGTCGGCCTGCCGCTGCTCCAGGAGCCCGACGATCTCCTCCCGGTAGTCCTCCAGTCGTGCCCGGAGGTCCTCGGTCAGCACGTCCCGGGGCGCCTTGACGCGCAGGCGCCCGCCCGCGATCTGCAGGCGCACCCCGCGCTCTCGCAGGTTCTCGAGGAATTCCTCGGCTGACATCCTCATCAGAAGGCACCGCCCTCGTCGGGGTCCGCGTTTCGCGGGTGGCTGTCGAGTGCGTGCAGCACTTCGCTCTCCGACATCTGCTCTACTTCCGCCACGATCCGCTCCTCGATCACCAGGGCGAGGTCGCGCACCGTGGGATGGTCGAACAGGGCCGAGATGGGGATCTCCACGCCGAAGAGCCCGCGTATCTTGAACATCACCTGCGTGCCGAGCAGCGAGTGGCCGCCGAGCTCGAAGAAGTTGTCCTCGATCCCCACCTGGTCCAGCTTCAGGACGTCGGCCCAGATCGCCGCGAGCGCCTGCTCGGTCTCGGTGACGGGCGCCACGAACCCGCCCACGTCCGGGCGGTCGGTGGCCTCGTCCGGCAGCGCGGCGAAGTCGATCTTCCCGTTGACGGTCAGCGGCAGTTCGGTGATCTCGGTGAAGGTCGCCGGGACCATGAACTCCGGCAGCCGCCCGGACGCGTACTCCCGCAGTTCCCCGGCCGCGGGGATGCCCGCGCCGGGATCGGCGGGCACCAGCCAGGCGGCCAGCCGGGCCTCCGCCTGCTCCCCGGTCGTCGCCACCACCGCGGCGCCCACGTCCGGATGCGCGGCGAGGACCGCTTCGACCTCGCCCGGTTCCACCCGGAACCCGCGCACCTTCACCTGCTCGTCCACGCGGCCCACGAATTCGAGCCGGCCGTCGCCGCGCCACCGGACCACGTCCCCGGTCCGGTAGAGCCGCGATCCGTCACCGGCGAACGGGTCCGCGACGAACCGCTCCGCGGTGAGCGCCGCGCGGCGCTGGTACCCGCGCGCCACTCCGGCGCCTCCGATGAACAGCTCACCGGCCACGCCCTCCGGGACCATGCCCAGGCTCGCGTCCAGCACGTGCACCCGGACGCCCGGCGCCGGCACGCCGATCGGCACCCCGCGCGGGCCGTTCGGCCCGGACGCCGGGCCGGTGCAGCACATGACCGTCGCCTCCGTCGGCCCGTACCCGTTGAGCACCCGCAACCCGGGGACCTGCCATCTCGCCGCGACGGCGGCGTCGAACCGGTCGCCCGCTCCGACCAGCGTCCGCAGGCCCGGCACCTGCTCCGGCGCCAGCAGCGAGAGCAGCGACACCGGCAGCACCGCCACCGCCACTCCCTCGGCCCGCAGCAGGGCCGCCAGCGCGTCCGGGGCCGTCCGCTCCCGCGCATCGGCCACCACGAGCGTCCCTCCGGCCGCGGGCACCGTCGCCAGTTCGAGGACCGAGCCGTCGAAGCCGAACGAGGCGAAGTGCAGCACCCGGACGCCGGGGGCGGCGCCGAGTTCCGGGCCGAGCCCGGCCGCCAGGTTCGCCGCGCCCTCGTGCCGGACGAGGACGCCCTTGGGCCGTCCCGTGGAACCCGACGTGTACACCAGGTACGCCAGGTCGTCGCCGCTCACCGGGACGGCGGGCGGCTCGGCCGGCATCTCCGCGATCGCCGCCCGCTCCACCGGGTCGTCGAGCGTGATCACCCGCAGCCGGCCGGCGGGCATGTCCCCGGCGGTCGCGGCCGTCGCGACCAGCACGCCGGCCCGGCTGTCCTTCAGCATGAAGGCCAGCCGGTCCGGGGGATAGTCCGGGTCGAGCGACACCCAGGCGGCGCCCGCCATCCACACCCCGGTGACCGCCGCGAACGCGTCCGCGTCCCGGCCGAGGCTCAGCGCGACCACCGATCCCCGTCCGACGCCCGCCCGGCGCAGGTAGTGCGCCAGCCGGGCCGCGCGCGCGATCAGCGCACCGTACGACAGGCACGTGCCGCCCGCGGTCACGGCCACCGCGTCCGGGGTCGCCGCGGCGCGCGCGGCGGTCAGTTCGGCGACGCCGCCGGTGGCCGGTGCCGCCGGCGCGGCGCCGGTTCCGTTGGAGAGGAGCCGCTCTCGTTCCGCCGCGGTCATCAGTGGCAGCTCCGACACCCGGGTGTCCGGGCCCGTGGCCACCGCGGCCAGAAGCACTTCGAGGTGCGCCGCCATCCGCTGGATCGTGGCGCGGTCGAAGAGCGCCGTGCCGTACTCCATCAGCCCGGTCAGGCCGTCGTCCCGCTCGACCAGGACCAGCCTCAGGTCTGCCCTGGCGATGACGCCGACCCCGAGCGCGTCGGTGCTCTCGCGCGGGCCGCGGATGAGGCCGCCGTCCGGGTGCGGCGCCTCGCGGCCGGTCTCGTCCTCGTAGTTGAACAGCACCTGGAACAGCGGGGTCCTGGACCGGTCGCGCTCGGGGGCGAGTTCGTCGACCAGCCGCTCGAACGGCAGGTCCTGGTGCGCGTACGCCTGCAGCGCCGCCGTCCGGACCCGGCCGAGCACGTCGGCGAAGGACGGATCCCCGGCCAGGTCCGCCCGCATCACCAGTGTGTTCACGAAGAAGCCGATGAGCGCCTCGGTCTCCGCCCGGTTCCGGTTGGCCACCGGCGTTCCGACCACGACGTCGTCCTGGCCGGCGTACCGGCCCAGCAGTACCGCGAACGCGGCCAGCGCGGTCATGAACATCGTCGCTCCGCCCTGCCGGGCTACCGCCCGCAGTCCGGCGGCGACCTGCGCCGGAACGGTGAAGCGGACCACGTCCCCGGCCGAGGAGCGCACCGGCGGACGGGGCCGGTCGGCGGGCAGTTCCAGGACGGGCAGCCCGGCCAGCCGCTCCCGCCAGTAGGCGAGCTGGGATTCCAGCGCCTGCCCGGACAGCCGGGTCCGCTGCCAGACCGCGAAGTCCGCGTACTGCACCGGCAGCGGTGGCAGCGGGTCCGGCTCACCGCGCCGGAGAGCCGCGTACAGCGCCTCCAGTTCGCTGCGGAGGATCAGCGCGGACCACTCGTCGCTGACCACGTGGTGCAGGGCCAGGACCAGCACGTGGTCCTGGGCGGTGACCCGGACCAGGCAGGCCCGGATCACCGGCCCGGCGGCCAGGTCGAACGGCGCGACCGCGTCGGCGGCCACCAGCGCGCGGAGGGCCTGCCGCGGGTCCGCCGCACCGGAGACGTCGGCGACGGGCAGCCGGATCGGCGACGGCGGGTCGATCACCTGGAACGGCACCCCGTCCGCGTCCGCCACCAGGCGCGTCCGCAGCACCTCATGCCGCCGGGTGATCGCCGACAGTGCCGCCCCGAGCGCCGCCACGTCCAGCTCACCGGCCAGGCCCATCGGCATCGGCGCGTTGTACTCGGCCAGCCCCGGCTCCAGCTGCCCCAGGAACCACAGCCGCTGCTGCGCGAACGACAGCGGCAGCCGCCCGTCCCGCGGCACCGGGACCACGGCGGGGACGGCGACGCGGTCGGCGCCCTCAAGGGCATCCGCGAGCCCGGCCACCGTCGGGCGGTCGAACAGGGCCGCCACCGGCACCTCCGCCCCGAACACCTCCCGCACCCGCGAGACGACCTGCGTCGCCAGCAGCGAATGGCCGCCCAGCTCGAAGAAGTTGTCATCGGCGCCGACCCGCTCCACCCCGAGCACCGCCGCCCACATCTCCGCGAGCAGCTGCTGCACCGGCGACGACGCCGCGACGAACTCGCGTCCGGCCGGCCGCGACGCCTCCGGCTCCGGCAGCGCCGACCGGTCCAGCTTCCCGTTCGGCGACAGCGGCAGCGCCGCCAGCTCGGTGAACACCGACGGCACCATGAACTCCGGCAATCGCTCGGCCAGGTACGCGCGCAGCTCGCCCACCGCCGGGACGCCGGCGGCGGCGTCGGCCGGCACCAGCCAGGCGGCCACGCGCCGGTCCGCGTCCTCCCCGGTGACCGTCACCGCCACGGCCGCGACCGCCGGATGCGCGGCCAGCGCCGCCTGCACCTCGCCCAGCTCGATCCGGAACCCGCGCACCTTGACCTGGTCGTCGGTCCGGCCGAGGAACTCCAGCAGGTGATCGGCCCGCCGCCGGACCAGGTCCCCGGTCCGGTACAGCCGCTCGCCGTCCGCGCCGAACGGGTCGGCGACGAAGCGCTCCGCGGTCAGCGCGGGACGCCCGCCGTAACCGCGGGCGACCTGCGCTCCGCCGATGTACAGCTCGCCGCTCACCCCGGCGGGAACGGGGTTGAGGTGCTTGTCCAGGACGTAGGCCCGGGTCCCGCCGAGGGGGGAGCCCAGCGGGATCCCGCCGCGTTCGAGCTGCTCCGGCCGCAGCCGGGCGGCGACGACGCCGATGGTGGTCTCGGTCGGACCGTAGTGGTTCACCACCGCGCACCCGTCGGCGGCGGCCAGTATCCGCCGCGCCAGCGGTGCGGGCGTCGCCTCGCCGCCGAGCATGAGCACGCCGCGGGGCAGCAGCCGGCCGGGCTCGTCCGCGCCGGCCAGCGCGGCCAGGTGCGAGGGCACGATCTTGAGATGGTCGATGCCGCGCTCGGCCGACCAGCGGGCGAACCCGCCGGCGTCGGTGGCGTCCGCCTGCGGCAGCATCTGCACCGTTCCCCCGGTCGCCAGGCCGGTGAACAGCATGGTGTTGCCGAAGTCGGTGGCGACGGGCTGCACCAGCCCGTACCGCAGGCCGGCGCCGCCCAGCCCGGCGCGGTCCGCGACCGCGGCGACGTAGGCCACCAGGCCGCTCTGGGTGACCTGGACGCCCTTCGGCGTTCCCGTCGACCCCGAGGTGTACATGACGTAGGCGAGCCGGCTCGGCGGTGCCGGACGGACCGGCTCCAGCGTCCATGGCCCGTTGAGGGCGGGGTCGTCCATCAGGACGACCCGCAGCCGCCCGGCGGGCAGGTCCGCGGCCGTGTCGGTGGTCCCCAGCAGCATGCTGGCCCGGCTGTCGGCCAGCATGAACGCGAGCCGCTGGACGGGATGGCCGCCGTCGAGCGGCAGGTACGCGCCGCCGGCCAGCCACACCGCGAGGATGGCCACCGCCAGGTCCGGCCCGGGGTCCAGGCAGACTCCGACGACGACCTCCGGGCCCGCTCCTTGCAGCCGGAGGTACGCGGCGAGCCGCCTCGCCCGGGCCAGCAGGGCCCCGTAGGTCAGGCACTCCGTGGCGCCGGCCACCGCGACCGCGTCGGGACGTTCCGCCGCGCGGGCCGCGATCAGCTCGGCCAGCCCGCCCGCCGCGGACGCGGCAGACGCGTCGGCCGGGGCGGCCGGGGCGGCGTCCTGCCCGGCGACCAGCTCGGCGTGCTCCGTCCGGGTCAGCAGCGGCAGCCGCGACACCGGCCGTCCCGCGTCGGCCGAGATCGCCGCGAGCAGCGTTCCCAGGTGCCCGGTCATCCGCTCCGCCGTCGCCGCGTCGAACAGGGCGGTGCTGTAGTGGAGCTCGCCGGTGAGGCCACCGCCGGCTCGTTCGGCGAGGATCAGCCGCAGGTCGAACTTGGCCGTCACGTCCGGGGCGGCGCCGTCGTTCCGCTGGCCCGGGGCTGGTTCCGCCGCTGTCGCGGTGTAGTTGAGCAGCACCTGGAACAGCGGGGTGCGGGAGCGGTCCCGTTCGGTGACCAGCTCGTCGACGAGTTGCTCGAACGGCAGGTCCTGGTGGGCGTAGGCGTCCAGAGCGGTACCCCTGACCTGCTCCAGCAACTCGGCGAAGGTCGGGTCGCCGGACAGGTCCGCGCGCATCACCAGCGTGTTCACGAAGAACCCGATCAGACCCTCGGTCTCGGCCCGATCCCGGTTCGCGACCGGAGTCCCCACCACGATGTCGTCCTGACCGGTGTACCGCCCCAGCAGGACCATGTACGCCGACAGCACCGTCATGAACATCGTCGCGCCGGCGTCCCGCGCCACCGCGCGCAGACCGTCGGCGACCTCGGGCGGAACGGTGACCTCCACCGTGTCCCCGGCGGTCGACCGCACCGGTGGACGGGGGCGGTCGGTCGGCAGGTCCAGCACCGGAGCGTCGGCCAACTGCTCCCGCCAGTAGGCCAGTTGCTCTTCCAGCACCTCGCCGGTCAGCCAGCGCCGCTGCCACACCGCGAAATCCGCGTACTGCACCGGCAACGCCGGCAGCGGATCCGGCTCACCCCGCCGGAACGCCTCGTACAGCGCGGCCAGCTCGCGCCGCAGCACCGGCCCCGACCACTCGTCGAAGACCGCATGGTGCGCCGACACGGCCAGGACGTGCTCGCCGGGAGCCTGCCGGATGAGGCAGGTCCGCAGCAGCGGCCCGGCCGCCAGGTCGAACGGCTCCATCGCCACCGCGGCCAGCAGCGTTCTCGCCGCGCGGAACGGGTCCGTCGCGCCGGACACGTCGGCCACCGGCAGCGGGAGCCGGGCCGGCGGGTCGATCACCTGGCAGGGCACGCCGTCGTCACCGGCCACCAGCCGCGTCCGCAGCACCTCGTGCCGCGCGGCGAGCGCCGACAGCGCCGCGCCGAGCGCCGCCACGTCCAGGTCCCCGCCCAGCCGGACGGGCATCGCGACCACGTACTCGACGGACCCCGGCTCCATCTGGTCGAGGAACCACAGCCGCTGCTGACCGAACGAGAGCGGTATCCGCCGCTCCCGGCCCACCGGCACGACCGGCGGCGCCGCCGCGCCGGCGGCGGTCCGCTCGAGCGCCTCGGCCAGCTCCGCCACGGTCGGGTGATCGAACAGCGCGGCGACCGGCAGGTCCGCTCCGAACACCTCCCGCACCCGCGAGATCACCTGGATCGCCAGCAGCGAGTGCCCGCCCAGCTCGAAGAAGTCGTCCGCGATCCCGACCGTGCCGGTGCCGAGCACCCGGGCCCAGACCTCCGCCAGCAGCCGCTCGGTCTCCGTGCGCGGCTCCTGCGGAGCGCCGAGACCGGACCGGTCCGCCGCGGGCGCGGGCAGCGCCGCCCGGTCCACCTTGCCGTTCGGGGTGAGCGGCACGGCGGGCAGCGGCACGAAGACGGCGGGGATCATGAACTCCGGCAGCCGCTGGCGGAGGTATCCCCGCAGGTCACCGGTCGACGGCAGGTCCTCGTCCGGGTCATCGGGCACCACGTAGGCGGTGAGCCGCCGGTCTCCCGGCACGTCCTCGCGGACCAGGAGAACGGCATCGCGGATCGAGTAGTGGTCCTTGAGCGCCGCTTCGATCTCCTCCAGCTCGATCCGCACTCCGCGGAGCTTGACCTGGTCATCGGCCCGGCCGAGGAACTCGATGACGCCGCCCGCCAGCCACCGCACCTTGTCGCCGCTGCGGTACACCCGCGAGCCGTCCGCGCGGAACGGGTCCGCCACGAACCGCTCCGCGGTCAGCGCCGGCCTGCCGTAGTAGCCCCGCGCCAGCCCGGCGCCGCCGATGTGCAACTCCCCGGGGACGCCGATCGGCGCGAGGGCGCCGTCCGCCGCCAGCACGTACAGGCGGGTGTTGTCGACCGGCCGCCCGATCGGGAGCCGGCCCTGCGCGCGGTCCTCCCACGGCTGGGTGTACGAGGTGACGTCGATGGTGGCCTCGGTCGGCCCGTACACGTTGTGCACCGGGACGGGAAGCCGGTCCGCGAACTCGGCCACGACCTCGCCGAGCAGCTGCTCGCCGCCGCAGACCACCTGCCGCACCGCCGTGCACCGGGCCAGCTCCGGATGCCCGGCGATCATCTTCAGCACGGTCGGGACGAGGGCGAGCAGCGTCGCCGCTCCCCGGGCGGCCACGCCGAGCAGCCGGCCGGTGTCGGCGGACGTGACGGACGGCGGCATGACGACCAGCGACCCGCCGGCGGCCAGCGCCGGGTACAGCTCGATGCCGAACGCGTCGAAGCTCGGCGACGACGAGACGAGCACGCGGTCGGCGGACGTGATCGAGAACCGCCGGTTGAACCACGCGACGTAGTTGGCCAGCGAGCGGTGCTCGACCATCGTGCCCTTCGGCCAGCCCGTCGACCCGGACGTGTAGATCACGTACGCCAGGTCCTCCGGCCGGCCGTCGGCCTCCGGTACGGGCGACGCCGGCATCGCCGCCAGCGCGGTCCGCACCGCCGGGTCGTCGAGCGCGACGGCCCGGACCCGTCCCACCGGGAGGTCGTCCACGATCCCGGCCGTGCCGAGCAGGATGGCCGAGCGGCTGTCGGCGAGCATGAACGCCAGCCGCTCCGGCGGGTAGGCGGGATCCAGCGGCAGGTAGGTGGCGCCCGCCTTCAGGACCGCCAGGATCGCCACCACCAGGTCCGGTGTGCGGTCCAGGCACAGCCCGACGACGGTCTCCGCCGCCGCCCCCAGGCCGCGCAGGTAGTGCGCCAGCCGGTTCGCCCGCTCCTCCAGATGCCCGTAGCTGAGCGTGAGGTCTTCGCAGACGACCGCCGTGGCATCGGGATTCCTCGCCGCCTGCGCCGAGACGAGCTCGTGGACGGCCGGTTCGGGGACGGCCGCCCCGGTGTCGTTCCATTCGTCCAGCAGTTGCTCCCGCTCGGGCGCGGGAAGCATCGGCAGGCGGGAGAGGTGGACGTCCTCATCGGCGGCCAAGGCGCCCAGCAGCGTCTCCAGGTGCCCGGCCATCCGCTGGATCGTGGCGGGCTCGAACAGAGCCGTGCTGTACTCCAGGCCGGCGATCAGGCCGTCATCGTCGTCGGCGAACATGAGCCGCAGGTCGTACCGGGCGACGGTGCCGGCCTGGACGTCGTCGGGCGAGAAGGCGGTGCGCCCGCCCGGGCCGTCGCCGTTCCCGTCCTGGTCGCGGCCGGCGGCGAAGTAGTTGAACAGCGCCTGGAAGAGCGGGGTGCGGGACCTGTCCCGATCGGTCACCAGCGCCGTCACCAGCTGGTCGAAGGGCAGCTCCTGATGCGCGTACGCCTCCAGGGCCACCCGCCGGACCCGTCCCAGGAGCTCGGTGAAGGCCGGGTCGCCCGACACGTCCACGCGCAGCACGATGTCGTTGACGAAGAAGCCGATCAGGTCCTCGGTCTCGGCCCGGCTCCGGTTCGCCACGGGCGTCCCCGCCGCCACGTCGTCCTGGCCGGTGTAGCGGCTCAGCAGCACGGTGACGACCGCGAACAACGTCATGAACATGGTGGCGTCGTTCGCCGCGGCCAGCTCGCGCAACCGTCCGGCGGTGCTCGCCGGGACGCGGAACTCGACCACCGCACCCGCCGCCGCGGCGCGGACCGGAGGGCGCGGACGGTCGGTGGGCAGCTCGAGCACCGGGACGCCGGCGAGCTGCCGTCCCCAGTACTCGTGCAGCCCGTCGAGCACCTCCCCCGCCAGCCACCGCCGCTGCCAGGCGGCGAAGTCGGCGTACTGCACCGGGAGCGGCGGCAGCGGGTCCGGCGCGCCGGCCGCGGCCGCGTCGTACAGCGCCGACAGCTCGCGGCGCAGGATCCGCCAGGACCACTCGTCGTTGACGACGTGGTGCGCCGTCAGCACGAGCACGTGGTCATCGGGTGCCAGCCGGATCAGGCAGGCACGGATCGGCCGTCCGGCCGCCAGGTCGAAGGGGGCCGCCACGTCCGCGGCCACCAGCGCCTCGACCGCCCGCCTCGGGTGTGCCGCGCCGGACACGTCGACGACGGGCAGCGGGAAGGGGGCCGGTGGGTCGATGACCTGGTACGGGACGCCGTCCTGGCCGGCGAGCAGCCTGGTGCGCAGCACTTCGTGCCGCCGCGTCACCGCCGACAGCGCCGCTTGCAGCGCAGCGGCGTCCACCGCCGCCGGCAACCGCAGCGGCATCGGCACGTTGTACTCGACCGACCCGGGTTCGAGCTGGTCGGCGAACCAGAGCCGCTGCTGGCCGAAGGACAGCGGAAGCCGCTGATCGCGCGGCACCGGGACCACCGGCGGGACCGCCGTCCCGGTGGTGGTCTCCTCGATGACGGCGGCGAACCGGCGGATGGTGGGCTGCTCGAAAATGGCGGCGACCTTGATGTCGACGCCGAACACCTCGCGCACGCGGGTGATGATCTGGACGAGCAGGAGCGAGTTCCCGCCCAGTTCGAAGAGG
This sequence comes from Actinomadura sp. RB99, assembly GCF_014706005.1. Classification (NCBI taxonomy): domain Bacteria; kingdom Bacillati; phylum Actinomycetota; class Actinomycetes; order Streptosporangiales; family Thermomonosporaceae; genus Actinomadura; species Actinomadura sp. RB99. Next base: position 31,746 of record NZ_JABMCA010000021.1, on the reverse strand, counting down.
CTGTCGGTGGCGCTGATCGGGCTGACGCCGAGCACCTGCTCCCAGATCCCCGCCAGAAGTTCTTCCAGCTCGCCGCGCGGCGAGCTGTGGCCATCGGATCCGGACGGGGCCGCGTCCGGCGCGGGCAGCGCCGCGCGGTCCAGCTTTCCGCTGCGGGTCAGCGGGAACCGGGCGATCTCGGTGAAGTGGGCGGGGACCATGAATTCGGGCAGCTGGGTCCCGGCGAATTCACGGAGCGCGGCGGACGTGGGAATGCCGGCGTCCGGGTCGGCGGGGACCAGCCACGCTGCCAAGCGCGGATCCCCTTGGCCTTCGGTGACGGCTACTGCGGCGGCGCTGATGTCGGGGTGGGCGGTCAGTACGGCCTCGACCTCACCGGGCTCGATCCGGAACCCGCGCAGCTTGACCTGCTCATCGATCCGGCCGAGGAACTCCAGCACGCCGTCCGGACGCCACCGTGCCCGGTCGCCCGAGCGGTACAACCGCGACCCGTCACCCGCCAGCGGATCGGCGACGAACCGCTCGGCGGTCAGCGCCGCACGCCCCGCATAACCCCACGCCAACCCCGCACCACCGATGAACAACTCACCCGCCACACCCATCGGCACCGGACTCAAGCGCTCGTCCAGCACGTGCACCCGCACGCCCGGTAGCGGTGTGCCGATCGGCACCACACTCGCGGTCGGATCCACCGGCCTGGCGGTCGCGCACACTGATGCTTCGGTCGGTCCGTAGGCGTTCACCACCACGCACTGCTCGGCCCACCGGGCCACCACCTGCTCATCGACCCGCTCGCCCGCCAACACCAACGTCGCCAAACCCGCGAACTCCGCCGGATCGACCACACGCGCCACCGACGGCGGCAACGTCACCACACCCACACCCGCCGCAGCCAAGAGCCGCCCCAACCGCGCGGTGTCCACCCGCTCGGGTTCATCCACAATCACCAGACGCCCACCGTGCCCGAGCGTCACCCACACCTCCGACACCGCCGCGTCGAAGCTGAACGAGGCGAACCCCGCCACCACCACACCCGGAGTGATTCCGAACACCGGACCCTGACCCGCCACCAGATTCGCGACACCGCCGTGGCCGACCAGCACACCCTTCGGCCGACCCGTGGACCCCGACGTGTACATCACATACGCCAGGCCCTCACCAGCCGCAGCGTCACGCACCGCCGGTGCAGACGAAAGAGCCGCCGCCGTCGCCGGGTCGTCCAAGACCACCCGCTCCAGACCAGACGACACCGTCCCGAGCACAGCCACCGACTCCGCCGTCCCCACCACAACACCGGCACCACTGTCGGCGAGCATGAAACCCAGCCGATCCGCCGGATACCCCGGGTCCAACGGCACATACGCCGCACCCGCCAACCACACCCCCAGTACGCCAACCACCATCTCCACACCGCGCGGCACACACAGACCCACCACCGACCCCGCACCGACACCCAGCCCCTGCAAATAGCCCGCTAACCGCTCCGCACGCCTCACCAGCCGCTCGTAAGTCACGCTTACGTCCCCGACCACCACCGCCACCGCATCGGCCTGCGCTCCGGCATGGCCTAGGACCAGATCCGCCACGCCGTCGATGTCACCGGCCGCACCGCTCTCCGCGCCGACGCCCCAGCCCAGTAACTCCTCGCGCTCTTCCAGGGACACCATCGGCAATTCCGACAGGCGGCGTCCGCCGCCATCTTCGGCAATGCCCTCCAGCAGCACCCCTAAATGGCCCATCAATCGCGCCACGGTTTCGGCGTCGAAAAGGGCAGTGCTGTACTGGACCCCCGCCACCAAGTCGCCGCCGGGCCCTTCGCCGACCGTTACCACCACGTCGGTCCGCACCGGCAATCCGCCCGTCTCGCCGGCCCAGCGCATCATGCTCTCGTCGGCGACGGTCTCGCCGGCCGTGTAGCCGACGACCACCTGGAAGAGGGGGGTGCGGGACTGGTCCCGTTCAGTGACCAGCTCGTCCACCAGCTGCTCGAACGGCAGATCCTGGTTCGCGTACGCCGCCAACGCCACCTGCCGCACCTGCCGCAGCAACCCACCGAACGACGGATCACCCGACAGATCCGCCCGCATCACCAACGTGTTCACAAAGAACCCGATCAGACCCTCGGTCTCGGCCCGATCCCGGTTCGCCACCGGCGTCCCCACCACCACATCGTCCTGGCCCGCATACCGCCCCAGCAGCACCATGAACGCCGACAGCACCGTCATGAACATGCTCGCGCCGCCCTCGCGCGCCACCCCACGCAGACCGTCGGCCACCGTCGCGGGGAAGGTGAAAGCCTCGAACGAGCCCGTGGTGGACCGCACCGGCGGCCGCGGCCGGTCAGTCGGCAGGTCCAGCACCGGGACGTCCGCCAGCTGCTCGCGCCAGTACGCCAACTGCCCTTCCAGCACCTCGCCGGTCAGCCATTGACGCTGCCACACCGCGAAATCCGCATACTGCACCGGCAACGCCGGCAACGGATCCGCTTCACCACGCCGGAACGCCTCATACAGCGCCGCCAGCTCACGCCGGAAAATCCCCGCCGACCATTCATCGAAGACGATGTGATGCACAGCCAGCACCAGCACGTGGTCGTCGCCAGCGAGCCTCGCCAGACATCCCCGCACCAGCGGCCCGGCCGCCAGGTCGAACGGCTCCGCCGCGTCCGCCACCACCAACGCACCGGCCGCCGCCACGGGGTCCGCCGCACCGGAGACGTCGGCCACGGGCAGAGGGAACGGCGACGCCGGGTCGATCACCTGGAACGGCACCCCGTCCTCGCCCGCCACCAGCCGCGTCCGCAGCACCTCATGCCGCTCGACCAGCGCCGACAGCGCCGCTCCCAGCGCCGCCACGTCCAGCGTTCCCGGCAGCCGTACCGGCAGCGCGAGGTTGTACTCGCTGGAGCCGGGCTCCATCTGGTCGAGGAACCACAGCCGCTGCTGGGCGAACGAGAGCGGCAGGGGCGCGTCCCTGGTCCCGTTCGTCACCGGTGGCAGCACGGTGCCGGACGCGACCTCGCCGATCGACCTGGCCAGGCTGCGGACGGTCGGCCGGTCGAACAGCAGCGACAGCGGGATCTCCACCCCGAACACGGCGCGGATCCGGGAGATGACCCGCGTCGCCAGCAGGGAGTGGCCGCCCAGTTCGAAGAATCCGTCGCCGGCGCCGACGCGGTCCACGCCGAGAACCTCGGACCAGATCCCCGCGAGCAGTTCCTCGGCCGGAGTGGCGGGGGCGATGGACGCGCCCAGGTTCGGCCTTTCCGCGGCCGGGGCGGGCAGCGCCGCCCGGTCGACCTTGCCGCTGGGCGTCAGCGGCAACGACGGCAGCCAAGTGAACACCGAGGGGACCATGAACTCCGGCAGCCGGGCCGTGAGGAAGGCCCGCAGTTCGCCCGCGTCCGGCGTCGCGGTTCCCGCCCCGGCCGGCACCAGCCAGGCCGCCAGCCGCGCCTCGTCCTGGTCTCCGGCCGTCGCCACGACCGCCGCGCCGACCGCGGGGTGAGCCGCCAGGGCGGCCTCGACCTCTCCGGGTTCCACCCGGAAGCCGCGGACCTTGATCTGGTCGTCGGCCCGGCCGACGAATTCCAACCGCCCGTCGGGCCGCCACCGGACCAGGTCTCCGGTCCGGTACATCCGCTCGCCGGGGCCGCCGAAGGGGCCGGCCACGAACCGCTCGGCCGTCAGGGCCGCCCGGTTCAGGTAGCCCCGCGCCAGCCCCGCGCCCGACACGTACAGTTCGCCCGCGACCCCGGCCGGAACGAGCCGCAGCGAGCCGTCCAGGACGAACACCCGCAGGTCCGGGATGGGCTCGCCGATGACGCTCGACGCGCCGTCGGACGTCCCGTCGACGACGTGCCTGGTGACGTGCACCGTCGTTTCGGTGATGCCGTACATGTTGACCAGTTCCGGGCGGTCCGGGGCGGCCCGCAGCCAGCGGGCGGCCCGGGCGCCGTCCAGCGCCTCGCCTCCGAAGATCACGTACCGGACGGCGAGCCCGCCGCCGTCGTCCCACGGGCCCATGAGCTGGTAGAACGCCGAGGGTGTCTGGTTCAGGACGGTCACCCGTTCGGCGGCGAGCAGCGACCGGAACGTGCCGGGCGACCGGGCGACCAGGTAGGGGACGACGACCAGCCGGCCGCCGGTGAGCAGCGAGCCCCAGATCTCCCATACCGAGAAGTCGAAGGCGTAGGAGTGGAAGAAGGTCCACACGTCCTGCGGCCCGAACCCGAACCACGCGTCCGTCGCGGCGAGCAGCCGGACCACGTTCCGGTGCTCGACGACGACGCCCTTCGGGCGCCCGGTGGAGCCGGACGTGTAGATCACATACGCCGGGTCCTCCGGCCGCGTCGAGCGAGGCGACGCCTCACCCGGACCCGCGGGACCGGCTGCCGACGCCTGGACCCGCGCATCATCGAGGACCAGGGCGGGTGCGGCTCCGTCGGGCACCCGGTCGGCGAGTTCACCGGCCGAGAGGACCAGGTCCGGGGCGGCGTCGCCGAGCAGGTAGCGGATCCGCTCGGCCGGGTAGTCCGGGTCGACGGGAAGGTACGCCGCCCCCGCCTTCAGGATCGCCAGCAGCGCCACGACCAGGTCGGCGGAACGCCCGATCATCACCGCCACGAGACTTCCCGGGCCGATGCCGCGCTGCGCGAGCACCCGTGCGAGCCGGTCGGCCCGGTCGCCGAGCCCGGCATAGGTCAGCGACGTGTCCCCGGCGGTGACGGCCACCGCGTCCGGGTACCGTCGCGCGCGCTCGCTGATCAGTTCGTGGACGCCGCCCGTCACCGGGGCGGTCGGCCCGGTCCCGTTCCACGCGTGCAGCACCTGCCGCCGCTCCGCCTGGGTCAGCAGCGGCAGCTCTCCGACCTTGTGGCCCGTGTCGTGGGCCATCGCTTCGAGCAGGACGCGCAGATGCCCGGCCATCCGCTCGACGGCGTCGTCGTCGAAACGCGCGCGGTCGTACTCCAGGGTCATCGCGGAGGCTCGCGCGGTTCCGGCGGAAGCGACGAGCCCCTGTTCGTTCCGTTGCCAGAAGAGGTTCCACTGTGTGCGCAGGCCCTCGTCCTGGACATCGTCCTGTCCCTGGCGGAGCGCGTCGACGGGGTAGTCCTCGAAGGCGAACAACGTCGAGAACAGCGGCCGGCCGGCCGGGATGCCGCAGCACGCCTGGATCTCCGGCAGCGGCGTGTGCTCGAACTCGCGTGCCCGCGCCTGCTCCTCCTGCAGCGTCCGCAGCCATGCGTCGACCGGTTCGCCCCGCGCCACCCGGACCCGTGCCGGAGTCGTGTTGATCAGGAGCCCGACCATCGACTCCATCCCGTCGACCTGGTCTCCGCGCCCCGACGACGTCACTCCGAACACGACGTCGTCCGTGCTCCCGTACACGCTAATCAGGACGGCCCACGCCCCCTGCATGACCGTGTTGACGGTGACCCGCCAGCGGCGTGCGGTGGCGTCGAGCTCCCGCAGCACGTCGGGACCGAGCCGCACATGCCGCTCTCCCTGCCCGTCCTTCCCGGTCGCTCCTTCCACGCCCAGCGCCGTGGTCTCCCGCACGCCCGCCAGCCGCTGCCGCCAGAACGCCGCCGCCGCTTCCGGATCCTGGCCGGCCAGCCATGCGACGAAGTCGCGGAACGGCCTCCGGGGCGGACCGTCCGGCACGGCGGCCCCCGCCGCGAGCGCGCGGTACGCCTGCAGGACGTCTCCCAGCACGATCGGCCGGCTCCACCCGTCCATCACCAGGTGGTGCATGCTCACGACCAGCTGGTGACGCTGCGGGCCGAGGACCAGCAACGCCACCCGGACCAGCGAGGGCGCGCCGAAGTCGGCGCCGCGCACGCGGTCCTCGGCCAGGAACTCCTCGACCGCCCGGGCCTGCGCTTCGCCGTCCCGTTCCGACAGGTCCACCACCTGCCAGGGCAGATCGACATGCCGGGACACGACCGCCACGGGGGCCGCCACCCGCTCCCACACCACGCCCGACCGCAGCACCGGATGCCGCGCGAACGCCGCCTCCCACGCCTGCCGCAGGAGCCCGGCGTCCAGCTCTCCTTCCAGCAGCAGCCCGGTCTGCGTCCAGTACATTCCGCCGTCGTCCGACAACTGCGAATGCAGCAGCATCCCGTGCTGCAGGCCGGTCAGCGGGTAGATGTCCTCGATGGCACGGCCTCGAGAAACTGCCGCCATGTCGGATGACGTCATGACCAGCCTCCGGAATTGGTGGTCTCGTGCGATGGAGCGGGGGAACCGAAGCTCTGCTGGATGAAGTCGAGGGATTCCTGGTCCAGCCCGGACAGCGGGAAGTCGGACGGGGTGTAGCCGCCGGCACCGGGAGCGCAGCAGTGCTCGATCAGCCTGGTGAGGACCTCCGTGTAACGCCGCGCCAGCGCTTCTACGGTCGTCTCGTCGTGCACATCGGCCGAATAGGACCAGACGATTTCCAGGCGTCCGGCGGCGACGCGGCCGGTGATGTCGAGCAGGTGGCTGCGCTTCCCGTCGGGAGGGACCCCGCGGCCGAGCGTGTCGTCGGTCATCAGGAATCTGGCGGTGCCGTCGCCGGCGGGACCGGCCTGGCCGGAAAGGCCGAGGTAGTTGAACCTCACGTCCGTGTGGGACCCGTCCACGGCGCCGCGCAGGTAGCGCAGCAACCCGTAGCCGAGCCCGCGGCGCGGCACGGCGCGCAGGTCCTCCTTGGTCCGCTGCAGTGCCGCGCCGAGGTCGCCTTCGGCGGACGCGTGCAGCACGACCGGGTACACGCTGGTGAACCAGCCCACCGTGCGGGACACGTCGATGTCCGCGCCCACGTCCTCCCGGCCATGGCCTTCCACATCGACCGCGAGGGCAGCCGACCGGGACCAGCCGGTCAGGACGATCCCGAGCGCCGTCAGCAGGACGTCGTTGATCTGGGTCCCGTAGGCCGACGGGACCTCGTGCAGCAGCCGCTCCGTATCCCGCTCCGTGAGCGCGGTGTGCAGCCGCCGGGCGGAGGCGCGCGTGTTCTCTCCGTCGTGGTCGCGCGGGACGACACCGGCCCCGGCGGCGCGGCGCCAGTAGCCGGTCTCCTCCGCGAGCTCCGGTGTGGCGGCCAGCTCCGTCAGCCGCCGCGCCCACCGCGCGAACGAGGAGGTCTTGGCCGGCAGCGTGATCTCGAGTCCCCGTTCGGCCTGGTCGTAGGCCGTGGACAGGTCCTCGACGAGGATCGGCCAGGACACCGCGTCCACCACCAGGTGATGCGCCACCACCAGCAGCGTCCTGTCGCGCTCGAACAGCACGAGCCGCAGCAGCGGCCCTTCCTCCAGGTTCAGGCTGGCATGCGCGGCGTCGGCCAGCCGCCGGCGGGAGCCGTTCCCGGACGCGGCGTCCGCCGGCCACAGCACGTCGGCCGGCTCCGCGGCGTCGACGCGGGCCGTCCAGGCGCCGTCGCGGGCGACGAACCGCGACCGCAGCACATCATGGTGATCCAGCAGGGCCCGGACCGCCTCGCGGAGGGGCCGCTCCCGCACGGGACCGTCGGCCGTCAGCAAGACGGACTGGTTGAAATGCGAGGGGTCGGACGGGCAGTCCGCGAAGAACTCCCGCTGCACCGGGGTAAGCGGGAAATCACCGGTCACCGGTCCCTGCTCGGACGGAGCGGCCGTTTCCCGCGTACCGGCCGCCGCCGCCAGCCGAGCCACCGTCTGATGCTCGAAGATCTGCCCGGCGGACAGGTGCACTCCGGACTTCCGTGCCTCCGCCACCACCCGGATGCTGATGATGGAATCGCCGCCGAGCTCGAAGAAGTTGTCATCGCCGCCGACGCGGTCGATGCCGAGGACCTGCGCCCAGATTCCGGCGAGGATCTGTTCTGTTTCCGTTCTCGGCGGCTGGTAGCCCGCGGAGACCTCGGGCCGTTCGGTGCCGGGGTCGGGCAGTGCCGCGCGGTCGAGTTTGCCGTTCGGTGTCAGCGGGAGCGCGGCGAGCTCGGTGAACAGGGCGGGGATCATGTAGTCGGGCAGGCGCTCGGCCGCGAACTCGCGCAACTCGCCCGCTTCGGGAATTCCGGCCTCGGGGGTGGCAGGCACCAGCCACGCCGCCAGCCGCGCGTCCGTGTCCCGGCCCACGACTCCCGCCGCCACGGCCCCGATGGCCGGGTGGGTGCTCAGGACGGCTTCGATCTCGCCGGGTTCGATGCGGAACCCGCGGACCTTGACCTGCTCATCGGCCCGGCCGGTGAACTCCAACAACCCGTCAGCCCGCCACCGAGCCCGGTCCCCCGTCCGATACAACCGCGACCCATCGTCAGCGAAGGGGTCGGCGATGAACCGTTCGGCGGTCAGTGCCGGACGCCCGTGATACCCCAACGCCAACCCGGCACCACCGATGAACACCTCACCGCTCACCCCGGCCGGAACCAGACCAAGACGATCATCCAGAACCCGCACCCACGCGTTAGGCACCGGCGCCCCGATCGGCGGCACACCAGACCCGCCCGGATCCAACGCGACGGTGGTGGTCATCACCGTCGCCTCGGTCGGACCATAGGTGTTCACCAACCGCACATGCCGCAACCACACCCGAGACAACGGCTCGGTCAGCAGTTCCGCACCCGTCAACACCGTCGCCAGACCCGGCATCGCCCCCGGATCCACCACCGCCAACAGCGATGGAGTCACACTCATCGCCTGTACGCCCGCCGCCCGCACCAACGCCGTCAGGCGAGCGGGTTCGGCACGCTGCGCCACCTGCGCCACCACCAACGTCCCACCACCGGCCAGCACCGCCGCCACATCCAACACCGCCGCATCGAAACTGAACGACGCGAACTGCAACACCCGCACCCCAGGACCAGCACCCAACACCGGCCCCACACCCGCCACCAAATTCGCCACCCCACCATGCCCCACCAACACACCCTTCGGCCGACCCGTCGACCCCGACGTATAGATCACATACGCCAAACCCCCACCAGCCCCGCCATCACGCACCACCGGGGACGCCGCAATGGCCGCCGCCGTCGCCGGATCGTCCAAAACCACCCGCGTCACTTCGGACGGCACTGCGCCCAGCACTTCTACCGATTCGGTCGTTCCCACCACGACGTCCGCGCCGCTGTCGGCGAGCATGTAGCCGAGCCGGTCCGCCGGGTATTTCGGGTCCAATGGGACGTACGCCGCTCCGGCCAGCCACGCCGCCAATATGCCGAGCACCATTTCCACATCACGTGGCACACACAGAGCCACCATTGATCCGGGGCCGACACCCAATCCCCGCAGATGGCCGGCGAGCCGTTCCGCACGCCGCACCAGCCACCCATAAGTCACGCTCACGTCTCCGACGACCACCGCCACCGCGTCCGCCCGCACCCGGGCATGACCCAGAACCGAACCCACCACACCCGACTCGACCCCGGCCTCACCACCAGCACCCCACCCCAGCAACTCCGCCCGCTCCCCCTCCGACACCACCCGCAACTCCGACAAACGCCGCTCCCCACCACCCCCGCCAATCCCCTCCAACAACACCCCCAAATGACCCACCAACCGCGCCACACTGCCCGCATCGAACAAAGCAGTGCTGTACTCCACGGCACCCGCCAGCTCGCCGTCCCGGTCGGTCATGGTGAGTTCGAGATCGGCCTTCACCGCCAGCGCGTCGTCCAGCCCGCCCCGCGCCGCCCAGCCGATGTCGCCATCCCAGTTCAGCTCTCTCGCGGGTCCGGAGCCGCCCTCGCTGCCGCTGCCGAGGGTGTCGTACCCGAAGAGCACTTGGAACAGGGGCGTCCGCGACCGGTCCCGTTCGGTGACCAGGTCGTCCACGAGCTGCTCGAACGGCAGGTCCTGGTGGGCGTGCGCGGCCAGGACCATCGTCCGCACCCGCCGCACCACCTCGGTGAACGACGGGTCGCCGGACAGGTCCGCGCGCATCACCAGCGTGTTCACGAAGAACCCGATCAGACCCTCGGTCTCGGCCCGATCCCGGTTCGCCACCGGCGTCCCCACCACCACGTCGTCCTGACCGGCATACCGCCCCAGCAGCACCATGAACGCCGACAGCACCGTCATGAACATGCTCGCCCCGGCAGCACGCGCCGCCTCCCGCAAGCCCTCCGCCACCAGGCCGGGAACGGCGAAACGGATCACCGCGCCCGAGGTCGAGCGCACCGGGGGGCGGGGCCGGTCGGTCGGCAGGTCCAGCACCGGCACACCGGCCAGCCGCTCCCGCCAGTAGGCCAACTGCTCTTCCAGCACCTCGCCGGTCAGCCAGCGCCGCTGCCACACCGCGAAGTCCGCGTACTGCACCGGCAACGCCGGCAGCGGATCCGGCTCGCCCCGCCGGAACGCCTCGTACAGCGTCGCCAACTCGTCGCGCAGGATCTGCCCTGACCATTCGTCGCTCACGACATGGTGCAGCGACATCACCAGCACATGTTCGTCATCCGACACCCGCACCAGGCACGCCCGGATGAGCGGCTCGGCAGCGAGATCGAACGGGGTGAGCGCGTCCGCCACCACCAGCGCCTGAACCGCATGGTGCGGATTCACCGAAGCCGAGACATCCACCACCGGAAGCGAGAACGGCGACGGCGGGTCGATCACCTGGTGCGGCACCCCGTCGTCACCAGCGACCAGGCGCGTCCGCAGCACCTCATGGCGACCCACGACCGCCGACAACGCCGCCGTCAAAGCCGCCACGTCCACCGCCGCCGGCAACCGCAACGGCATCGGGACGTTGTACTCCACCGACCCCGGCTCCAGGACGTCCAGGAACCAGAGCCGCTGCTGGCTGAACGACAATGGCAACCGCTGCTCCCGCGGCACCGGCACGATCGGCGGCGCCGCGGCCCCGGCCGCGGCCTGCTCTATCACCGAGGCGAGCCCGGCCACGGTGGGCTCGTCGAACACCGCGGTGAGCGGGACGTCCACACCGAACACCCGCCGGATCCTCGAGATCATCCTGGTCGCCAGCAGCGAGTGCGCGCCGAGTTCGAAGAAGTCGTCGTTGCGACCGACGCGTTCGATGCCGAGGATCTGTGTCCAGATTCCGGCGAGAACCTGCTCAGTTTCGGTTCTGGGCGGCTGGTAGCCGGCGGAGACCTCGGGCCGCTCGGTGCCCGGGTCGGGCAGTGCCGCACGGTCGAGCTTGCCGCTCGGGGTGAGCGGAAACGCCGCCACCTCCGTGAACACGGCAGGGATCATGAATTCGGGCAGCCGCCTGGCCGCGAACTCCCGCAACTCTCCCGCTTCGGGGATTCCGGCCTCGGGGCCTGCGGGGACCAGCCACGCCACGAGGCGTGCGTCCGCGCCCTCTCCCAGGACCCCGGCCGCGACGTCCGCGACGTCCGGATGGGCGGTCAGGACGGCTTCGATCTCGCCGGGTTCGATGCGGAACCCGCGGACCTTGACCTGCTCGTCGGCCCGGCCGGTGAACTCCAGCAACCCGTCGGCCCGCCACCGCGCCCGGTCGCCCGACCGGTACAGGCGCGACCCGTCGCCGGCGAACGGATCGGCGATGAACCGTTCGGCGGTCAGTACCGGACGCGCGTGATAGCCGAAGGCCAGCCCGGCGCCGCCGATGAACACCTCACCGCTGATCCCGACCGGGACCAGGTTCAAGTTCTCGTCCAGCACCCGTACCAGCGTGTTGGCCACGGGCAGTCCGATCGGCGGCGCTCCCTCCGCGGACGGGTCCACCAGGCCCGTGCAGCAGATGACGGTCGTCTCGGTCGGCCCGTAACCGATCGACATCCGCCGCCCGGCACCCCACTCCCGCGCGATCTGGCCGCTGACCGGCTCAGAGCCCACGATCATCGACCACACCGGGACGAACTCGCGGGGATCCAGCAACGCCAGCAGCGACGGCGCGACGCTCGTCGCCTGTACTCCCGATGCCTGCACCAGTGCCGTCAGGCGGGCGGGTTCGGCACGTTGCGCCGCCTGCGCCACCACCAACGTCCCACCACCGGCCAGCACGGCGGCAACGTCCAGCACCGCCGCATCGAAACTGAACGACGCGAACTGCAACACCCGCACACCGGGACCAGCACCCAAAACCGGCCCCACACCCGCCACCAGATTCGCCACCCCGCCATGCCCGACCAGCACACCCTTGGGCCGGCCCGTCGACCCCGACGTATAGATCACATACGCCAGACCCCCACCAGCCCCGCCATCACGCACCGCCGGGGACGCCGCAATGGCCGCCGCCGTCGCCGGATCGCCCAAAACCACCCGCGTCACTTCGGACGGCACTGTGCCCAGTGTTTCCGCCGACTCCGTCATCCCCACCACGACGTCGGCGCCGCTGTCGGCGAGCATGAACTCCAAACGGTCCGCGGGATATCCCGGGTCCAATGGCACATACGCCGCACCCGCCAACCACACCCCCAAAATGCCGACCACCATTTCCACATCACGCGGAAGACAAAGCCCCACGACCGATCCCGCGCCGACCCCCGCCCCCCGCAGATAACCCGCCAGCCGCTCGGCCGTGCTCACCAGCCGCCCATAGGTCAGGCAGGCGTCCCCGACCACCACCGCCACCGCGTCCGGCCGGATCGCCGCCTGCCCCAGAACCGAACCCACCACGCCGGACTCGACGCCGGCTTCAGCACCGGCGCCCCAGCCGAGCAGTTCCTCTCGCTCCGGCATCGAGACCATGGGCAGCTCGGACAACCGCCGCTCCTCGCCGCCCTCGGCGACGCCTTCCAACAACACGCCCAGATGGGTCACCAACCGCGCCACGGTGCTGACGTCGAACAGGCCGGTGCTGTACCTGACCTCCCCCGTCAAGCCCTGAGCGGTTTCGCCCAAGGTGACCTGCAGGTCGAACTTGACGATCGTTCGCTCCGGCTGGAAATCGCTGACCGTGAGCCGGCTTTCGGTGTCGTCTCCGCGGTGATTGAACAGGACCTGGAAGAGGGGGGTGCGGGAGCGGTCCCGTTCGGTGACCAGCTCGTCGACGAGTTGCTCGAACGGCAGGTCCTGGTGGGCGTAGGCGTCCAGCGCGGTGGCCCTGACCTGCTCCAGCAGCTCAGCGAAGGTCGGGTCGCCGGACAGATCGGCCCGCATCACCAGCGTGTTCACGAAGAATCCGATCAGGCCCTCGGTCTCGGCCCGGTCCCGGTTCGCGACCGGAGTCCCCACCACGATGTCGTCCTGACCGGTGTACCGCCCGAGCAGGACCATGAAGGCTGACAGCACCGTCATGAACATGCTCGCCCCGGCAGCCCGCGCTACCTCCCGCAGGCCCTCGGCCACTGGAGCGGGGAAGGCGAAGGCCGCGAACGAGCCTGTGGTGGACCGCACCGGGGGGCGGGGCCGGTCGGTCGGCAGGTCCAGCACCGGGACATCCGCCAACTGCTCCCGCCAGTAGGCCAACTGCTCTTCCAGCACCTCGCCGGTCAGCCAGCGCCGCTGCCACACCGCGAAGTCCGCGTACTGCACCGGCAACGCCGGCAGCGGGTCCGGCTCGCCCCGCCGGAACGCCTCGTACAGCGCGGCCAGCTCTTGCCGGAAAATCTCCGCTGACCATTCGTCGAAGACGATGTGATGGGCCGACAAAACGAGCACGTGGTCATGACTCGCCAGCCGCGCGAGACATCCGCGGATCAGCGGTCCTGCGGCCAGGTCGAACGGCTCTGCCGTGCTCGCCCCGACCAGCACGCCCGCGGCCGCATGAGGATCAGGCGCGGCGGACACGTCCACCACCGGCAGCCAGAACGGCGACGGCGGATCGATCGCCTGGAACGGCACCCCGTCCTCACCCGCCACCAGCCGCGTCCGCAGCACCTCGTGCCGCCGCACCAGCGCCGACAACGCCGAAGCCAGAACCTCGACGTCGACGTCACTCATCGCCAGCGGCATCGGGACGTTGTACTCCGCGGACCCGGGCTCCATCTGGTCGGCGAACCAGAGCCGCTGCTGCCCGAACGACAGCGGAAGCCGCTGATCGCGCGATACCCGGACCACCGGCGGCACGACCGTTCCGGCGGCCGCGTCCACCACCTCGGCTAACTGCCCCAGGGTCGGGGCGTCGAACAGGGCCGAGACCGCGATCTCGACCCCGAACATCGACCGGACCCGCGACACCACCCGAGTCGCCAACAGCGAATGCGCACCCAACTCAAAGAAATTGTCCTCCACCCCCACCCGCTCCACCTTCAACAACTCCGCCCAAATCCCCGCCAGCGCACGCTCGGTCTCCGACCGCGGCTCCACGAACACCCGCCCCACCAACCGCCCCGCATCCGGCGCCGGCAACGCAGCCCGATCCAACTTCCCATTACGACTCAACGGGAACTCGGAGATCTCCACGAAAAAGGCCGGAATCATGAACTCCGGCAACCGCCTACCAGCAAACTCACGCAACTCAGCGACAGAAGGCACGCCAGAATCCGGATCGGCAGGCACCAACCAGGCGACCAACTGCGGATCCTGCTCACCGGCCTCCGCCATGTCCGTGGTTACAGCGACTGCGGCGGCGCTGATCTGGGGATGGGCGGCCAGCACGGCCTCGACCTCGCCGGGCTCGATCCGGAACCCCCGCAGCTTGACCTGCTCATCGATCCGGCCGAGGAACTCCAGCACGCCGCCCGGACGCCACCGCGCCCGGTCACCCGAGCGGTACAACCGGGACCCGTCACCGGCCAGTGGATCGGCGACGAACCGCTCGGCGGTCAGCGCCGCGCGTCCCGCATAACCCCACGCCAACCCCAGACCACCGATGAACAACTCACCGGCCACACCCATCGGCACTGGGTTCAGTCGCTCATCCAGTACGTGCACCCGCACGCCCGGCAGCGGTGTCCCGATCGGCACCACTCCGCTCGGAGCCGCGACCTTGTTCGCGCTGCCTGCAGTCGCACATACCGATGCTTCGGTCGGCCCATAGGCGTTCACCACCACGCAGCGGTCCGCCCATCGGGCCACCAAATGCCCGTCAGCCCGCTCGCCTGCCAACACCAACGTCGCCAAACCCGCGAACTCCGCCGGGTCGACCACACGCGCCACAGACGGCGGCAACGTCACCACTCCGACACCCGCCGCAGCCAGCACCTGCGCCAGCCGCGCGGTGTCCACCCGCTCGTCCTCACCCACGAGCACCAGACGCCCACCGTGCCCGAGCGTCACCCACACCTCCGACACCGCCGCGTCGAAACTGAACGAGGCGAACCCCGCCACCACCACACCCGGGGTGATCCCGAACACCGGCCCCTGACCTGCCACCAAATTCGCGACACCACCGTGGTCGACCAGCACACCCTTCGGTCGACCCGTCGAGCCCGACGTGTACATCACGTACGCCAGGCCCTCACCAGCCGCAGCATCACGCGTCACCGGGGATCCGGCGATCGCCGCCGCCGTCATCGGGTCGTCCAGCTCGACTACCCGGACGCCCCGTCCCACCGGGACATCCCCCACCGCCGACCCAACGCCCACCACAACACCGGCACCACTGTCAGCGAGCATGAAACCCAGCCGATCCGCCGGATAACCCGGGTCCAACGGCACATACGCCGCACCCGCCAACCACACCCCCAACACCGCCGCCACCATCTCCACATCACGCGGCACACACAAACCCACCACCGACCCCGGACCAACCCCCAAGCCCTGCAGATAACCCGCCAACCGCCCCGCACGCCCCACCAACCACCCATAAGTGACGCTTACGTCCCCGACCACCACCGCCACCGCATCCGCCCGCACCGCCGCCTGGCCCAGAACCAAGGCCACGACACCACCGTCATCACCGGCCTGGGCATCGGCGTCCACGCCCACACCCCAGCTCAGCAGCTCCTCCCGCTCTGCCTCGGAGACCATCGGCAGGGCGGACAAACGCAGGTCCCCATCGCCTCTGGCAATTCCATTCAGCAGCACCGCGAAATGGCCCACCAACCGCGTCACGGAATCGCGGTCGAACAGCCCCGTGCTGTACTCCACCGCGCCAGCCAATGCGCCATCCCGCTCGACGAGCACCAACCGCACGTCCGTCCGCGCCACCACGTCGCCGCCGAGATCCGCCCGCGTCCACGCGATGTCGCCGCTGCCCTGCTCCTCCGCGGTGGGGATGTTGTAGTTGAACAGGACCTGGAAGAGCGGGGTGCGGGACTGGTCCCGTTCGGTGATCAGGTCGTCCACCAGCTGCTCGAACGGCAGATCCTGGTTCGCGTACGCCGCCAGCGCGACCTGCCGCACCCGGGCCAGGAACTCGCCGAACGTCGGGTCGCCCGACAGGTCGGCCCGCATCACCAGGGAGTTGATGAAGCACCCGATGAGGTTCTCGGTCTCGGCGCGGTCGCGGTTGGCGACGGGGGTGCCCACCGCGAAGTCGTCCCGGCCGGCGTAGCGGCCCAGCAGGGCCATGAACGCCGCCAGGAGCGTCATGAACATCGTCGCGCCGCCCTGGCGGGCGACGGCGCGCAGGCCGTCGGTGACCTCGGGCGCGACGGTGAACTCCACCGCGGCCCCGGCGGTCGGCCGGACCAGCGGGCGGGGCCGGTCGGTCGGCAGGTCCAGCACCGGCACTCCGGCCAGCTGCTCGCGCCAGTAGGCCAGCTGGGATTCCAGCACGTCACCGGTCAGCCAGTGGCGCTGCCACGACACGTAGTCCGCGTACTGCACCGGCAAAGGCGGCAAGGGATCCGCCTCGCCGCTGCGTAACGCCTGGTACAGCGCGACCAGCTCGCGCCGCAGGATCTCCTCCGACCACTCGTCGGAGGCGACGTGGTGCACCGACAGGACCAGCACGTGATCGCGGGGAGCCAGCCTGGCCAGGCAGGCGCGGATCACCGGCCCGGCGGCCAGGTCGAACGGCGCGGCGGCGTCCGCGGCGACCAGGGCGGCGGCCGCCGCGAGCGGGTCCGCCGCGTCGGACACGTCGGCGACCGGCAGCCGGAACGGCGATGGCGGGTCGATCACCTGGAACGGCACCCCGTCGTCGCCCGCCACCAGCCGGGTCCGCAGCACCTCATGCCGGTGGACGACGGCGGTCAATGCCGCACCGAGCGCCGCCAGGTCCAGGGGCCCGGCCAGTCGCGACGGGGCGGACACGGTGTACTCGGCCGACTCCGGTTCGAGCTGGCTGACGAACCACAGCCGTTGCTGCGCGAACGACAGCGGCAGCCGCCCGTCCCGCGGGACGGGGACCACCGGGGGGACGGCGACGCCATCGGCGTTCTCGACGGCCTCCGCCAGCCCGGCCACGGTCGGGTGGTCGAAGAGCGCCGCCATCGGCACCTCCGCCCCGAACTCCTCCCGCACCCGCGAGACGACCTGCGTCGCCAGCAGCGAATGGCCGCCCAGCGCGAAGAAGTCGTCGTCGGCGCCGACCCGCTCCACTCCCAGCACGAGCGCCCAGATCCGCGCCAGCCGTTCCTGGGTGGGGGTGGCGGGGGCGGTGAAGGCACCGAGGTCGGGCCGTGACATGTCCGGTGCCGGCAGCGCCGACCGGTCCAGCTTCCCGTTCGGCGACAGCGGCAGCGCCGCCACCTCGGTGAACAGCGACGGCACCATGAACTCCGGCAACCGCTCGGCCAGGTACGCGCGCAGCTCGCCCACCGCCGGGGCACCGGCGGCGGCGTCGGCCGGCACCAGCCAGGCGGCCAGCCGGGTTCCCGCGCCGTGGCCGACGGCGGCCACCGCCGCCGCTGCCACCCGCGCATGCCCGGCCAGCATCGACTCGACCTCGGCCGGCTCGATCCGGAATCCCCTGACCTTCACCTGGTCGTCGGCCCGGCCATGGAACTCGAGAATGCCGTCCGCGCCCCACCGCCCCAGGTCACCGGTCCGGTAGAGGCGCGACCCGTCGGCCGCGAACGGGTCCGCGACGAACCTCTCCGCGGTCAGCGCCGGACGCCCGTGGTACCCCCGGGCGACCCCCGCCCCGCCGACGAAGATCTCACCCCGCACCCCCGGCGGCACCGGATCCAGCCGCCCGTCCAGCACGTACACCCGGGTGTTCCAGACCGGGCGCCCGACCGGCTGCGCTCCCGGCGCCAGCGGCTCGCCGGGAGCCGTCCGGTGGCCGACGCACCCGACCGTCGTCTCGGTCGGGCCGTACTCGTTGGTGACCGCGACGCCCGGGTTCCGGTCCCGCCACCCCGCGAGCGACTCGGCGGTCAGCTGCTCGCCGCCCACGACCAGGTCGCCGCGGTGGCCCCGCTCGCCCATCGCGTCCAGGAGCGGCAGATGGCTCGGGGTGATCTTCAGGAACCCGGCGGGCGCCTTCCCGCCCGCCTGCCACGCCTCGTCCAGCCCGGCGAGGAAGACGCAGCCACCGGACACGAGCGGCCCGAACAGCGCGGTCACCGTCAGGTCGAACGAGATCGGCGAGTGCGCCACCGACCCCGTGCGCAGCCCCGGATAGGCGTCCCGCGAATAGGCCAGGTAGTTGACCAGCGCCCGGTGGGTGACCGCCACGCCCTTGGGCTCGCCCGTCGACCCGGACGTGTAGATCACGTATGCGAGCCGCTCGGCCGGGGCGGCCGCCGGACGCGGGAGCGCCGGCCCCGCCGAGAGCACCTCCCGGACCTCCGGCGCGTCCATCTTGATCAACCGTGCCCGGCCGGCGGGCAGGCGTCCGGCCGTCGCCTCGGTCCCGATCACCACGCGGGCCCCGCTGTCGGCGAGGACGAACGCCAGGCGCGCGGCCGGATGGCCCGGCTCGAGCGGCACGTACGCGGCGCCGGCCTTCCATACCGCCAGCACCGACACCAGCAGGTCCGTGGTGCGGCCCAAGCACAGCCCGACCACCGTCTCGGCGCCCACACCCGCGTCCCGCAGGTGGCGGGCCAGCCGGGAGGCCCGGGCCTCCAGACCGGCGTACGTCAGCGAGACGCCGTCCGCGGCGACGGCGACCGCGTCCGGGCACTCCAGAGCCTGGGCGGCGATCAGCTCGTCCGCCCCGCACGCGGGCACCGGCACGGCGGTGTCGTTCCAGGTGACGAGCAGCTGCTCCCGCTCGTCCTCCAGGAGCAGGGGCAGGTCGGCGGCCCGCCGATCCGGGTCCGCCGCCACCGCCGCCAGGAGCACGCCCAGGTGTTCCGCCAGCCGGCCGGCGGTCGCCGCGTCGCAGACGGCCGTGGAGTACGCGAGCGTTCCGGCCAGTCCACCGGCGGGCTCTTCGGCCAGCCGCAACTCCAGGCCCGCCTGCTGCGGCGCGACCGCGCCGGCCCCGCCGTCCGGGACCGCGTACCTGAATCCGACCTGGACGAGCGGCGGCTGCGACCGTCCCTCCTCGGAGTCCCGCTCACCGGCCGCGACGATCCGGTCCGGCAGCTCGGAGACCAGCGGGTCGCCGGACAGATCGGCCCGCAGCACCCGAGTGCTCCCGGCCGGCCCGCGGCCGCCCGCGGCCTCCGGTCCGTCCCGCTCCGCGAGCGCGGCACCGACCAGGAAGGCGTCCCGGCCGGTGTAGCGCGCGAGCAGGATCAGGAACGCTGCCAGCGACATGCGGGACATGTCCGTCTCCGCGGCGCGGGCGGCGGCCCGCAGGCCGTCCGTCACCTCGGCAGGGACGGCGAACCGGGCCAGTGCCGTGACGGGCGGGGCGGCCGAGGACCGGCCGCCCGGCAGTTCCAGCACCGGCGGTCCGGCGGTCCGGCGACGCGGCCGGCCGTCGGAGCGTGTCCCATCATCGCCGTTGCCCGGATCCTCGGCTACCACGAGCAACATCCCCTCCTAGGCACGCCGCGGCGAGCCGAAGCCGGTCGCGCGGGACCGAGCGCTCATGTCGGGCGAGTACGGGTCGCGGGCCTCTGGCGGCACCCGTCCGGCAACGGTTCCAGATCCGCCCGCTTAAGAGATATTCACCAACAGCATTAACGCCGATCATAACCAGTCATAGACTGAGCACAACATTTCCGTTCAACTGAACCGGCGCGCCAGTTGAACGCCACCGGCCCCGCCTCTTCGCCGAACTATTCTAGAAAGACTCGCAGCGGACAATCGGCGATGCCGTCCTCAGGAGGAACCGGATGCCAGCCACCCGAGCACCCGCCCACGAATTCGGGACGGCGGCGACGGAGCGCGATTCACCCGGCCGCCGGCGGATCAGGCCGGGAACCGTGCGGCGAGTAATTCCATATATCAAGAAATACCGCTGGTCGCTCGTTCTGCTGATCACCCTCACCGTCATCGACGCGGGCGTGACGACGGCCAATCCGCTGCTCTTCGGCGTCATCATCGATTCCGGAATAGTTCCGCGCCGGCTGTCGGTCGTCATTGAACTGACGGCACTCCTGGCGGGGCTCGCGATCGCCGATGCCTGCGCGGTCTACATCCAGACCAGGACCTCCGCCAGAATAGGCCAGGGACTCGTCTACGATCTGCGCACCGAGGTATTCGAGCACGTACAGAAACAGACCCCGGTCTTCTTCACGCGTTCACAGACCGGGTCACTCGTCAGCAGGCTGAACTCCGACGTCGTCGGGGCGCAGCAGGCGGTCACGACATTGTTGTCGCGGACCGTGGACACGTTGCTGACGCTGGTCTTCGTGCTGGTCGCGATGTTCTACCTGTCCTGGCAGATCAGCCTCTTCGCCATTGTCATCGTCCCCGTTCTCGTCCTGCCGGGGAAGGCCGTCGGCCGCAGGCTGCAGCGGCTGACCAGAGAGCAGATGCAGCTCAACGCGGAACTCGCCTCGGTGATGAACGAGCGTTTCAACGTGGCCGGCTCGATCCTGGTCCGGCTGTTCGGGCGGCCCGACGAGGAGGCCAGGCTGTTCTCGGACAAGGCGGGCCGGGTCCGCGACGTCGGCGCGCGGGCGAACGTGATGGGCCAGGTGCTCGGCATCGCGATGTCGCTGTCGTCCTCGCTGATCCTCGCGCTGACGTTCGGCATCGGCGGCTACCTCGTCATCGACCATTCGTTCAAGATCGGGACGCTGGTCGCCCTGATCACCCTGATCGGCCGGATCTACGGCCCGATCAACCAGCTCTCCGGCATCCAGGCCAACATCCTGACGTCGCTGGTCAGTTTCGACCGCCTGTTCGAGGTCCTGGACCTCAAGCCGCTGGTGACGCAGCGTCCCACCGCCACCGCGCTGCCGGTCGGCGACGCGCGCGGCGGTGACACCGGCGGCGGTGACACCGGCGGGCGTGACACGGGCGGGCGCGACACGGGCGGCGGTCGCGCCCCCGAGATCGAGTTCGACCACGTGTCGTTCAGCTATCCCTCCGCCGACGCGGTCTCGCTCGTCTCGCTGGAGTCCGTCCGGCGGCCGGTCCACGAGTCCTCAGGCGAGGCGCTGGTGCTGTCCGACGTGAGCTTTCGCGTCCCGGCGGGCCGGCTGACCGCGCTGGTAGGGCCGTCGGGAGCCGGGAAGACCACCATCACGCAGATGGTGCCGAGGTTCTACGACCCCGACTCCGGGGAGGTGCGGATCAGCGGCCGCGACATCCGCGACCTGACCCTCCGGTCCGTCCAGGACACCGTCGGGATGGTGACGCAGGACGCGCACCTCTTCCACGACACGATCCGGCAGAACCTGCTGTACGCGCGCCCGGACGCCAGCGAGAGCGACCTGGTGGAGGCCTGCGAGGCGGCGCAGATCTGGCCGCTGATCGCCTCACTGCCGGACGGGCTCGACACGGTCGCCGGCGACCGCGGCTTCCGGCTGTCGGGGGGCGAGAAGCAGCGCATCGCCCTGGCCAGGCTGCTGCTCAAGGCACCGCCGATCGTGGTGCTCGACGAGGCGACGGCGCACCTGGACGTCGAGTCCGAGGCCGCCGTGCAACGCGCGCTCCGGACCGCGCTCTCGGGCCGGACGTCACTGGTCATCGCGCACCGGCTGACCACGATCCGCGCCGCGGACCAGATCGTCGTCATCGACGCGGGGCGGATCAGGCAGCGCGGGACGCACGAAGAGCTGCTGATGGAGGAAGGGCTCTATGCGAGCCTTTACCGCACGCAGTTCGCGTCCCAGGGGAGCAACGGCCGGGGCGAGACGGCCGGTACCGGCCCGCTGCCCGGCTGAATCCATTACAGAAACCCTCGGCGTACCGCATCACGGCGCGGCCCTTTTCGGCGGTCACGCGCGCCCTTGTTCAACTGAGGTGACGATCCCGGTTGAACGCCGTCCAGGGGGTTCCCTTTCATCTCGACGCCTGAACATCGGCTGTGTAGATTGCTGCCACCGAACGTGGCCGGAAAACAGGAGCGGGTTTTCATGGATGAATTGACCGAGCGCCTCACCACCGAACAGCCCGTGGTCATGGGCGGGGCACAACCCACCGTCGAAGAACTGCACGAGCGGGTGGGCGACCTCGGGTACTGCCTGATCAAGTTCACCGAGACCCGGGGCGGCACCGAACTGGGCGTCCGGCTGGACCGCGACGCGACGGACACCAGCGCCGCCGACTTCGACAAGGGCACCGGCTCGGTGCATATCGAGGGCTTCCTGATCCTCAACGACGACCCGGTCCGCTGCGTCGCCGACCTCGACCTGGCCACGCTCAAGGGGACCGGCCGCCTCATGCTCGTCGACAAGTCCGTGGTAACCGCCGGCGCGCAGTGATTCCGTTGCGCTCGGGTCAGATGCTTTCCTGGATGGAGGCGCGAAGGTGATCGACGAGCCCGTGTTCGTGCGGCCCGACCTGATAATCGAACCCCTGGTCGACAGGTTCTACGCATGGCTGCACACCGTGGCGCCGGTGCAGGCCGCGATGAATCTCGCATACGCGCAGGTGCCGCTGCTCGAGTCGTATCTGCAATCTCCGCAGGTGCATATCAACGCCAGCCGCAACCCGGAACTCAGGGGCGGCTTCTTCGTCAATATCGACCCGTCGCGGGTCGCGGAGGTCCGCGACCTGCTCACCGCCATCAAACGGGACCGGGCGCCCATGCTGGACTTCGCGGCGGCGATCTCCGACGGGGAGGAGCTCGTCCGGCAGAGCGCGACCGGATTCGCGATGACGCCGCTTTACCCCAAGCTCCCGGCCGCCCTCTCGGGACTGGTCGAGATGGCGTACGACACCAACAACCAGCCGTCCATCCGCTATATGGAGCCGCTGGTGTACGAGAGCCCGGTCTACACCGAGGACCGGCAGTGCGTGCAGCTGTCGCTGGACACCGGTGTCGAGCGGCCGTTCATCCTGAGCACGCCGCGGTTGCCCGGCCCGGACGTCCTCGAACTCCCGATCCCGTTCCGGCATCCGGGGCTGGAGGAGCTGTGCCGGGCCCGGCTGGAGCCCACGACGCTCGGCCGCCTCCGGGAGGCGCTGGAACTCGACGACGCCCAGGCCGCCCAGCTGCCCCGCCTGCTCACCGACAAGCCGGACCTGGCGGGCGACCGGCACATCGGCGACGGCGGGCGCATCAGGTACTTCGGGCATGCGTGCCTGGTCCTGCAGACCCCGGAGGGCGCGGTCATCACCGACCCGTGGGTCAGCTCGGACGCCGCGGCGACCGGCCGGTACACCTACCGCGACCTGCCCGACTTCATCGACCTGGTGCTGATCACGCATGGCCACCAGGACCACATCGTGCTCGAGACCCTGCTGCAGCTGCGCGGCAGGGTGGGGACGGTGGTGGTCCCGAGGTCGTCGCGGGGCAGCCTGGCGGACCCCTCCCTGGCGCTCTACCTCTCGCGTCTCGGGCTGCCGGTGACCGAGGTCGACGACTTCTCCGAGGTCCCCTTCCCCGGCGGGACGGTCATCGCCGCGCCCTTCCTCGGCGAGCACGCCGACCTCGACATCCGCGCCAAGTCGACCTACATCGCGAAGTTCGCCGGCAAGACCGTCTACATCGGGGCCGACTCCTCGGGGATCGAGCCGGGCCTCTACCGCTACATGCGCAGGCAGGCCGGCGCGGTGGACATGGCGTTCCTCGGCATGGAATGCGCGGGCGCGCCGCTCACCTGGCTCTACGGAGCGCTGCTGACCGCGCCGGTGACGAAGAAGATGAGCGACTCGCGCACGCTCTCCGGCTCGAACGCGGCCCAGGCGAGCGCGATCCTGACCGAACTCGGCGCCGCCGAGGCCTACGTCTACGCCATGGGCGAGGAGGACTGGCTGGTCGGGCATGTGATGGCGACCAGCTACAACGAGGACTCCTATCAGCTGAAGCAGGTCGAGGAGTTCATGACCTGGTGCTCCGAGCACGGCGTCAAGGCGGACCACCTCTACGGGCAGCACGAGTGGAAATGGTGAACCACCGGGGAGGGCGCTCCGATGCCGTTCGCAACGGTCAACGGGATCCGGCTGGCCTACGAGCGCTCGGGCGCCGGGAAGCCGGTCGTCCTGATCATGGGCACCGGCGGGGGCGGCAGCGCGTGGACGGTGCACCAGGTGCCCGCGCTGAACCGCGCCGGGTACGAGGCCATCACGTTCGACACCAGGGGGATCCCGCCGTCGGACGTGCCGGCGGGCAAGTACGCGCTCGCCGATCTCGCCGGCGACCTGACCGGGCTGATCGAGGCGCTCGGCGTCGGGCCGTGCTCCCTGGTCGGGACGTCGCTGGGCGCGATGGTCGCCTCGGAGGTCGCCGCCACCAGGCCCGAGCTGGTGACCTGCTGCGTGCTGATGGCGATGCGCGGGCGCTCGGACGCCACCCGGCGGGCGCTCTCGGCCGCTGACCGCGCGATGACCGCCGCGTCGGTCGAGCTACCGCGCGAGTACGAGGCCGTCGCGGCGGCACTGCAGATGCTCTCGCCCGCGACGCTCAACAACGACACCGCGGCCGCCGGGTGGCTGGACATCTTCATGTACTCGAGCGGGCGGAAGGTGTCGAGCGGGCAGGCCGACATCGATTTCACCGCGGACCGGCATGCGGTGCTGCGCACGATCAAGGCGCCCTGCCGGGTCATCGCCTTCACCGATGACCTCATCTGCCCGCCGCACCTGTGCGCCGAAGCGAGCGAGGCCATCCCGGACTGCGATTTCACCGAGATAGCGGCATGCGGCCACCTCGGCTATCTGGAGCGACCGGAGGAGACCAACCGTGCCATCATCGATTTCCTCGACAAGTACTGACGCAAGCCGTGGCACGCCACTATAGGCTCGCCTGCTCCGGCTGCGAGCGGACGTATGAGGACGACGGGCTGATCCTGCAGTGCCCCGCAGGGCACGCACCGGCGCTGCTGCGCACCGAGTACCGCCAGCGCGGCTTCAAGCCGGTCCAGGACGGCCAGGGCCTGTCCCGCTATCACGAGTGGCTGCCCGTCACCGGGCTGGCGGACAACGCTCACCGGGGCGTGGTGTACCGCAGCGAGGCGCTCTCGACCGCCCTGGGGCTCCCGAACCTCTGGATCGCTTTCAACGGCTACTGGCCCGAGCGCGGCGCGATGCTGGGCACCGGGACGTTCAAGGAGTTCGAGGCGTACACGGTGCTCGGCAGGATGCCGAAGCGGCAGAGCATCCTGACCGTCCCGTCCTCGGGCAACACCGCCGCCGCTTTCGCCTGGGCCTGCTCGCAGGAGGGGGTGCCGTGCCTGCTGATCGTCCCGGAAACGGCGCTGCACCGGTTGCGGTTCCGCGCGCCCCTCGACCCGTGCGTCAGCGTGGTCGCCATCGGCGACAGCGATTACTCGGACGCCATGGACCTCGCCGCGTCCGTGTGCCGGACGGCCCCGTTCCAGGCGGAGGGCGGGGTGAAGAACGTGGGCCGCCGGGACGGGCTGGGGACGGTCATGCTGACCGCGCATGAGGAGATGCGGTCCCTGCCGACGCACTACTTCCAGGCCGTGGGAAGCGGCACCGGGGCGATCGCCGTCCATGAGGCGGCCAAGCGGCTGCGCGCCGCGGGCGCCGAGATGACCGCGCTCCCCCGGCTCATGCTCTGCCAGAACCGTCCGTTCACGCCCATCCACCACGCGTGGGAGGCGCGGTCGCCGTCGCTGGACGACGCGTCCGCGGGCCGGTTCCGGGCCGTCGCCAAGGGCGTGCATGCCGACGAGCTGACGAACTCGACGCCGCCCTACGCCGTCCGCGGCGGGGTCTACGACGCGCTGGTCGAAAGCCGGGGGGACGTCCTGACCGCTGACAGCGGTGCCACCCGGGCGGCACAGGCGATGTTCGAGGAGCTGGAGGGAATCGACATCGAGCCCGCGGCCGGGGTGGCGCTCGCCTGCCTGCGCGACGCGGTGCGGACCGGGAAGGTCGACCGCGCGTCGGTCGTGCTGCTCAACGTGACGGGCGGCGGAAGGGCCCGGCTCGCCCTCCGGCACACGCTGGTGCCCGCCGATCCGAAACTGCGGCTCGCCCGGGACGCCGTTCGCACCGACCGCGATCTCGTCAAAAAGATCGCCGAGGTGTGCGCATCGACCGTTCCCATCGATTAGTCATTGCCACTCACATGGCCCTGTCTTACGATTTTCCCAGGTTGGCGGAAAGCGATGGAGGTGGCGGAGAAATGGCGACCGGCAGGATACTGCAGTTCGACCACGAACGCGGTTACGGCTTTATCGCGGCGGACGACGGCGGCGAGGACGTCTTCCTGCACACATCGGTGGTCGACAGCGATGCCTACGAGCTCGCACCGGGGGCGCGGCTGGAGTTCAAGGTGATGGCGGGCGACCGGGGCCGGAAGGCCTTCGCGGCGCATCTCATTCCGGACGAGCCCGGCGCGGCGGAAAAGCCGGTCCCGGCACCGCCCCGGCAGGCGCCGGCACCGGTGCCGGCGGCCCCGCCGGCCGCGTCCGCCCAGGCCGGCGGCACGCTGGACGACGACGAACCGACGTGCGACGTGCTCTCGCCGGACGAATTCATGCAGGAGCTGACGGAACTGCTGCTGAGCGGCGTCCCGGCGCTGAGCGGGCAGCAGGTGGTCGACGTCCGCAGGGTCGTGCTCGGCTGCGCGGAAAAGCACCAGTGGATCGATGGCTGAGTTTCGCAGGGCCGGGGAGCGCCGGAGCCCGGCGCCGGCGGACCGCCTCGGCTCCGCGCGCCTCCCGGCCTTTCTGCCGTAACAGGGGAAGGGGCCATGCCTGCTCCCGTTCCACCCATGTCCGACGAGCACGTGAAAACGATGACGGCGATGTATCGGGCCGTCGTCGACTCGGCGGATTACATCGAGAGCCGCTATTCGGCGACCGGTCTGGACGACATTTCGGCCGGTGAGTCATTTCTGCTCGCCATATTGGCCCGGCACGACAGGGCCGGCGCGCTCCGCCTTCTCGACGGCCTCGGCTTCGCCGAGCGGGATGTCGCCGCGCTGACCGACGGTCTCGGCCGGCGCGGCTACCTGAGGACGCGCGCGGCGGCCCCGGGCCGGTCCCGCCCGGCCGCCGTGCTCACCAGGCGCGGCATGACCGTCGTGAACCTGTCCGAGTACGCCCTCAGGGCGGCCTCGTGGGCGGACTTCCCGCTCCGCGAGGGCGACATCATCGTCAGCACCCCGGTCAAGTGCGGCACGACCTGGACGCAGATGATCTGCGCGCTTCTCGTCTTCCAGACCCCGGACCTCCCGGGCTCCCTGCCCGATCTGTCACCGTGGCTCGACGCCGAGCCCGTGACCCGCCGCGAGACGGCGGCCGCCCTCGCGGCTCAGACCCACCGCAGGTTCATCAAGACCCATCTGCCGCTGAGCGAGCTTCCGGCCGATGACCGGGTCACCTATGTCGTCGTCGGCAGGCATCTCCTGGACGCGGCCATCTCGTACTACCACCACCGGATCAACGCCGCGGAGCATCACGAGCGGCCCGCCTCGGCGAACCGGCGCGGATCGTCGTCACCGCGCAACTGGCTCCTGCAGTGGATCGCCACGGATACCGACCTGCACGCGAACCGCGGCCACCTGCTGCCCGACATGCTCGGCCATCTGAGCGAAGCCTGGGCCCGGCGCGCGGACCCAGGCGTGGTGCTCCTGCACTACGAGGACCTGTCCGCCGACCTCGAGGGCGAGATGCGGAACCTCGCCGCCCGGCTCGGGATCAGCGTGCCCGAGCACGCCTGGCCGGCCCTGGTGAAGGCCGCCACGTTCAGCGAGATGCGCTCCGCCGCCGGGCGGCTGCAACCGGAGGACGGCCTGGGCGGGGCACCGGAGAAGTTCTTCCGCAAGGGGACCTCCGGATCGGGACGCGGCCTGCTCTCCAGTGCCGAGCTCGCCTACTACCACGCGCGCGCGGCGCAACTGGCGCCGCCCGACTGCCTCGCCTGGCTGCACCGTGAGGACCGATCGGGCTAGACGCCGAGGCCGCGGCCGATGATCTCCTTCATGATCTCGGTCGTGCCGCCGAAGATGGTCTGGATGCGGACGTCCTGGTAGGCCTTCGCGATCGGGTACTCCATCATGTAGCCGTAGCCGCCGTGCAGCTGGAGGCAGCGGTCCACGACCCGCTTCAGCAGCTCGGTGTTCCAGTACTTGAGCATCGCGGCCTCGTCGACGCTCAGCTCGCCCTTGCCCTCCTTGACGATGCACTCGTCGGTGAAGGAGCGGCTGATGGTCAGCTCGGTCTTCATCTCGGCGAGCGTGAACCGGTTGTGCTGGAACTTGCCGATCGGGCGGCCGAACGCCTCGCGGGTCTTGCAGTACTCCAGCGTTTGCTCGAACGCCGACTCGGCGGCGGCCATCGCGGTGGCGCCGATGGACAGCCGCTCGCGGGCCAGGTTCGTCATCAGGTAGATGAAGCCCATGCCCTCCTCGCCGAGGAGGTTCTCCTTGGGGACGCGGACGTTGTCGAAGAACAGCTCGGCGGTGTCCTGCGCGTGCATGCCGACCTTCTCGAGGTTGCGGCCGCGCTCGAAGCCCTCCATGCCGCGCTCGACGACGAGGAGGCTGACGCCCTTCGCCCCGGCGGACGGGTCGGTCTTCGCCACGACGATCACCAGGTCGGACAGGATGCCGTTGGAGATGAACGTCTTGGAGCCGTTCAGGACGTAGTGGTCGCCGTCCCTGATCGCGGTGCTCTTGATGCCCTGCAGGTCGGAGCCGGCGGCGGGCTCGGTCATCGCGATGCCGGTGATGATCTCGCCGGAGCAGTAGCCGGGGAACCAGCGCGCCTGCTGCTCCGGAGTGCAAAGCTGACGCAGGTAGCCGCCGTTGATGTCGTTGTGCACCGAGAACCCGGGGCCGTGCACGCCCGCCTTCGCGAACTCCTCGTTGAGGATCACGTAGTAGCGGTAGTCGGGGTTGCCGCCGCCGCCGAACTCCTCCGGCATGTCGATGCCGAGCAGCCCCTGCCGGCCCGCGGCCAGCCACACGTCGCGGGAGACGACGCCGTCCTTCTCCCACTGCTCGTGGTACGGCGCGATCTCCTTCTCGATGAAGGCGCGGACCATGTCGCGGAACGCCTCGTGCTCCGCGGTGAAGATCTCCCGTGCCATCCGGCGGTCTCCCTCGGTAAGTGCGTGCTGATACAGCATTAATGTAACACTGGCACTGTCACGTCAAAGGAGCCGGGTATGGATCTCACCGTGGACGAGCTGGCCGCGCGCGCGGGGGTCACCGTCCGCACCGTGCGCTTCTACGCCGGGCGCGGCCTGCTGCCACCGCCCCGGCTGCGCGGCCGGACGGGCCTCTACGGCGCCGACCACCTCGCGCGGCTCGAACTCGTCCGGGAGCTCCAGTCGCTCGGCCTGACCCTCGCCGCCATCGAGAAGCACCTGCGGAAGATCCCGCCGGACGCGCCCGCCGAGGACCTCGCGCTGCAACGCGCGCTGCTGTCGCCGTGGGCGCCGGAGCGTCCCGAGGACGTGAGCCGGCACGAGCTGGACCGCCGCGCCGGACGCCACCTCGACGACGACACGCTCAAGCGCCTCGAAGCGCTCGGCGTCGTGGAGAGCATCGCGCCGGACACCGTCCGGGTCGTCATGCCCGCCCTGCTCGGCATCAGCGCCGAGCTCGCCGAACTCCCGATGCCGCTGGACACCCTGATCGCCTCGCACGAGGCCGTCGAACGGCACACCACCGCGCTCGCGGCCGAGCTCCAGCAGGTCTTCCAGGACACCGTCGTCCGCTCCTACCGGGAGAGCGGCCGCTCCCCCGAGGAGCGCGACCGCCTGATGGAGCTGGCCGGCAAGCTCAAACCGCTGATGATCCAGTCGCTCGTCTCGTCGTTCCAGCACGCCGTCGACAAGGCCATCCGCACCTCCACCGACCGCTGACGGCGCAGGCCGGGGTCAGGAGTCCTTCCACTCCTGCCCCTCGTACTGGACGAGGCGGGGGTGGACGAGCGTGTTGACACCGACGTCGCGGGAGCGGCGGTCCTTGGGGAAGACGGACGCGGCCTGCAGGACGGACCCGTCGAGGAAGCGCAGCGGCGGAGCGTCCGGGGACAGCGCGAGCGCGGGCGGCTTCGCGGTCGGCGAGGCGAGGGTGAAGCCCCAGTCGCCGAAGCTCGGCACGTCCACGTGGTACGGGGTGGTGGCGAGGCCGGCGGCGGCGATCGACTTCTCGATGCTCCAGAACGACTTCGGCGCGAAGTACGGCGACCCGGACTGCACGACCATCCGGCCGCCGGGCGCGAGGACCCGCTTGACCAGGCCGTAGAACTCGACGGAGTACAGCTTCGCGGTGGGCACGTCGTCGGGGTCGGGCATGTCGACGATCACGGCGTCGTACCGGCGGGTCTGGCCGCGCAGCCACGTGAACGCGTCGGCGTTGACAGTGTGCGCGCGCGGGTCCTCGAAGGAGCGGTGGTTGAGCGCGACCAGCGGCCCGTAGGTCCGGGCGAGGTGCAGCATCTCCGGGTCGAGCTCGACCAGCGTCGCGCTGCGGACGTCGCGGTAGCGCAGCACCTCGCGCATCGCCAGCCCGTCGCCGCCGCCGAGGAT
This sequence comes from Actinomadura sp. RB99, assembly GCF_014706005.1. Taxonomy (NCBI): domain Bacteria; kingdom Bacillati; phylum Actinomycetota; class Actinomycetes; order Streptosporangiales; family Thermomonosporaceae; genus Actinomadura; species Actinomadura sp. RB99. The sequence continues at coordinate 1,052 of NZ_JABMCA010000021.1, read as the reverse complement.
CAGCACGTTCCCGTGCGGGCCGGACATCAGCGGGTGGACGAGCGACTCGTGGTACCGGTACTCGTCCGCCGAGGAGAACTGCAGGTCGCCGTTCAGGAACAGGCGCAGGTCGGTGGTGCCCGCCAGGGTGATCTTCCGGGTGATCACGATCTCCTGGTACGGGGTGTCCTTCGCCAGCGCGATGGGGTCCTCGAACAGCGCCTGCCGCGCGGTCACCTCGATCCGGTCGGAGAGCGCGTACGTCGTGCCGAGGACGGCGAGCACCGCCACCATGCCGAGGCCGATCCCGACCCGCGCGACGCGTCCGAGCCGGCGGCGGAACAGCCACAGCACCACCGCGACGCCGGCGACCGCGTTCACCGCGCCGACCAGCAGCGCGCCCTTGATGTGCCCGAACGTCGGGAGCAGCACGAACGGGAAGGCGAGCCCGCCGATCAGCGCGCCCACGTAGTCGGCGGCGAACAGGTCGGCGACGGCGCTGCCCGCGTCCTGCTTGCGGATCCGCTGCAGCAGCGTCATCAGCAGCGGGATCTCCGCGCCGATCAGCGCGCCCACCGCGAACGACACCGCCACCAGCGCCGGGACGTAGATGTCGAGCCAGGAGAACGCGGCGTACAGCGCGAGCACCGACAGGCCGCCGACCAGCGCGAGCGCGCCCTCGACGATGGCGAACGCGGCGGCGGCGTGCTTCTGCAGCGGCTTGGCCAGCAGCGACCCGATGCCCATGGCGAAGACCATGACGGACAGCACGATCGACGCCTGGGTGACGGAGTCGCCGACCAGGTAGCTGCCGAGCGCGACGAGCGCCAGCTCGTACACCAGGCCGCAGGCCGCGCAGGTGAACACGGCCGCGAGGACCAGAGCGCGCGCCACCCGCGCCGGCGCGCCGAGCCGGCCCGCCGCGCCGCCACCCTCTGAGCCGCCGCCCTCCGCGCCGCCACCCTCCGAGCCGGGGCCGGAGCCCGAGTCGGGACCGGGCTCGACGGCCGTCTCGGGGCGGGGTCCGGCGGCGGGCGCGTCCGGGGTCTCGGGGGCGGGCGCGCCGACGGAGA
>NZ_JABMCA010000208.1:0-611 GCF_014706005.1 Actinomadura sp. RB99 | reverse complement strand
TCTCCGCGGTCACGACGGCACCTCTTCCTCGAAGGACGCCAGGTAGGCGGCGAACTGCTCCTGCTCCTCGGTCATCAGCGGATGGTCTTCGGCGTAGACGTGCTCGAACATCGACAGCGGCGCCGGGTCGGGCAGCGCCAGGCAGCCCTCCCGCAGCTCCTTGGCGACCTGCTTGGCCTCGGCCTCGACGTCGTCCAGGAACGCGGTGTCGGCGAGCTCGTTGCGGACCAGGTACGCCTTGACCCGCTCGATCGGGTCCTTGAGCTTCCACGCCTCCTCTTCGGCCTTCAGCCGGTAGCGCGTGGGGTCGTCGGTGGTGGTGTGGGCGCCCATCCGGTACGTGTACGCCTCGATCAGCGTGGGGCCCTGGCCGGTCCGCGCGTTCTCCAGCGCCTTCCTGGTGACGGCCAGGCACGCGAACACGTCGTTGCCGTCCACCCGCAGCCCGGGGAACCCGTAGCCCTGCGCGCGCTTGTACAGCGGGATGCGTGTCTGCTTCTCCAGCGGCTCGGAGATGGCCCACTGGTTGTTCTGGCAGAAGAAAACGATCGGCGCGTTGAACACCGAGGCGAACACGAACGCCTCGTTCACGTCGCCCTGCGACGTCGCGC
>NZ_JABMCA010000207.1:0-613 GCF_014706005.1 Actinomadura sp. RB99 | reverse complement strand
GGGCGCGCCGGGTCGCAAGCGCCGACGCGCGCCCCGATCTCGATTACGGCGGACCGCAGGGAGCGAGGACCGGCGAGGACGACGTTCGGGACCTCGGTCACGCCGCTGCCGCCGACCGGCCGCCGGTGAACAGCGTGCGCAGCAGGTGCCCGCCGCTGCGGCGCGAGCGGTGCCGGGGGAGCCCTGCGATTGTCCGCTCGGCCCACGGGTCAGGCTTCGGGTCTCGGGCCAGGAGCGGCGGGCGTGGCGTCGTCCGGGCGGGCGGCGCGCTACGCGGCGGCGCGGCGGGCGGGCGCTGTCCCATCGCGTCGAGTTCGTGCTGCACGGCGTCGCGGAGCCGGTTCGGGTTCTCGCCGGACACCAGCACGCAGCCGTCTACCATCGCGCGCCACGTGCCCGTGCGCAGCCCGTACCACGCGACGACCGGACGCCCGTACCGGCGGCCGATGGCTGCCAGGTCTTGAACGACTCGCCGGACGGGAGCCGCGGCGGCAACCTCCAGTGCAAGCGCTCTCTCTGCCTTCTCGATCGCTTGCCGTGCTTCGTCCTCTACGCTGCGCATGGGTCGGACCTCCACTGTCCGATCAAGGCCCCGGGGTCCCTGGTGTGAGCA
>NZ_JABMCA010000206.1:0-619 GCF_014706005.1 Actinomadura sp. RB99 | reverse complement strand
GCCGCGGCGGCCGACCGGCGGACGGGCGTCACCACGGCCGGAGCCGGGGAGGGGCCGTCGCCGGAGGAGGCGCCGGTGCTCGCCGCGAAGCCGCGGACGGGCGGCGTCACCGCGGGGCCGGGACGGTCCCGGCGCGGCGCGCCCCCGCTGAACCTGCCGTCGCGGACGGCGAAGGTCGTCGACGCGCAGGCCGCCAAGGGCGGTTCGGCCGGCGGCGCAGCAGGCGGCGGAGGTGCTGGCGTGGGCGCGATCGTCGCGCGGCCGGGCGGGGTCTCGGGCGGGCGCGGGAGCGGCGGCTCGGCGTCGGGTGGCGGCAAGCCGTCCGGCGGTGCGGGTTCCGGCACCGGTGCGCCGCGTCCGACGTCCTGGTCGGGACGCGGCGGAGGCGGCGGTGTCACCGGCGGCGGTAGCGGCGGCTCGGGCGGCTCCGGCGGTTCGTCCGGCGGCGGCTCGGGTGGCTCCAACGGCGGCTCCGGTGGCGGTTCGGGCAACGGGCGCGGCGGCTGGTTCTCCGGCGGCGGGCGCTCGTCCGGCTCCACCGAGCGCGGCCGCGGCCGCGCGGGCGGCGGGTCCGGAGGCTCGGGCGGCGGCGCGCCGGCGCGCGGGTCCGGCGGGTCCG
>NZ_JABMCA010000205.1:0-624 GCF_014706005.1 Actinomadura sp. RB99 | reverse complement strand
CCTCGCCGCCGCGGGCAGCGACGCGGAGCGCGTCCGCCTCGCGCTCGATGACCTGGGAGCTGACGCGACCCCCGCCGCCGTCCGTGACTGGCTCACCGCGCGCGGCGCCAGCGTCTCGGACCCGTACCTGTCCACCTGCATCAAGCGCGAGCGGCGGCGGACCGCCGACCGCGAAGGCGGCGACACCTTCGCCGCCAGTCAGTGACCAACCAGCACAGGGGCGGTGCCCACGGCTGGACACCCGGCACCGCCCCTGACCGCCTCACACCAGGAGTGATCAGCATGGACATCCTATGGACCGTGTACGGCGGCAGCGTCGTGACCGCGTTCGCCTCCGGGATGACGGTCGGCGCGCTCGCGTTCTCCCCGCGACTGCTCGCCCGGTACTCCCGGCCGGTCCCGCCGCCGCCGTCCTCGCCGCCCGCGCTGCCCACCGTCGTCTACGTCGCCGCCTCGCCCGTTCCGCCGCCGATCCCCGCGCCTGTCGCGGAATATGACGGTGCCATTTACCCGCGTCAGGGCGTACCGTTGATCATGCACCCCGCGCCGATGTCGCCGTCGGGGTCGGCGGCGGCGTCGGAGACCCCCGACGACCCCCAGGAGCGTCCCTGATGCAGCGCCTCG
>NZ_JABMCA010000204.1:0-631 GCF_014706005.1 Actinomadura sp. RB99 | reverse complement strand
GCCTGATCCCGGCAGCCGTCGTCCGGCGGCTGCTGGCGCCGATCCCCAGAAGCACGGCCCGCCGGCCGCTGCTCGGCGGCGTCAAGTTCACGCAGGCCGACGACGGCCGGATCACGGCGCTCAACGGACGCCATGACGACCTCATCGAGACGTCGGTCTCCTGGGACCCGCCGGTGCCCGGCCGCGTCGAGTTCCCCGACCTGCCCAAGCTCGCGCGGCACATCGACGACATCGGCCCCGCCGAACGCAGCCCGGTCGTCGGCATGAACCCCAGGTTCCTCGGCCGCGCGGTGACCGCGCTCGCGCCCCGCTGGCACGGGGCGGTACGCGTGACGAACTCGACGCCGACGAAGCCGGTGCTGATCACGCTGCCCGACGACGACGCGCCCGCCCTGACCGCGCTGATCATGCCGGTCCTGCTGGACGAGACGGGGCGCCCGTGATCTCCCCCATCCTGGTCGAGGCAACCCCGCAAGGCTGGAAGGCGACGTGCCGGACCTGCCCCGGTACGCCCGTCGTGGCCGCCCGGCGCAACCGGGCCGGTTCCGCCGAGGCGCACGGCGTCCAGCACCTCCAGATGCGGCACGGGCGGGACGGCCGTCCGGCGGGCGGTGCGTGATGGCGACGCTCC
>NZ_JABMCA010000203.1:0-660 GCF_014706005.1 Actinomadura sp. RB99 | reverse complement strand
ACGGACACCACGCGACCATGTCCGCGGGGTTCGTCGTCGCCATGTCCGCGGCCACGTCCGGCCCCGGGTTCACCGGCCCGGCAATCAGCCGCACCCCCGGACCCTGCGCGTGCTCGCACCGGCCCCGGCCGTGCCCGTGACCGGACCGCGAGCACTCGCACTGGTAACCGGCCCGCTCCATGACCTCCGCCCACGTCTCCCGCGCAGCCACGGGCACGACAGCGGCCTCGCCGGTCCGGTCCGCCATCACTTCACCTCCCGGCCGATGCGCTCGCGCGCACGCTCCACGAGCAGGGGCACGCGTCCGCCGCGGACGCCGCGGCGCGTGTCGGTCACACCCGCGGCGTAGGCAGCGAGCGCGACCAGGAGGACGGAGAGAACCGGCGGCAGGACGAGCAGCAACCCGACCGACATCCCGGCCGCGGTAGCCGCCGCCGCCGTCCGAACCGTCTGCTTCGTCATCGCTCGCCCCTCTCCCGAGCCCTCGCCGCGCGACGACGCTCCTGTTCCTGGGCGTCCGCGTTCATGCGGCGCAGCTCCGCCCGCGCGTACTGGTCGTAGTCGCCTTTGCGGGGGTCCGGCGGGGGGGTCGTCTTCTTCGCCATCACCACCACCCGCCCAAACGGGTCGTGATCTCGCGCAGCAACGCGAGGTGCGTCA
>NZ_JABMCA010000202.1:0-666 GCF_014706005.1 Actinomadura sp. RB99 | reverse complement strand
CGGCCCGCTCGACCTCGCCGACGTCGCCCCGCTGGAGCCCGCGCCCGCGCTCGTCGAGTACGTCCTCGCCGCCGCCGTCGGGCAGCCGTCCGGCGTCGCGTCGCTCGGCCCGGACGGACTCGTGCCCGCGGACCAGCTCCCAGCCGAGTCCGGCGGGACCGGCCCGGCGCCCTCCGATGCAGTCGCAGGCGAGACGACGCCCGGCCAGACGTCCGCCGCCGGGACGGCTGCGACCTACGCGCGCGGCGACCATTCCCACGGCACCCCGCCCCTCCCGACCGCCGCGCAGGTCGGCGCCGACCCCGCTGGGACGGGCTCCGCCGCCGTCTCCGCGCACGTCGGCGCCCTCGACCCGCACGGCGACCGCCAGTACGCCGCCGACCAGGCCGCCGCCGCGCAGACCGCCGCCGAGACCCACTCGGACACAGCCCTCGCGGCGCACACCGCCGCCGGGAACCCGCACCCCGGGTACCTCACGACCGTAGCGTTCGGGCAGCAGGCCGTGTTGCTCAGCGGAGGGAACAACCCGCAGGTCACAGACCCTCACAAGCCGCGAGGGTTCGCGCGCGTCGACCTGAACTACGCCGCCGACGGCACTACCCCGGACGCGCTCGCGTTCTACTACGGCGGCTCGGGCGGCGCCGGGGGCGTCAGGACCGGCTACCA
>NZ_JABMCA010000201.1:0-669 GCF_014706005.1 Actinomadura sp. RB99 | reverse complement strand
TGGTGAATACAAGCCGCTCACGACGGAATTGCTCGCTACGGCACCGGGGGCACAGAAATGACTGAACAGGAGAAGAAGAAGCGGACCAGGCAGAGGAAAGGCCCTGTCGTCTTCGAGACGCTGGCGGTCCCGACTCCGCCCCAGGCAGGGGAACCCGGCCCGGCCGTGCCGGAAGCCGCGGCCCCGGCCCCGGCCCCGGCCGTGCCGGACGAGCGGCAGGAGGCACGGCCGGGTACCGACGCGGGGGAACCGCCCGGCCGCGCGTTCACGTGGCGCCTCACGGGTCGCCAGGGGGAAATGCTCGATGACCTCCACGCGCGCGTCACGAGCACTCTAGGTGTCCGCGTCCCGCGTCGGGATATCCTCGCCGCACTAGTCGCGGAAATGACCTACAACAGCAAGACCTACCGTGCCGTTATCGACCGTATGCGGCCGGGTGCCGGAGCGGACGTCGGCGGATAGAGGCCATGAGAAGGGGGGGAAGGGCGCACCCTTCCCCCCCTTCTCATGGCCTCCGGTAGAACCGGATCAGCACGAACTCACATGCGATGCGCGCTACGAGTATGCCCGCGAATCCCAGGGCCGGAGCGGTGAATATCCCGGCGATACCCCACAGCCACCCGTTACGCAGGGACGCGACCCACGCAAAGAACAGCATCCAAAACCCGG
>NZ_JABMCA010000200.1:0-669 GCF_014706005.1 Actinomadura sp. RB99 | reverse complement strand
CCCGAGGCCGCGGCGGTGGAGCGGGCGCGGCCGGCGGGTTTCCCCCCAACCGGCACCGGCCGCGCCCGCGGCTCATTACTGGTCCGCGCCGGTCGAGCGGCTCGCTCGCGTCGTCGTGACCATGACGGACAGGCTGACAGCAGCAACGCCCCGTAATGTTTCAGATTGAAACACCGGGGCGTTGCGTGGTTGGCGCAGTCCTGCTACGCGCGTATGCGGCGGTCGAGCCCGCGCAGCGGCTCAGGCAGTGTGCGGCGGACATCGACGAGGTGCGCGACGACGACATGGGCGCTCGGGTGCGACCGGGTGAGCTGCGGCGCGGTGCGGTCGGCGCTCACGAGCCGTTCGAGCGCGCGGTCGTAGGCGCCGGCCTCGGTCAGCGCGCGGGACATGTCGATCGCGTGATGCGCGACGCGCTCCTCGGTGAGGCCGCCGAGCGTGCGCTCGCCGATCTCCGCGTCGCGCCGGATCGCCTCGTCTACATCCCCCAGCTCGACCGCGACGGCCGCCCCGTGGACGGCCGCGTTCGCCGCGTTCGTCTGCTGCCCGTGGATCTCCGGGACCGTGCCCGCCGAGCGGATCCGCTCGGTCGCCGCGCCGTGGTAGTCCCACGCCGCCGAGCTGGCGCCGCCGAGCCGGGCCGCGAGGATCGCCGCGCGCAACTCCAGC
>NZ_JABMCA010000020.1:0-146298 GCF_014706005.1 Actinomadura sp. RB99 | reverse complement strand
GTGCCCGCCGCGCTGGCCCGCGGCAACGCGGCGCGCAGCCCGCGCCGCACCGCCGGCGCCGCGACCGCGCTGATGATCGGCGTCGGCGTCGTCACCCTGCTCACGGTGTTCGTCGGCTCGCTGCGCGCGTCCCTGGAGGACGGCGTCGCCGGGTCCTTCAAGGGCCCGCTCGTCGTGGACGGCGGCGGCAACGAGACCGGCGGCTTCGCCCCGCGCCTCGTCGACGAGGCGGGCCGGCTGCCGGAGGTGCGCGGCGTCGCCGGGCTCGGCACCGGCGGCATGCGGGTCGGCGGCCGCGTCGCGACCGTGTCCGTCGGGGACCCGTCGGCGCTGCGCCGGGTCCTCGACCTGGACGTCTCGCAGGGCTCGCTCGCCGGCCCCGGCACCTTCGCGGTCTCCAAGAAGGTCGCCGACGACCGCGGCTGGCACGCCGGCTCCCGCGTCGGCCTCACCTTCGCCGACGGCGCCGCCCAGCAGGTCACCGTGGGCGCCGTGTACGACCGGACCGACCTGACCGGCGACTACCTCGTGCCCTGGACGATCTGGGACGCCCACACCGAGCAGCCGCTCGTGACCAGGGCGTTCGTCGACCTGAAGCCCGGCGCGTCCGTCGCGGCGGCGCGGCGCGCCCTCACCGCGCTCGCCGGGCCGTACGGGGCGCCCGAGGTCGAGACCCGCGACGCGTTCGTCACGGCGCAGACGTCCGACATGAACGGGTTCATCGCCGTCGTCTACGGGATGCTCGCCCTCGCGATCATCATCGCGCTGCTCGGCATCGCCAACACCCTGTCGCTGTCGGTGCACGAGCGGACCCGCGAGCTCGGCCTGCTGCGCGCCGTCGGCGCGACCCGGGCGCAGATCCGCTCGATGGTGCGCTGGGAGTCGCTGATCGTCGCGCTCTTCGGCACCGCCGGCGGGCTCGGCCTCGGCGTGTTCCTCGGCTGGGGGCTCGGCGCCGCGCTCGGGAACCCGTTCGCCGCGCCGCCCGTCCAGCTGGCGGTGATCGCGCTGGTCGGAGCCGTCGCGGGCGCGCTCGCCGCGATCAGGCCGGCCCGCCGCGCCGCCCGCCAGGGGATCCTCGCCTCGATCGCCGCGCCGTGATCACGCCCTCCGGAGCCCGCCCCGCAGGCCCTGCGGGGCGGGCTCCCGGGCGGATTCCGGCACCGCGGCGCGGATATTGTGTGTCCATGCAGGTCAACCAGTCGGGCAAGCTGACCAACGTCTGTTACGACATCCGCGGGCCGGTGCTGAAGCGCGCCAAGCAGCTCGAGGCCGAGGGCCACAACATCCTCAAGCTGCACATCGGCAACCCCGCCCCCTTCGGGTTCGAGGCTCCGCCGGAGCTGCTCCAGGACATGATCCGCAACCTTCCGGAGGCGCACGGCTACAGCGACTCCAAGGGCATCCTCCCCGCCCGCCGCGCGATCGTGCAGCGGTTCGAGGACAACGGCGTGACCGGCCTGGACGTCGAGGACGTCTACCTCGGCAACGGCGTGTCCGAGCTGATCGTGATGACCCTGCAGGCGCTGCTCAACGACGGCGACGAGGTGCTCATCCCGGCGCCCGACTACCCGCTGTGGACGGCGTCGGTGTCGCTGTGCGGCGGCACCCCCGTCCACTACCTGTGCGACGAGGCCGCCGACTGGGCGCCGAGCCTGTCCGACATCGAGGCGAAGATCGGCGACCGGACCCGGGCGATCGTGCTGATCAACCCCAACAACCCGACCGGGGCCGTCTACCCGCGCGAGGTGCTGACCCAGATCGTCGAGCTCGCCCGCCGCCGCAACCTGATCATCTTCGCGGACGAGATCTACGACCGGATCCTCTACGACGACGCCGTGCACGTCCCGGTCGCCTCGCTCGCGCCCGACCTGCTGTGCCTGACCTTCGGCGGGCTGTCGAAGAACTACCGGGTCGCCGGGTTCCGGTCCGGGTGGGTGGTGCTGTCCGGGCCGAAGGAGCACGCCGAGTCCTACATCGAGGGCCTGGACATCCTCGCCAACATGCGGCTGTGCCCCAACGTCCCCGGCCAGCACGCGATCCAGGCCGCGCTCGGCGGCTACCAGAGCATCGACGACCTCGTCCTGCCCGCCGGCCGGCTCGGCGAGCAGCGCGACCGCGCCTGGAAGCTGCTCAACGACCTGCCCGGCGTCAGCTGCGTCCGGCCCAAGGGCGCGCTCTACGTGTTCCCGCGGCTCGACCCGGAGATGTACCCGATCGAGGACGACATGCGCTTCGCCCTCGACCTGCTCGAACAGCAGAAGATCCTCGTCGTGCAGGGCACCGGGTTCAACTGGCCGTCCACCGACCACTTCCGCGTCGTCACGCTGCAGTACGCCGACGACCTCGAAGAGGCCGTCGGCCGCATCGGCGAATTCCTCGGCGCCTACCGCCGCTGACGGGCCGTCACGACCCGGACGCGGCGGCGTCCAGGCGCCGCAGCGCGCCGCGCACCACGTCCGGGTCGGTCGTCGCCCAGAACGGCGGCAGCGAGTTCTTCAGGAAGCCGCCGTAGCGCGCCGTCGCCAGCCGAGGGTCGAGCACGGCGACCACACCGCGGTCGTCCATCGACCGCAGCAGGCGTCCCGCGCCCTGCGCCAGCAGCAGCGCCGCGTGCGTCGCGGAGACCGCCATGAAGCCGTTGCCGCCGCGCGCGGCCACCGCCCGCGCGCGCGCCGACGACACCGGGTCGTCCGGGCGCGGGAACGGGATGCGGTCCATGATGACGAGCTGGAGGGACGGGCCGGGGACGTCCACGCCCTGCCACAGCGACAGCGTCCCGAACAGGCACGTCCGCTCGTCCTCCGCGAACTGCTTGACCAGCAGGGACGTGGAGTCCTCGCCCTGGCACAGCAGCGGGTGCGACAGGTGGTCCTTCAGCTCGTCGGCGGCCTGCCGGGCGGCCCGCATCGAGGAGAACAGGCCGAGCGTCCGGCCGCCCGCCGCCTCGATCAGCTCGGTGATCTCCGTCAGGTACGCGTCGGCGAGGCCGTCCCGTCCGGGCTGCGGCAGGTGCCGCGCCACGTACAGGATGCCGGACTTCGGATGGTCGAACGGCGAGCCGACGTCCAGGCCCGACCAGACGATCTCCTTGCCGTCCTTGTCCGCGTCCTTGCCGTCGGTGGCGGTCTGCGCGAGGCCCTCGGCGGCCGTCTTCGCGTCCTTCGGCGCGTTCTCGCCGAGCGGAGGCAGCCCCCACTGCCGCGCCAGCGGCTCGAACGACCCGCCCAGCGTGAGCGTCGCCGACGTCAGTACGGCCGTGCGCTGCTCGAACAGCGTCGTCCGGAGCAGGCCCCCGACCCCGATCGGCGCGACGTGCAGCGCCGGCGGACGCTTCGGGCGCCCGTCCTGGACGAACGGCTTCTCCAGCCACACCACGTCGAACCGCTGCGACATCTCGGGCTGGAACGACTCCAGCATCCGGACCGCCGTGTCGTGCAGCTCCTCCAGGGACGACCGCGCCGCCTTGCGGGCGGCCATGTCACCGGGGTCGGCGTCCTTCTTCTCCGGCCCGATCGCCGTGACGCAGGCGTGCAGGGCGTCCCGCGTGGCCGCGAGCGTCGTGCCCAGCGCGGAGGGCAACACGTCCATGCGCCCCGCGGGCAGGTCCTCCAGCAGGACGGCGAGCCCCTCCGCGGACTCCTTGAGCCGGTCGGCGACGCCCTCCTCGACCAGCCGCCCGCAGCGCCGCGCCGCCATCTCCACGCCGGCCGCGCTCAGGTCGCCCGTCGCGACGGACGTCACCCGGTCGACCAGCTCGTGCGCCTCGTCGACGATCACCACGTCGTGCTCCGGCAGGACCTGGAACTCCTCCAGCGCGTCGATCGCCAGCAGCGCGTGGTTGGTGACCACGATGTGCGCCTCGCCCGCCTCGGCGCGGGCCAGCTCGGCGAAGCACTCCGTCCCCTGCGGGCAGCGCTGCGCGCCCAGGCACTCCTTCGCGGTGACCGCCACCTGCCGCCACGCCTGCTCGCTCACCCCGGGGACCAGCTCGTCCCGGTCGCCGGTCGTGGTCTCCTCGGCCCACTCGTTCAGCCGCTTGACCTGGCGTCCCAGCGTGGACAGCTGCTGCGGGTCGAACAGCCCGCCGCCGCCCTCGTCCTCGTCCGGCGCGCCCGTTTGGACCCGGTGCAGGCACAGGTAGTTGCGCCGGCCCTTGAGGATCGCGAACTTCAGCTCCCGGCCGAGCAGCGGGTTCAGCGCCTCGGCCAGCCGCGGCAGGTCGCGGTCGACGAGCTGGCGCTGGAGCGCGATCGTGGCGGTCGACACCACCACGGTGGTCTGCTTCTCGACCGCGTACCGGATCGCCGGGACGAGATAGGCCAGCGACTTGCCCGTCCCGGTGCCCGCCTGCGCCGCGACGTGCTCGCCCGACGCGATGGCCTTCTCCACCGCGCCGGCCATCTCCACCTGACCGGGGCGCTCGGCGCCCCCGATGGCCTCGACGGCAGCGGACAGCAGGGTCGGCATGTCCGGAATCTGGGTGTCGCTGTCGGTCAGCAGATCAGGGGCGGGCACGTCGCCCAACGCTACAGCCCGCGGCGGACACCCGCGTCCGGACGCGGGGACGAGCACCGCGCGACCGGCCGGTCATCTCCGTGGCCGCCCCGCACCGGCCGGTCCGGGGGCGGTGCCGGGCCTGCGCGGGATCATCATCGACCTGTGGCCGGTCCGGTTAACGCCCTTTGCGGCGGGTCGGCCAAGATAGGGGCCGTGTCTGCTGAAAGAGAAGTCCTGACCTGGGAGTTGTTCGGCACCGCCGGACGTGAGCTGGCCCAGGAGATCGCCGCCAGCGGTTACCGGCCCGACCTGATCCTGTCCATCGCCCGCGGCGGGCTGTTCGTCGCCGGCTCCCTCGGCTACGCGCTGGACGTCAAGAACCTGCACGTCATGAACGTCGAGTTCTACACCGGCGTCGACCAGCGCCTCGACCTGCCGGTGATGCTCCCGCCCGTGCCGAACGCCGTCGACCTGTCCGGCGCCAAGGTGCTGGTCGCCGACGACGTCGCCGACACCGGCGCGACGCTCAAGCTCGTCCGGGACTTCTGCGCCGACCACGTCGCCGACGTCCGCTGCGCCGTCGTCTACGAGAAGCCGCACTCGACCGTCAAGTGCGAGTACGTCTGGCGGCACACCGACCGCTGGATCAACTTCCCCTGGTCGACCGAGCCCCCCGTCGTCAGCCGGCCGCAGCAGATCCTCGACGCCTGAGGTTATCCACATTCTCGGCGGCGCTTTCGCCCCTCGGGCGCGGCTGCCAGTGTCGAGGGCATGACAGCACTGGTCATCCGCTCCGCTCAGGACGCCATCTCCGCCGTCCCCTACCTGCTGGGGTTCCACCCGTCCCGCAGCCTCGTCGTCATCGGCTACGACGGCCCGCACGGGACTTGCGCGGTCCGGCTCGACTTACCGGTTCCCGCCGGGGCCGGTGAACGCGTCGCCGGGCTGCTCTCCGGCAACGGGTTCCGCAAGGCGCTGCTGCTCGGCTATGGGCCGGCGGACGAGGTCGAGGGCTCCGCCGGCTCCACGGCCGCCGCCCTCACCACCGCCGGCCTGGACGTCCTGGAGTCCGTCCGGGTCTGCGACGGCCGCTGGTGGTCCCTCACCTGCACCGACGCCTGCTGCCCCGCCGAAGGCACGCCCTACGACATCTCCACCAGCCTCATCGCCGCGCAGGCCACCCTCGCCGGGCACGTCGCGCTCGCCGACCGCGACGAGCTCGTCCGGTCCGTCCAGCCCGTCGAGGGACTCGCCCGCGAGTCCATGCGCCGCGCCACCGAACGGGCCGAGAGACGCTTCCTGCGCTGGGCCCGGGAACCCGGGCCCCGGTTCCGGTCGCGGACCACCGAGGAGGGCCTCGACCACGTTCCCCGCGTCCTCGCCCGGGCCCGCGGCGGCACCCGGCCCACCGACGACGACGTCGCCCGGCTCGGCTTCCTCCTCACCGACCTGCGCGTCCGCGACGAGGCGTGGATCCGCATCGACGAGGACGCGCCCGCCGCCGACATCGCCTTCTGGCGGGACGTCCTCCGCCGCGTCGAACCGCCCTACGTCCCGGCCCCCGCGTCGCTCCTGGCGTTCGCCGCCTACATCGCGGGCGACGGCGGCCTGGCCAACGTCGCCCTGGAGCGCGCTCTGGAGGCCGACCCCTCGTACTCCATGGCCGTCCTGCTCCGCAGCCTCATCGACGCCGGCATCCCTCCCGCCCAGGCCCGCATCGGCATGACGCCCGGCGAACTGGCGGCCGCCTACCACGACGAACCGACCCAAGAGGCCGGCTGACCCCTCGTTACCTCACGACGCGCGTGGAGCGCGGGTGGTGTTGCGAGGAAACACCGGCTCGGGTTACCTAGGAGAATTAGGGAGTTACTTTGAAGGCATAGGCATGTGAGGGGGCCCGATGGCGCGGGCGGGGCTGAGCGCCGAGCGCGTGACGCGGGCGGCGGCGGAGCTGGCGGACGAGGTCGGCTTCGAGAACGTGACGGTGTCCGCGCTCGCGCGCAGGTTCGGCGTCAAGGACGCGAGCCTGTACTCGCACGTCAAGAACGTGCAGGACCTCAGGACCCGGGTGGCGGTGCTGGCGCTCGCCGAGCTCGCGGACAGGGCCGCCGACGCGCTCGCGGGCCGCGCGGGCAAGGACGCCCTGGTGGCCTTCGCGAGCGCCTACCGGGCGTACGCGAAGGAGCATCCGGGGCGCTACACCGCGGCGCGGCTCCGGCTCGACCCCGAGACGGCGGCCGCCAGCGCCGCGGGCCGGCACTCGGAGATGATGCGGGCGATCCTGCGCGGCTACAACCTGGCGGAGCCCGACCAGACGGACGCCGTGCGGCTGCTGGGCAGCGTGTTCCACGGCTACGTGAGCCTGGAGGAGGCGGGCGGGTTCGACCACTCGCGCGCGGCGCGCGATGTCGACGCGTCCTGGCACCGGACCCTGGACGCCGTCGACGCCCTCCTCCGCCACTGGCCCCCCGCCTGACACCCCGACACGGGCCCGTCTCGGCACGGGCCCGTCTCGGCACGGGGCGTCTCGGCACCGGGCCTCTTAGGCCGGATCGCTTGGCCCGAGAGCTGGGGTCGGGCGTTCAGGGCCGGGCGGCTCGGGACTCGGGGTCTCGAGCCGGATGGCCTGGGCGGGCGGGTCAGGGGCGGACGGCTTGGCCGGGGGTGCCGGGGTCGATGCGGCGGTCGCGGTTGCGCTCGTTCCAGGCGCGCATCCGCGGCGGGTAGCCGACGATCTGGACGTCGTAGGCGGGGACGCCGAGGTCGCGGGCGACCTTGCCGATGACCTTGGGGGAGCCGACGCGGCGGCGGGTCCACTCGCCGTCGTGGGCGACCGCGACCGCGGTGGTGTCGGTGGCAAAGGTCTCCGGCTCGACGTAGAACTCGACGCCCCGGCGGTCGCGGGCGAAGGAGATCAGCGCCTCGATGTCGGCGGCCGTGGCCTCGCGGTCGAGCTTGGCCACCGTCTGGCCGCGGTGCCGGCGGATGCCGAAACGGTCCCGGAACCTCATCGCCTGTCCTGTCGTCGGGCGGCCCCGGAGGGGGAACGGGACCTGTGGGGTGTCTGCGGACAACGAACACGCGGCGCGGCCGGGTTCCCGACACAGCGGCGGCGTCCCCGGCGAGCCGGGCACAGCACCCTAGACTGGCCGGGCCTGGGAGATCAACAGCGGGGGGTGTTGATGGACGGGCCGATCGTGGTCCGGCGGGCGGCCGCCGCCGTGCTCGCGGCCACCGTGTGCGGGGCGCTGAGCACCCTGGGCCCGGGGCCGCGGCGGGTGGGGCTCGCTTCGGCGTCCGCGCCGGCCGCGGGGACGGGGCACGCCGGCCGCAAGAGCGCGCCGCGCGGTCCCGCGCCGCCCGCCGCACCGGCGCGGGTGGACTGCACGCGGGCCAAGTGCGTGGCGCTGACCTTCGACGACGGGCCCGCCGAGAGCACGGGCCGGCTGCTGGACATCCTCGCCGCGCACCATGTGCGGGCGACGTTCTTCATCGTCGGGGAGCAGGCCGCGAAGTTCCCCGAGCTGGTGCGGCGCGAGCACGAGGCCGGGCACCAGGTCGCCGACCACAGCTACACGCACGCCGACCTCGGCCGGGCGCCCACGAAGAAGATCATGTCGGAGCTGACCCGGACCCAGGAGGCGATCCGGCGGGCGTCCGGGGTCACGCCGACCATGCTGCGGCCGCCGTACGGGTCGCTGTCGAAGCGGCTGACCGGCATCGCCACGCGGATGGGGATGGCGCAGGTGCTCTGGACGGTCGACCCGCTCGACTGGGAGCACCGGGACACGAAGTACGTCGAGCGGCGCGTGCTGAAGGCGGTCAAGCCCGGCTACATCGTGCTGATGCACGACATCCATCCGACGACCGTCGCGGCCATCCCGGCGATCATCGAGAGGCTGGCGGCGCAGGGGTACTCGTTCGTGACGGTGCCGGACCTGTTCGGCGGCACGCTCACCCCAGGGAAGGAGTACCTCCGGCTGGACTCAGGGGATCGTCAGGGTCTTCCCTGATGGCCCGCGGCGGGCGCGCCGCCGAGCATGGAGGCATGGACAGCAGTGACGCGGTGGGGCGGTTGCGGGTCTCCGATGCCGAACGGGACGCGGTCGTCCGGCGGCTCCAGGACGCGTACGCCGAAGGCAGGCTCGACCACGACGAGTTCGACATGCGCGCGCATCTGGCGATGACGGCGAAGACGCGCGACGACCTCGCGGCGGTGACCCGGGATCTGGAGCCGGTGCGGGGGCGCGCGGGAAGCGGTCTGGAACTCGCGGAGCCGACGGGGGAGGACCGGATGCTGGCCGCGGTGGCGCACGCGGTCGCGGTGCCGACGCTGTTCGTGGGCCCGCTGGTGCTGATGCTGGTGAGCGGCAAGCGCTCGGAGTACATCCGGCGGCAGGCGATGGAGGCGCTGAACCTCCAGGTGACGCTGCTGCTGATCACGATCGTGACGTTCGGCGTCGGGGGAGCGCTGTACGCGGTGACGTGGATCCTGTCGGCGATCGCGGCGGTGTTCGCGCTCGCCGGGCACGGCTTCCGCTACCCGTGGATTCTGCGGCTGGTGAAGTAGCGGCCCGCGGACGGCCCGGGCGGGTTTGTCGGCGCGCAGGGGCGGGGAAAGGTCAACGTTGGCCGCCCCGCCGGCGGCCTGCCCCGAGGAACCGGACCGCACATGATCATCGCCGTGGCTTTATTCCCCTCCCTACCTGTGATGACCCTAACGTCCGGGTTATGTGGACGGTACATGGGATCATGGATTAACTATGCAAGGGAGGGGTAGATGACGGAGCTTGCGCTCAAGGGCGATCACCAGCGGGCGGTGGAGGCGCTCAGGCGATCGTACGAGGCGATCCCGGCCGGCACGCCGGTGCGGCTGGCGAAGAAGACCTCGAACCTGTTCCGGTGGCGCGACCCCTCGGCGGCCCCGGGGCTGGACGTGTCCGGCTTCGACCGGGTGCTCAGCGTCGACGCGGACGAGCGGACCGCGCAGGTCCAGGGGATGACCACCTACGAGGACCTGGTCGACGCGACCCTTCCGCACGGGCTGATGCCGACGGTCGTCCCGCAGCTGAAGACGATCACGCTGGGCGGGGCGGTGACGGGGCTCGGCATCGAGTCGACGTCGTTCCGGGACGGCCTCCCGCACGAGGGCGTCCTCGAGATGGAGGTGCTGACCGGCGACGGCCGGATCATCACCGCGACGCGCGACAACGAGCACGCCGACCTGTTCTACGGCTTCCCGAACTCCTACGGGACGCTCGGCTACTCGCTGCGGCTGAAGATCGAGCTGCGGCCGGTGCGGCCGTACGTCCGGCTGCGGCACCTGCGGTTCGGGGACGCGGCGGAGCTCGCGAAGGCGATGGGCGAGATCACCGAGTCCGGGGTGTACGAGGGCGAGACCGTCGACTTCGTCGACGGCACGGTCTTCGGCCCGGACGAGCAGTACATCACGCTCGGCTTCTTCGCCGACGACGCGCCCTACACCTCCGACTACACCGGCCAGGGGATCTACTACCGGTCGATCCAGGAGCGCTCGGTCGACTTCCTGACAGTGCGCGACTACATCTGGCGCTGGGACACCGACTGGTTCTGGTGCTCGGGCGCGTTCGGCGTGCAGAACCCGACCGTCCGGCGGCTGTGGCCCGACAAGTACAAGCGGTCCGACGTGTACCGCAAGATGGTCGCCTACGACCGGCGCCACCAGCTCCTCGCGCGCGTGGAGCGGTGGCGCGGGCTGCGCCCGCGCGAGGACGTCATCCAGGACATCGAGGTGCCCGTCGAGCGGCTGCCGGAGTTCCTGGAGTTCTTCCACGACAAGATCGGGATGAGCCCGATCTGGCTGTGCCCGCTGCGCGCGAAGGAGCAGTGGCCGCTGTACCCGCTGGAGGTCGGCCGCCCGTACGTGAACGTCGGCTTCTGGGGGACGGTCCGGCTGCCTCCGGGCCAGATCCCCGAGTACCACAACCGGCTGATCGAGCGCGCGGTCGCCAAGCTTGACGGCCACAAGTCCCTGTACTCGACCGCTTTTTACAGCAGGGACGAGTTCTGGCGGTACTACGACGGGGAGACCTACCGGCGGCTCAAGGGGGAGTACGACCCCGGCGAGCGGCTGCTGGACCTCTACGACAAGTGCGTGCGCGGACGCTGACCGGCGTCCGCGGTTTCGGGGGGTGTGCCCCGGAGGGGCCGGCGGTCGACCACCGTCGTCCCGTCCGGGGCGAAGAGACAGGAGGATCAAGATGACGCTGGCCAGGGTCTTCGAGCAGCTCGCCGGGGCTGAGGCGCCAGTGGAGTTCACGGCGTACGACGGTTCGCGGTCGGGCGTGCCCGGCGCGCCCATCCGGTTCGACGTGCGCTCGCCCTACGCGGTGTCCTATCTGGTGCACTCGCCGGGGGCGCTGGGGCTGGCCCGCGCGTACGTCACCGGCATGATCGACGTCAGCGGCGACATGATCGAGGCGCTGACGACGATGCAGCAGGTGCTCAGCGACGTGACGCCGCGCGACAAGCTGCGGATCGTGGGCGGGGTGCTGGGGGACCCGCTGCTGCGCGCGGCGATGTCACGGCGGCTGGACCCGCCGCCGCAGGAGGCCCCCTTCAGCCGCATCCCCTCGTGGCTGCGGCACTCCAAGCGGCGCGACGCGAAGGCGATCTCGCACCACTACGACGTGTCCAACACGTTCTACGAGTGGGTGCTCGGGCCGTCCATGGCCTACACCTGCGCCTGCTTCCCCGAGGAGCACTCGACGCTCGAGGAGGCGCAGTTCCACAAGCACGACCTGGTGGCCAAGAAGATCGGTCTGAAGCCGGGGATGCGGCTGCTGGACGTGGGCTGCGGCTGGGGCGGCATGGTGATGCACGCCGCCAAGGAGTACGGCGTGAAGGCGCTCGGCGTGACGCTGTCGAAGCAGCAGGCCGAGTGGGCGCAGAAGGCCATCGCGGACCGGGGCCTGTCGGACCTGGCGGAGGTCCGGCACATGGACTACCGGGACGTGACGGAGACGGGCTTCGACGCGATCAGCTCCATCGGGCTGACCGAGCACATCGGCAAGAAGAACCTGCCGTCGTACTTCTCGTTCCTGTACGGGAAGCTGAAGCGCGGCGGGCGGATGCTGAACCACACCATCACCCGCCCGGACAACCTGGCGCCTCCGCGCAAGGAGAACGGGTTCATCAACCGGTACGTGTTCCCGGACGGTGAGCTGGAGGGCCCGGGCTACGTCCAGCAGCAGATGAACGACGCGGGCTTCGAGATCCGGCACCAGGAGAACCTGCGCGAGCACTACGCGCGGACGCTCACGGGCTGGTGCCGGAACCTGGACGAGCACTGGGACGAGGCCGTCGCCGAGGTCGGCGAGGGCACCGCCCGGGTGTGGCGGGTCTACATGGCGGGCTGCGTGCTCGGCTTCAACCAGAACTGGATCCAGCTGCACCAGACCCTCGGTGTGAAGCTCGACGAGGACGGCAACAGCCACATGCCGCTGCGTCCCGACTGGGGCGTGTGACGGCGCAAGGACTCCCGCGAATCGGCGGTGGCGGGCCGGCCGGGTCATCCGGCCGGCCCGTCGCCGTCTTCGGCCGCCGATGCCGTCTTCGGCCGTAGCCGCCGTCTTCAGCCCCCGATGACGGCTTCCAGCCGGGCGAGCCAGGCGTCGACGGGGCCGAGGGTGAGCAGCCCGCTGCCGGCGCCCGCGAGCTCCCCGGCGGCGGGCCGGAGGCGGTCGCGGCCGCGCCGCAGGGCGGGCGGGTCGCCGAGCCGCAGGGCGGCCGCGGCCTCCAGGCAGCACGTCGCCTCGTACATCAGGTCGGCGGGCGGCTCCGGCAGGGCGTGCAGTGCCGCTCGGGCCTCGCCGTCCCGCCCGGCGTCCAGCAGGGCGAGCGGCTCGGCCCATGGGCGGTACGGGCCCCAGCCATCGGCCAGGTCGACCTCGAACGGCCTGCCGTAGGCCGGGTCGCGGGGATCGAGTAGGCGGGCACCGAGCAGGCGGGCGCTGAGCAGCGCGAACGGGAGCAGCCCGTCGGACAGGCCGGGCATGCCGGCCCCGTCGAGGGTCTCTGCCGCCGCCCGGTAGGCCGCCTCCATCTCCGTGACCGGAGCCCGTCCGGACGCGGCCAGGCGCAGGGCCTCGTACCACCGCGTGAACACACCGACGAGCGGGCGCTCGTGGCGCTCGGCCAGCTGGTCGGCGGCGGCCGCGTGGCCGTCGGCCGCCGTGAAGTCGCCGAGCGCGGAGCGCGCCTGGAGCCGGACGAGGTGGCCGAGGACCTCGAAGGTCGCCATCCCGTGCCGGGCCGACAGCCCGACCAGCTCGGCGCCGATGGCGTCGCGGCGGGCGGCGAGCCCGGCCCGCGTGCACGACTGCATGAACGCGCCGTTCAGCGCGAACGCCAGCACCGCCGGATCGTCCAGGTCGCGGGCCATCGCCTCGGCCTCCTCGGCGGCCTCTGGGCCCCGCGGCGACCGGGTGCCGCGCATCTCCAGCGCGATCGTGGCGAGCAGCCGCGCCCGCGTCGCGTCGTGCGCCGGACCCGCCGGGAGCCGGGGCAGGACGCGTTCGGCCGCCTCGACGATCCGCCGCGCGCCCTCCGGGTCGTCGCTGCGCGTCCAGATCGCCGGGACGTCGTAGGCGCCGATCACCCGGGCGGTCAGCTCCGGGTCGCCGAACTCCTCCGCCGCGGCGACGGCCGCCGGCCGGTGCTCGCGGGTGGCCTCCAGCCCGCCGCCCCCGCTCAGCGCCAGGTCGCGCAGCAGGCCGACCGTCGACTCCAGCCGCGCGCGGGCCCCGGCCGCGACCGTCCGGTCGTAGTCGGCCGCCGCGCGCGTCCACAGCCGCGCCGCCGCCGACTCCGGCTCGGCGGGACGGTCCAGCTCCGGGGCCTGGGCGAGCACGTCCGCCTCCATCCGCCGCAGCTCCGGGCCGGGGTCGAGGCCGAGCTGCCCGGCCAGGATGCCGCGGGCCCGGCGCAGCACCGCCAGCGCGTCGGCCTGCCGGCCCGTCCGGTACAGGGCGAGCGCCAGCAGCCGCCAGCCCGATTCGCGCCACGGATGCTCGCTGACGTGCGCGTCGAGGTCCGGGACCGTCTCGGCGGCCAGCCCGGCGTCCAGCCGCGCCTGCGCCCGCCGCTCCACCGCGTGCAGCCGCAGCTCGGCCAGCCGGGAACGCTCCGCGCGGGCCCAGGGCTCCTCGGCGAAGTCGGCGTAGGCGGGGCCCCGCCACCGGCCGAGCGCCTCGTCCAGCAGGTGCTGCGCGCGGTCGGGCGGCAGGCCGGCGGCGTCGGACACGGCCTGCTCGAACCACCAGGCGTCCACCTGGCCGGGCCCGGCGCGCAGCGCGTAGCCGGGGCCCTCGGTGACCAGCAGCCGGGACGGCGTGCGGGGCGGACGGCCGGGCTCCAGGGCCCGGCGCAGCGCGGCCACGAACGTCCGGACGGCGCCGACCGCGCCCTCCGGCGGGACGTCCCACAGATCGTCGACGAGCAGCCCGACCGGGACGATGCGCCGCCGGGCGACGATCAGCCGGGCCAGGACCGCCCGGTGCCGCGGCCCCTTCAGCGCGATCGGGTCGCCCGCGGCGTCCCAGGCCGTCACCGGCCCCAGCACCCCGAACACGACCCCCACCGGCCCGCCCCTCCCCAGGAACTCCCTCGAAGCTCACGCTAGCGCGCTGACCGGATGCTCATTCGCGCCCGGCAACCTGTGGACAACGGTTCGAGAGAGCTTTCGAGAGAGTTGAGGACGACCTCATGACCACGACCATCAGCGGCTTCGACTACCGGCGCGTGCCCGTCGCCGACGGCGTGTCCCTGAACGCGGCGGTCGGCGGCTCGGGCAGCCCGATCGTGCTGCTGCACGGGTTCCCGCAGACGCACCTGATGTGGCGGCACGTCGCCGCCGACCTCGCCGCGGACCACACCGTGATCTGCCCGGACCTGCGCGGATACGGCGCGAGCGACAAGCCGGAGGAGGACGGCCCGGACACCTACTCCAAGCGCACCATGGCGGCCGACGTCGTCGCCCTCGCCCGCGCGCTCGGGCACGAGCGCTTCGCGCTGGCCGGGCACGACCGCGGCGCCCTGGTCGCCTTCCGCGCCGGCCTGGACCACCCGGACACGATCACGCACCTGGCCTGCCTGGACGTGCTGCCGACCCTGGAGATGTGGGACGCGATGCACGGGGTGAGCGCCGCCGTCGGCTTCCACCTCTTCCTGATGGCGCAGACGCCCGGCCTGCCCGAGCAGATGATCGCCGCGACCGCCGACGCGTTCTTCGGCCACTTCCTCGACGCCTGGGGCACGGCCCCGGAGGCGATCCCCGCCGACGTCCGCGCCGCCTACCTGGACGCCTGCCGGGCCGCCGTCCCGTCGATCGTCGCGGACTACCGCGCGTCCGCCGGCATCGACGTGACCCACGACCAGGCCGACCGCGACGCCGGCAACCGGCTGCGGATGCCGGTCACCGTCCTGCAGCAGGACTGGGGCGCCGCGCTCGGCTACGACGCGCGGGCGCTGTGGTCGCGGTGGGCGCCCGACCTGGTGCACGGGACGGTGGACCACGGCCACTTCATGGCCGAGCAGGCGCCCGCCGAGATCGCCAAGGCCCTCCGCGACCTGGTCGGCCGCTGAACCGCCGGCCGAGCGCCGGCCGAGGAGCCGTTCGCATGGCCCCCTGGCCGGTGCCGACGGTCAGGCGGACAGCCAGTCGAGGATGCGGCGGTTGACGTCGTCGGGGCGGTCCAGCTGGAGGAAGTGGCCGCCGCCGGGGACGAGTTCCGCGCGCGACCCGGCGGGGAGCCCCGCCAGGACGCCGCTGACATCGTCCCCGGGGGCGACGATGTCGGCGCCCAGGCAGCCGTCTTCGGCGCCGTGCAGGTACAGGACGGGCCGGACACCGACCGAGGTGGCCGCCTTCTGCTCGGCCGCATAGCGTTCGATGTGGCGCGACGTGTCGAGCATGGCGCGGTAGTAGCCGAGCGCGGCCGACAGGTTGTCCGGCGTGGCGAGGCACTCCATGACGTGGTCGACGTCCTCGGCGGCGTAGCCGGTGTCCTTGGGGGACCAGTCGCGCCACAGGCCCTCGATGAAGGCGCGGTTCACGGCGGCCTCCGCCAGGGGCGTCTGGAACACGAAGATGTAGAACGAGCGCTTGAGCTGCTCGTAGTCGAAGAAGGCCGTCGCCATGACCGCGATGGGCGGGACGGACATGGCGACGGCCTTGCGCCAGCGGTCGGGGGCCGCCGCGGCGGCGCCGTAGGTGGCGAAGGCGCCCCAGTCGTGCCCGATGACGACGGCGTCGGAGCCGCCGCCGAACGCCTCGTGCAGCGCGTTGGCGTCGGCGGCGAGGGCGCCGCCCTGGTAGGCGCCGTCCTCGGGGACGGACGTGGGCGCGTACCCGCGCATGAAGGGCGCGACCGCGCGGTACCCGGCGGCGGCGAGCTCGGGGAGCAGGTGCCGCCAGGTGTGCGCCGAGTCCGGGAAGCCGTGCAGGCACAGCGCGAGCGGGCCGCTCTCGGGCCCGGCCGCGAGGTAGCCGAATTCCAGGCCGTTCGCCTTGACCGAACCGGTCGTGATGTCGCCCATGCGGTGTTCGCCTCCTTGATCCCGGGGCGACGCTACCCCGGCCGCCGTCCGGCGGTGCGGCCGGGGGTCGCGGCCAGGTGAGCACATCGCTACGGATACATGTGTCTGAATACGTATTTACATCGAATTTCGTCGTCGCTTAGCATCATCACAACTGGATCGCTCGCATCTGCGTGCGTCCTCGGGTCGTAGCAAGGGAAGCGTGATGACGGAGCCGGACGTGACCAGCCAGCAGAACGAACCGATGCAGAGGGCGGCCCGCGACCACCTGTGGATGCACTTCGCCCGGCACTCGGCGTCCCAGGACGGCGGCGAGATCCCGATGATCGTCCGGGGGGAGGGCCCGTACGTCTACGACGCGGCGGGCCGGCGCTACCTCGACGGGCTGTCCGGCCTGTTCACCGTCCAGGCGGGGCACGGGCGCGAGGAGCTCGCGCAGGCCGCCGCCAAGCAGGCCGCCGAGCTGGCCTACTTCCCGATCTGGTCGTACGCGCACCCCAAGGCCGCCGAGCTGGCCGAGCGGCTGGCCGGGCTGGCGCCGGACGGCCTGGACCGGGTGTTCTTCACGACCGGCGGCGGCGACGCCGTGGAGAGCGCCTGGAAGCTCGCCAAGCAGTACTTCAAGCTGACCGGCAGGCCCGCCAAGCACAAGGTGATCAGCCGCGCGGTCGCCTACCACGGAACCCCGCACGGCGCGCTGTCGCTGACCGGGCTCCCCGGCCTGAAGGCGCCGTTCGAGCCGCTGGTGCCGAGCGCGTTCCGGGTGCCGAACACCAACATCTACCGGGCGCCCGAGCACGGCGACGACCCGGAGGCCTTCGGCCGCTGGGCCGCAGACCGGATCGAGGAGGCCATCGAGTTCGAGGGCGCCGAGACGGTCGCGGCGGTGTTCCTGGAGCCGGTGCAGAACGCGGGCGGCTGCTTCCCGCCGCCGCCCGGCTACTTCGAGCGCGTCCGCGAGATCTGCGACCGGCACGACGTGCTGCTGGTGTCGGACGAGGTGATCTGCGCGTTCGGCCGGCTCGGCACGATGTTCGGCGCGCAGCGGTTCGGCTACACGCCCGACATCATCACCTTCGCCAAGGGCGTGACGTCGGGGTACGCGCCGCTCGGCGGGATGCTCGTCGCCGACCGGCTATTCGAGCCGTTCCGGCACGGCACGACGATGTTCGCGCACGGCTACACCTTCGGCGGGCACCCGGTGTCGGCGGCGGTGGCGCTGGCGAACCTCGACCTGTTCGAGCGCGAGGACCTGCTCGGCCACGTCATGCGCAACCGCGACGCGTTCCGGGCGACGCTGGAGCGGCTGCGGGACCTGCCGATCGTCGGGGACGTCCGCGGCGACGGCTACTTCTACGGCATCGAGCTGGTGAAGGACCGGGACACGCGGGAGACCTTCGACGAGGAGGAGTCGGAGCGGCTGCTGCGCGGCTTCCTGGACAAGGCGCTGTACGAGGCGGGCCTGTACTGCCGCGCCGACGACCGCGGCGACCCGGTCGTCCAGCTGGCGCCGCCGCTGACCTGCGACCAGACGCACTTCGACGAGATCGAGCAGATCCTGCGCTCGGTGCTGACGGAGGCGTGGGCACGGCTGTGACCCGTCCGGGCGCCCCCTTCCCGTGCCGGGGGCGGGGAGGGGGCGCCCGGAGGCGGAACGATCCACGGCGAACGTGCGGAACCGCCCCGGAGCCGTCCGGAACGGTCTAGGCTCGGGCTGCGGTGTGATGCGGGTCACCGCGCCGTCCGGTGTCGGTCGCGCACTTTACTTTGAGACAGTGCATGTAAACCGAATCGCGTTCGGACGAGGTGAAAGCACGTGCTCAACGTCGAGGACATCAACCTGACGGACTGGGAGTTCTGGCGCCGCCCGCACGACCAGCGGCACGAGGCGTTCAAGGCGCTGCGATGGCATCCCGAACTCGTCAGGTTCGAGGAGCCCGACATCGTCATCGCGCCGCAGGGGCCGGGGTACTACGCCCTCACCCGGCACGCCGACGTCGTCGAGGCGTCCCGCCGCCCGCAGGACTTCTGCTCGGGCCGCGGCGCGATCAGCATCCCGGACATGCCGGGCGACATGCACGAGTACTTCGGCTCGATGATCAGCATGGACGACCCCCGGCACGCCAAGATCCGCCGGATCGTGTCCCGGGCGTTCTCGCCGCGGATGATCCAGCGGTTCGAGGACCGCGTCGAGGCGGTCGCCGCCGAGATCGTCGGGAACGTCGCCGCGGGCGGCGGCAGCGGCGACTTCGTCGCGGACGTGGCCGCCCGGCTGCCCCTGAAGATCATCTGCGACATGATGGGCATCGCGGAGGACGAGTACCGGACCGTCCTCGACGCGACCAACGTCATCCTCGCCGGCAACGACGCCGAGTTCGTCCCCGCCGGCGACCCCGAGCAGCTCGCGCTCGCGCTGCTGAACGCGGGCGAGACGCTGCGCGGCCTGGTCGAGGAGCTCGGCCGGAAGCGCCGCGAGGACCCCACCGACGACCTCACGTCCGCGCTGGTCAACGCCAACATCGACGGCGAGTCGCTGACCGACCAGGAGCTGGGCTCGTTCTTCATCCTGCTCGTCGTCGCCGGGAACGAGACGACCCGCAACGCGATCGCGCACGGGCTGGACCTGCTCACCCGCAACCCCGACCAGCGCGCCCTGCTCACCGAGGACTTCGAGGGCCGGATCGCGGGCGCCGTCGAGGAGATCGTCCGGTACGTCTCGCCGGTCATCTGGATGCGCCGCACCGCGACCCGCGACACCACGCTGAACGACCACGAGATCAAGGAGGGCGACAAGCTCGTCCTCTACTACTGGTCGGCGAACCGGGACGAGTCGGTCTTCACCGACCCGGAGAGGTTCGACATCCTGCGCGACCCCAACCCGCACGTCGGGTTCGGCGGGCCCGGCCCGCACTTCTGCCTGGGCGCCCACCTGGCGCGGCGGGAGATCACCGTGATGTTCCGCGAGCTGCTCGCCAAGGTCCCCGCGATCAGGGCCGGCGAGCCCGACCGGCTGGAGTCCAACTTCATCAACGGGATCAAGCGGCTGCCGTACACGATCTGACCGGAGCCGCGCCCGGCGGAGCCGCCGGGCGCTGCGGCGGGTGCTTCGGCGGCTTTGTCCGGGATCGCGGCAACCGGTGGTCGACGGCTCGGTGAACGTTGCGCGACGTCCCGCCGGCCCCGGTCCCGGCCCGGTTAACGTGCGAAGAAGCCCAGTTCCGCACGTTCCGGGAGCGCCCGTGCCCGAGACCGACCCGACCGCCGAGCCGCGCGCGGCCCGGGAACGGGGCGACCGGCTCGCCGCCGACAACGCGGCCGTCCGGCTGCGGCTCGCCGAGCTGGAGCGCGAGCGGGCCGACCGGGACGAGCAGATCGAGCGGCTGATCGGCGCGCTCAACGAGGCGGCCCGGCGGATCGGCGACCTCGACCGCCGCCGGGCCCTCGCCGAGCACCGCGCCGAGCGGGCCGAGTGGGAGCACGAGGCGCTGCGGGCGCGGCGCTGGTCACGGCTCGGGCCGGCGCTGACCGCGCTGCGCGGGCGCCCGGCGGCGCCGGACTCGTACCAGCGCGTCCGGGAGGCGCTGCGCCCCCTTCCCCCGCCGCCCGAGCCCCCCGGGGAGCCCGCGCGGACCCGCCGTCCCGACGTCCTCGTGGCCGAGACCGAGCCGATCGAGGTGACGCCGCCCGCGGCGCCGGACGGCCCGGTGAACCGGCCCGGCCTCGTCGCGGCCGTCGTCCTCGGACCCGTCCTGGAGGCGAACCTCCGCTACGAGTGGACGCAGGTCACCGCGTCCGGCGGCTGGCGGGAGGCGTTCGAGGAGCGGCCGCCGGGGCTGCTGCTCGTGGAGTCGGTCGGGACGGCCCTGCCCGTCGCGGAGATGGCGGAGTGGTGCCGGGAGCGCGGCGTCCCCACCGCCTACTGGGACACCGGCGCCGGTCTCGGCGACGCCGCCGGGCACTTCGACCACGTCTTCACCGTGGACGCGGCGGCGGTGCCCGAGCACCGGCGCAGCCTCGGCCACGACCGCGTCCACCACCTGCCCTTCGCCGCGCAGCCCCGCCTGCACAACCCGACGCGCGTCCAGGACCACGGCCGCTACCCGCTGCTGTACGAGGGCGAGTACGACCAGGCCGCGGAACCGCTCATCGCGCCCGCGCCCCGGCTCGGCGCCCACTTCTACGCCACCGGCTTCCCCCGCCTGTACCGGCAGCGGGTGGCGCCCCCGCGCCCGTACGCGGAGGCCGTCGCGATCCGCAAGCGGTTCCGCGTGCTCATCGCGCCCGCGCCCCGCCTGGCGTACGAGGCGGCGGCGGCCGGCGTCCCCGTCATCCATCACCGGGCGGACGCGAGCCCGCTGTTCGGCCCGGCGGCGGAGGACACCAAGGCGGCCCAGCGCAGCCTGCGCGCGCTCCTGCGGGCCCCGGAACTACGCGACCGGCAGGCGCATCTGGCGCTGCGGCGGGTGCACGCCCGGCACACCTACCGGCACCGGGTCGACTCCCTGCTGGAGCGCCTCGGAACCGGCCCGGCGCCGGCGGCGCCGCCGACGGTGTCGCTCGTCCTATCCACCTGCCGGGCCGAGCAGATCGCCTCCTCGATCGAGCAGATCGCGGCGCAGACCTGGCGGCCCCTGCAGCTCGTGATGATCCTGCACCGCCTCGACCTCGATCCCCGGGACGTGGAGAAGCGGGCGATCGCCGCCGGGATCGACGACGTCGTCGTCCGAAGCGCCGACGCGTCCCTGTCCCTGGGGGAGTGCCTCAACCTCGGCATAGAGGCCGCCGACGGCGCGTACATCGGCAAGATCGACGACGACGAGCTGTACGGGCCGCACTACGTGTCCGACCTGCTTCCCGCCTTCTCCTACACGGACGCCGGCGTCGTCGGGAAGCTCGCCCACTACGCGCTGCTGGAGTCCATGAACGCGACCGTGCTGCGCTACCCCGAGCACGAGCACCGCTATGTGGACGTGGTGCGCGGCGGGGCGCTGCTCGGCGACGGCGACCTGATGCGCACGTACCGGTTCGCCGACCGCGGATGCGGCGAGGACACCGACCTCTTCCGGCGGCTGCGCGCGGACGGGGTCCGGGTGTACGCGGCCGACAGGTTCTCGTTCGTCACCGTCCGGCACGCGGACGCCACCCGCCACACCTGGCGGCCCACCGACCTGGAGCTCCTCGACTCCGGTCGGCTGGTGTTCTACGGCCTGCCCAAGGAGCACATCCTCTTCTGACCCGCCACTACCAGGGCACCGGCCCGTCCTCGGCGATGAACGCGCCGTTCGGTGCGGTGCCGGTCGCCGCCCCGGCGATCACGGCCGCGCCCTGCGCCGGCGTCCGGGGACCGGTGCGCCCGTTCAGGTCGGTGGCGCAGTACCCGGGAGCGGCCGCGACCACGGTGACCGGGGTGGCGGCCAGTTCCTTGGCGTAGGCGACAGTGACCGCGTTCAGCGCCGACTTGGACGCGTTGTAGGGAAGCAGGTTGACGCGGTTCACGGGGGCCGTCGGGTCGCTGTGCAGCGTCAGCGAGCCGAGTTCGCTGGAGACGTTGACGATGCGGGCGGCAGGGGAGCGGCGCAGCAGCGGGAGCATCGCGTTGGTGACGGCGACGACGCCGAACACGTTCGTCTCGAACGCCGCCCGGACCTGGGCGACCGTCGTCCGGCTCGGCGGGGTGGAACGGCGCGGGTCGGAGGCGTCCGTCGAGGTGATCCCGGCGTTGTTGACGAGGATGTCCAGCCGCCCGTACTCGGACCCGATCCGGTCGGCCGCGGCCGTGACGGTGTCCTCATCGGTGACGTCGATGCGGATGAACCGGGCGTCGAGGCCCTCGCCCGCCAGTTCCGCGGCGGCCTTCTCGCCGAGCTCCTCGGATCGCGCGCCGATCAGCACCGTCCTGCCGCCGGAGCCGAGGATGCGCGCCGTCTCGAAGCCGATTCCCTTGTTCGCGCCGGTGACGAGCGCGATCTGTGCAGTGGTCATGCCTTCAGCCTGTGGCCGCCGCGCGCGCGTGAGGAGAGACCGCCCGAAGCTGGGATCGGCGGTACCACCCTCCGCGTGGCGGCCGCTCGGCGGCATCGGCCATGCTGGAACGCATGGACAGGCAGGAGTTGGCCGCGTTCCTACGCTCGCGCCGGGCCCGCGTACGACCGGAGGACGTCGGGCTGAAGGCGGGGACGCGGCGGCGGACGCCGGGCCTGCGCCGGGAGGAGGTCGCCCAACTGGCCGGGATGTCGGTGGACTACTACATCCGGTTGGAACAGGGGCGCGGCCCGAGGCCGTCCAGGCAGATCCTCGCCGCGCTGGCGCGCGCGCTGAGGCTCACCGATGACGAGCGCGGCCACCTCTACCATCTGGCGGGCGAGGCGCCGGAACCCCCGGCAGGGCCGTCGCGGGAGGTCCCGCCAGGCATCCTGCACCTGCTGGAACGGCTGGACGACACGCCCGCCTACGTCCTGAACGCCCGCCACGACATCCTCGCCTGGAACCCCCTGGCGGCGGCGCTGATGACGGACTTCGCCGCGCTGCCGCCCGGGGAGCGCAACGTGATCCGGTGGCTGTTCACCGGTCCGGCCGCCGCCCGGTACGACACCGACGCGTACGTGGCGGAGCTGGCGGGTGACTCGGTCGCGGACCTGCGCGCCGCCGCCGGCCGCTACCCGGGCGACCCCGGTATCGCCGAGCTGGTCGCGGAGGTGTCCGCGCGCAGCCCGCTGTTCGCCCGCCTGTGGGACTCGGGGGAGGTGGGCATCAGGCGCAGCAGCCGCAAGCGCATGGTCCACCCGGTCGTCGGGCCGCTGGAGCTGCACTGCGACGTCCTGTACGTGCCGGAACGCGACCAGCGCGTGGTCCTCTACACCACCACACCCGGCACGCCGTCGCACGAAGCCCTCAAGACCCTGCGCGAAGCCGGGCGGGACGCGCTCGCCGCACGCTGAACCGCGAGCGCGCCGCGCGGCGACCGGCCCCGCGACCGGCCCCCGCGACCGGCCCCCGCGACCGGCCCCCGCGACCGGCCCCCGCGACCGGCCCCGCGAGCGGGTCACCAGGGGACGGGCTGCCCCGGCTCCTCGGCGCCGCCCTGGAAGGCGCCGTTCGGGCCGTCCTCGTCCAGCGTCGCCAGCAGCACGACCTCCGCCGCGCCCTGCATTGGCGTGCGGAACCCGCTGTTGCCGTTCAGGTCGGTGGCGCAGTAGCCGGGGTTGGCGAGGTTCACCTTGATCGCGGTCTCCGCCAGTTCCTTGGCGTAGGCGATCGTGACGGCGTTCAGCGCCGTCTTCGACGAGTTGTAGGCCAGCAGGTTGAACGGGAAGAAGGGGCTGGACGGGTCGGTCAGCAGCGTCAGCGAGCCGAGTTCGCTGGAGACGTTGACGATGCGGCCGGCGGGGGAGCGGCGCAGCAGCGGGAGCATCGCGTTGGTGACGGCGACGACGCCGAACACGTTGGTCTCGTAGGTCTCGCGCATGCCGGCGAGCGAGGTCTCGCTCGGCGGGCCGTACGCGGAGGCCGGCGAAATGCCGGCGTTGTTGACCAGGACGTCGAGCCGCCCGTGCTCCTCGCCGATCCGTTCGGCGGCGGCCTCGGCGCTCGCGGCGTCCGTCACGTCGATCCGGACGAACCGGGCGTCGATCCCCTCGCCGGCCAGGAGGGACGCGGCCTTCTCGCCGCGTTCGGGATCGCGGGCGCCGACCAGGACGGTCATGCCCTTCCCGCCGAGGAGGCGGGCGGTCTCGAAGCCGATCCCCTTGTTGGCTCCGGTGATGAGCGCGATCTGCGTGGTGTTCATGGCGTCACCGTGCCGCCGGCGGGCGGGCGGTGGGAGAGACCGCTCGAAGCTGGGATCGGCGATACCACCTTGGAGGCGGCCGACCGTCCGTTTCGTCCGCCATGCTGGAAGGCATGAACAGGCAGGAGACGGCCGCGTTCCTGCGTTCGCGCCGCGCGCGCGTGCAACCCGCGGACGTCGGGCTGCAGGCGGGGGTGCGCCGCCGGACGCCCGGCCTTCGCCGGGAGGAGGTCGCCCGTCTAGCCGGGATGTCGGTGGACTACTACATCCGGTTGGAACAGGGGCGCGGCCCGAGGCCGTCCAGGCAGATCCTCGCCGCGCTGGCGCGCGCGCTGAGGCTCTCCGATGACGAGCGGAGCCACCTGTACAACCTCGCCGGCGAACGGCTCGGCCCGCCACCGGGACCTCCTCAGGAAGTGCCGGCGGGCATCCTGCATCTGCTCGAACGGCTCGACGACATCCCCGCCTACGTCCTGGACGCCAAATACGACGTCCTCGCCTGGAACGACATGGCGGCGGCGCTCATCGTCGACTTCTCGAA
This sequence comes from Actinomadura sp. RB99, assembly GCF_014706005.1. Taxonomy (NCBI): domain Bacteria; kingdom Bacillati; phylum Actinomycetota; class Actinomycetes; order Streptosporangiales; family Thermomonosporaceae; genus Actinomadura; species Actinomadura sp. RB99. The sequence goes on along the minus strand of NZ_JABMCA010000020.1, from coordinate 121,894 downwards.
GATCCCGCCAGGCGAACGCAACCTCGTGCGGGCCTTCTTCCTCCACCCCGACGCCTGCCTCATCGAGGGCGACGACGAATACGGAAAATTCGCCCAGCAGAGCGTTGCCGATCTGAGGACGGCGGCCGGGCGCTACCCGTGCGACCCCGGAATCGCGTCGCTCGTCGACGAGCTGAAAGGCGGGAGCGGGCTTTTCCGGCGGCTATGGGACCGGCACCAGGTCGAGGTACGGCGCGGCTCCAGGAAACGTATGCGGCACCCGGTCGTCGGCGAGCTCGAGGTGTTCTGCGACGTCCTCGTCGTGCCGGACCGGGACCAGAAGGTCGTCCTCTACAGCGCCACGCCCGGCACCCCGGCGCACGAGGCGTTGAAACTGCTCCGCGTCATCGGCACCCAGGACCTCACCTCCGGCTGACGCTCCCGCCGACGTGCGGTGAGCGGTCGTGATGGGACGCCCCATCACGACCGCTCACCGCGGGCCAGGGCATCCGGGGCTCAGCGCAGCTCGCGCTTGAGGATCTTGCCGGTGGCGGTCATCGGGAGCTCGTCGCGGAACTCCACGATGCGCGGGTACTTGTAGTTGGCGAACTGCTCCTTGCCCCACGCGATCAGCTCGTCTTCGGTCACCGTGGCGCCCGGCCTGCGGATCACGTACGCCTTGACCTCCTCGCCGTGGCTCGGGTGCGGGACGCCCACCACGGCGGCCAGCGAGACGTCCGGATGGGTCATCAGGACCTCCTCCAGCTCCCGCGGGTACACGTTGTAGCCGCCCCGGATGATCATGTCCTTGGAGCGGTCGATGATGTAGTAGTAGCCGTCCTCGTCGCGGCGGGCCACGTCGCCGGTGCGGAACCAGCCGTCCTTGATCGCCTCGGCGGTCGCCTCGGGCCGGTTGTAGTAGCCCTTCATGATGTTGTGGCCGCGCACGGCGATCTCGCCGGGGCCCTCGCCCTCGACGTCCTTCCACTCGTCGTTGACGAGCTTCATCTCCACGCCCCAGACCGGCAGCCCGATCGAGCCCGGCTTGGTCGGCCGGTCCGGCCGGTTGAACGAGCAGACCGGCGAGGTCTCCGACAGCCCGTAGCCCTCCAGGACGTTCATCCCGAACTTCTCCCGGACGCCCTTGATGACCTCCATGGGCAGCGCCGCGCCGCCCGACACAGCGACCCGCAGGTTCTCCCGGATCGTCGCGACGTCCTCGGGGGAGGTGTCGTCGCTGAGCAGCGCCCAGTACATGGTCGGGACGCCGGCGAAGATGTTCACCTTCTCCTTCACCATCAGCGCGACCGCCTCCTTGGCGTCGAACCGCGGCTGCATGACGAGCGTCCCGCGCCGGTAGAACCCGACGTTCATCACGCACGTCTGCCCGAAGATGTGGAACAGCGGCAGCGTCACCAGCGACGTGTCGTGCAGCGTCCGCGCGAACAGCGTGTCGTCGACCATCGCGTTCATCAGCAGGTTGCCGTGCGTGAGCTCGGCGCCCTTCGGCTGGCCCGTCGTCCCGCTCGTGTAGATGATCACCGCGGTGTCGGTGCCCTCGGTCCGCTCGGTGTCGAACGTGTCCGGCTGCCCGGCGAGCGCCGCCCAGAACAGCTCGGCGCCCTCGATGGGCGACTCGGTCGCGGCCGGGTTCGCCGGCAGCAGGAAGAAGTGCTCGCAGCCCTCGGCCTGCTCGAACCCGGCGCGGCCGGCCTCGCCGAGCGGCAGCTGCGGCGTGCCCTCGAAGCAGAAGAACGCCTTCGCCTCGGAGTCGCCCAGGTGGTAGGCGATCTCGCGCGGCTTGAGCAGCACGTTCAGCGGGACGACCACCGCGCCCGCCTTGAGCGCCCCGAAGTACACCATCGGGAAGTACGGCAGGTTCGGGCTGGACAGCGCCACCTTGTCGCCGGGGCGGACGCCGCGCGACCGCAGCAGGTTCGCGACCTGGTTCGCGACCGCGTCGACGAAGGAGTACGAGAGCCGCAGGTCGCCGAAGACCACGGCGTCGCGGTCGGGGGTCTCCCTGGCGGCGTCCTCCAGCAGCACGGACAGGTTGAGCATGGCACTCCTCGCGCGGAACGGTGACCGGCCGGTTGGTTACCGAGGAGTCTATGACCAGGTGGCCAGGTGACCAGGTGGCCAGGCGGGACGCGGGGTCCCGCCCGGCCACCTGGGGCGGGCGCCTGGAGCGGGGCGGCCCGCCGGAGGGGGGTCGGTCACGGCCGTGCGGCCGCCGCGGAGATCAGCCGAAGTCCACGTCCGAGCACTGGTAGAAGGCGTTGCCGGTGTCGGCGATGTCCCACACGGCGAGGATCATGTGCCGGCCGTGCTTGGCGGGCAGCGTGCCGCTGTGGCTGACGTCGTAGGGCGGCTGCTTCCCGCCGTAGTTGACCTGGAGGAAGGGCGCGGTGTCGAGCTGCGCCCGGGTGAGCGGCTGGGCGGGGTTCCAGCCGTCCCTGGTGATGAAGTAGCGGAACGAGGTGGTGGCGTGGGCGGCGGTCAGGTGCCAGGTGAAGGTGTACGGCCCGCTGGACAGCCTCGTGGCGGGCCAGGTGCCGCCGCGCGGGTCGTCGAGCGGGGCCCAGCGGCTGTCGCCGGCCGCGCAGATCGTCCCGTCGGCGGGACCGGACTGGGGGAAGCCCTTGGGGCCTTCCGTGCTCTGCGGCTCCCACTGGATGGGGCCGCAGTTCTTGACCACGCCCTGCTTGCACAGCAGTGCCCGGCTGGGCGGGGTGCTGGTGTAGCCGTGGGCGAGCGCGGGAGCCGCGGTCAGGACCGAGGCGCCGACGCCCACGGCGGCGGCGACGGCGAGGCCGGCCCTGCGGGGCATGCGGGGCGTGCGGAATCGGCGGGGCATACGCGATCCTCCTTGGCGGGGGGTGGGTCGGAGTCGGCAGCCGCTCACGAGGCGGGCGGGTGGGAGCGCCCGTCCGCCTTCTAATAGGAAACTTTCCTGTTTGAAAGGATCGACGATCCCGCGCCGCGCGTCAAGCCCCTCCAGCGCGCCGGATCCGGGCACCCCGTCCGGCCGCCCGCGCCCGCAGGACCCCGCGTGAAGGCTTGCGGTTGCGCTACTCTTGATGTATGTCGGCCAGGCTGCTCCTTCAACGACCACGTTGACGCATCGACGTCGACGTGGTGGCCCCTCCTTCGCGAGGGGTCGTTTCATGTGACGGACGGCCCGTTGGCCCTGTGACCCCAGATGGAGACCGGAGCGGAAGCGTGAGCAGCGACGAGCAGTACGACCCACGGGCGGTTCAGGACAAGTGGCAGGCCCGCTGGGCGGAGCTCGACCCCTTCGCGGCCGAGGACAAGGACGACGGCCGCGAGCGGCGCTACGCGCTGGACATGTTCCCCTACCCCAGCGGCGACCTGCACATGGGCCACGCCGAGGCGTTCGCCATCGGCGACGTCGTGGCCCGGTACTGGTTCCAGCGCGGCCACAACGTCCTGCACCCCATCGGCTGGGACTCCTTCGGCCTGCCCGCCGAGAACGCCGCGATCAAGCGCGACTCGCACCCCGCCGAGTGGACCTACGCCAACATCGAGACGCAGGCCGCCTCGTTCCACCGGTACGCCCCGTCCTTCGACTGGACGCGCCGCCTGCACACCTCCGACCCCGAGTACTACAAGTGGACGCAGTGGCTGTTCCTGCGCTTCTACGAGCGGGGCCTGGCCTACCGCAAGGGCGGGCACGTCAACTGGTGCCCGAAGGACCAGACCGTCCTGGCCAACGAGCAGGTCGTCGGCGGGCACTGCGAGCGGTGCGGCGCGCTGGTCGAGAAGCGCGTGCTGACCCAGTGGTATTTCAAGATCACCGACTACGCGGACCGGCTGCTGGACGACATGGCGCAGCTGGAGGGCAAGTGGCCCGAGCGCGTCCTGCTGATGCAGCGCAACTGGATCGGCCGCTCCACCGGCGCCGACGTCGACTTCGTGATCGAGGGCCGGGACGAGCCCGTCACCGTCTACACCACCCGCCCCGACACCCTGTTCGGCGCCACGTTCATGGTCGTCGCCGCCGACGCCGCGCTGGCCGAGGAGATCTGCCACCCCGACCAGCGGGCCGCGTTCGAGGCCTACCGCGAGGAGGTCTCCCGGGAGAGCGAGATCGAGCGGCTGTCCACCGAGCGCGAGAAGACCGGCGTGTTCCTGGGCCGCTACGCCATCAACCCGGTCAACGGCGAGCGGCTGCCGGTCTGGGCGTCGGACTACGTGCTGGCCGAGTACGGGCACGGCGCGATCATGGCGGTCCCCGCGCACGACCAGCGCGACCTGGACTTCGCGCTGAAGTTCGGGCTGCCGGTCCGCGTCGTCGTGGAGACCGGGCTGCCCGACCCCGCCGAGACCGGCATGGCCACCCCCGGCGACGGCCGGCTGGTCAACTCCGGCCCCATCGACGGGCTGGCCAAGGGCGACGCCATCGCGCGCATCATCGAGGTGCTGGACGAGCGCGGAACCGGACGCGCCTCCGTCAACTTCCGGCTGCGCGACTGGCTGGTGTCCCGGCAGCGGTTCTGGGGCTGCCCGATCCCGATCGTGCACTGCGAGGCGTGCGGCGAGGTCCCCGTCCCCGACGACCAGCTGCCCGTCCGGCTGCCGGACGGCCTGCGCGGCGCGGACCTGGCGCCCAAGGGCACCTCGCCGCTGGCCGCCGCGTCCGACTGGGTGAACGTGGCGTGCCCCAAGTGCGGCGGCGCCGCCAAGCGCGACACCGACACCATGGACACCTTCGTCGACTCGTCCTGGTACTACTTCCGGTACTGCTCGCCGGGGTACGAGGACGGCCCGTTCGACGTCGAGCAGGTCCGCCGGTGGATGCCGGTCGACCAGTACACCGGCGGCGTCGAGCACGCCATCCTGCACCTGCTGTACAGCCGGTTCTTCACCAAGGTCCTGTACGACATGGGCATGGTCGACTTCACCGAGCCGTTCACCCGGCTGCTGAACCAGGGCCAGGTGATCCTGAACGGCAGCGGGATGTCGAAGTCGACCGGCAACCTGGTCGACCTGGGCGACCAGATCGCCGAGTTCGGCGTGGACGTCGTCCGGCTGGCGATGCTGTTCTCCGGCCCGCCGGAGGACGACATCGACTGGGCCGACGTGTCCCCGCACGGCATGTCGAAGTTCCTGACCCGGGTGCACCGCATCGCCGCCGAGGTGTCCTCCGCGCCCGGCGCGGACCCGGCGTCCGGCGACACCGAGCTGCGCCGCGCCACCGCCCGCACCGTCGACGAGGCCACGAGGATGGTCGAGACGCAGCGGTTCAACGTGGCGATCGCGCGGATCATGGAGCTGGTCACCGCGACCCGCCGGGCGATCGACTCCGGCCCCGGCGCCGCCGACCCGGCCGTCCGCGAGGCCGCCGAGGCGATCGCGGTGCTGCTGTCGCTGTTCGCCCCCTACACCGCCGACGAGGCGTGGGAGCTGCTGGGACGCACCGCGCCGGTGATCCGCGCGGGCTGGCCGCAGGCCGACCCGGCGCTGCTGGTGGAGGAGTCGGTGACCTGCGTCGTGCAGGTCGCCGGCAAGGTCCGCGACCGGCTGGAGGTGCCGCCCGGCATCGCCGGCGAGGAACTGGAGCGGCTGGCGCTGGCCTCCGCCAAGGTCCAGGACGCGCTGGGCGGCGCGGAGATCGCCAAGATCATCGTCCGCGCCCCCAAGATCGTGAACATCGTCCCGAAGCGCTAGCGGACACCAGGGCGGCACGCTGAGGCGGCCGCGGGGATCGTCTCCCGCGGCCGCCTCTCAGCGTCGCCGCCGCGCCCTCACGGGGCCGCGTGCGCCCCTGTGGGGGCGCCGCGCTACATCTTGCGCAGGACCGCCACCACGCGGCCCAGCACGGACGCCTCGTCGCCGGGGATCGGCTCGTAGGCGGAGTTCTGCGGCATCAGCCAGATGTGGCCGTCCTTGCGCTTGAACGTCTTCACCGTCGCCTCGCCGTCGATCATGGCGGCGACGATGTCGCCCTGCTCGGCGACCGGCTGCTGGCGGACCACGACCCAGTCACCGTCCGCGATCGCCGCCTCGATCATCGAGTCGCCGGTGACCTTCAGCAGGAAGTGGGTTCCCTCGCCGACGAGCTGCTTGGGCAGCGTGAAGACGTCCTCCACGGCCTCCTCGGCCAGGATCGGGCCGCCGGCGGCGATCCGGCCGACGAGCGGGACGTAGGCCGGCGCGGGCCGCGTCGCGGTCTGCTGGCCGCCCACCGCCTCGTAGGAGTCGGGCTCGGTGCGGACCGGCGCCGCGCCGGGGACCCGCACCTCGACCGCGCGCGGGCGGTTCGGGTCGCGCCGCAGGTACCCCTTGCGCTGCAGGGCCCGGAGCTGGTGCGACACGCTGGAGGTGCTGGTCAGGCCGACCGCCTCGCCGATCTCGCGCATCGAGGGCGGGTACCCCCGGCGCTGGACGGAGTCGCGGATCACCTCCAGCACCATGCGCTGCCGCTGGGTCAGGCCCGTCTCGTCCATGGGCCCGTCGGGCAGCTCCCGGACCTTGCTCATCGCTCGTCGCCTCCCGGGCGCCTCGATCCGTCACTCCTTGTCATGAACGCTATCGCGTCCGGACGAAATGATCAAACAATTGTTCGAAGATGTGCTCGCGTTTCGCCGGTGTGCTGCGGTACAACATCGTACAGGCGTTCGATCGAAAATTCATTCGAAGTCGAGGAGGGTGGAGATGCCCGATTCGCCGTCCGGTGAACGCGCCCCGCTGCGGCTCACCCGCCGCGGGCGGGCGGTCCTGGTCGCCTTCGCCGCCGCCGTCACGCTCGCCGCCCTCTGGCTGGACGGCGGCACCGGCGCCTTCGCGGGCGGCCGCGCCGACCACCACGGGCGCTCCGGGCACGTCCGGACCGCCGTCGTCGAGCCCGGCGACACCCTCTGGGGCATCGCCGCCGCCGCCGACCCCGGCGCCGACCCGCGCGTCACCGTGCAGCGGATCATCGACCTCAACGGGATGGGCGGCGACCCCACCGTACAGCCGGGCCAGCGGCTCGTCCTGCCCGGCTGACCCGTTCCGGCCCGCCTCCGCGGACGCCCCGCGGCGACACGCCCGGGGCCGGAATCCGATCGTCCGACGTGACCTGGATCTACGCGGCGGATGTGACGCGGGTCTACTCCTGAGGCCGCGGATCAGGTTGCGTAGCCCTGCGCCGAGCCGTACGGTTGACCACAACATCTAGTAGTCACACCGATGTAAGTCACCTATATATGGCGGGTCGTGGGTGTGACTCGTTTCCGTCAGGGGAGGGATAGCGCGTGCACTGCCCGTTCTGCCGCAACCCTGACACCAAAGTGATCGACAGTCGCGCCACCGATGACGGCGGCGCCATTCGGCGCCGCCGCGCGTGTGCGGAATGCGGCAAGCGATTCACCACGCAGGAGAATGTGCTCGTGATGGTGGCCAAGCGCAGCGGGGTCACCGAGCCGTTCTCCCGGGAAAAGATCATCGCCGGGGTGCGCAGGGCCTGCCAGGGCCGCCCGGTGGACGAGGATGCGCTCGCGAAGCTGGGGCAGCGGGTCGAAGAGGCGATCAGATCGTCCGGATCCGCGGAAATCCCCTCGCACGAGGTCGGCCTCGCGATCCTGGGGCCCCTTCGTGAACTCGATGAGGTCGCCTATCTGCGATTCGCCTCGGTCTACCGGAGCTTCGAGTCGCTGGACGACTTCGCCAAGGAGATCGAGGCGCTGCGGAAGGCCGGTTCCTCGGGGGAGCCCGGCCCGCCCCGGTAGGGGCGGTTCCGGAAATACGAGAAAGCACATAGTGAAGGCGCCTCCGCACGGGCATGGCCCGGGCGGCGGCGGAGTTGTTCCTGTACAGGGCCCGGCGGGAGGGCCCGGGAGGGGGAAGGCATGACGGAGACGGTCAGCGGCCCGGCACGGCGCGGCAAGGGGGGCCGCAAGGGGCTGAAGGTGGAGCGGATCTTCACCACGCCCGGCGTCCACCCCTACGACGAGCTGCGCTGGGAACGCCGCGACGTCGTCATGACCAACTGGCGCGACGGCTCGGTCAACTTCGAGCAGCGCGGTGTGGAGTTCCCCGACTTCTGGTCGCTGAACGCCGTCAACATCGTCACGTCCAAGTACTTCCGCGGCGCCGTCGGCACCCCGCAGCGCGAGTGGAGCCTCAAGCAGCTCGTCGACCGCGTCGTCGGCGTGTACGTCCGGACCGGCCTCGAGCACGGCTACTTCGCCACCGAGCAGGACGCCGAGGTCTTCGAGCACGAGCTGAAGTACGCGCTCGTCCACCAGATGTTCAGCTTCAACTCGCCGGTCTGGTTCAACGTCGGCACCAAGTCGCCGCAGCAGGTGTCGGCCTGCTTCATCCTGTCCGTGGACGACACGATGGAGTCGATCCTGGACTGGTACAAGGAAGAGGGCGTGATCTTCAAGGGCGGCTCGGGGGCCGGCCTGAACCTGTCGCGCATCCGCTCCAGCAAGGAGCTGCTGTCCTCCGGCGGCACCGCCAGCGGCCCCGTGTCGTTCATGCGCGGCGCCGACGCGTCCGCCGGGACGATCAAGTCGGGCGGCGCCACCCGCCGCGCCGCCAAGATGGTCGTGCTGGACGTCGACCACCCCGACATCGCCGAGTTCATCGAGACCAAGGCGCGCGAGGAGGACAAGATCCGCGCGCTGCGGGACGCCGGGTTCGACATGGACCTCGGCGGCAAGGACATCGGCAGCGTCCAGTACCAAAACGCCAACAACTCCGTCCGGGTCTCCGACGAGTTCATGCACGCCGTCGAGTCCGACGGCGAGTTCGGGCTGCGCGCCCGGATGACCGGCGAGATCGTCGAGAAGGTCAAGGCCAAGGAGCTGTTCCGGCTCATGGCCCAGGCCGCCTGGGAGTGCGCCGACCCCGGCATCCAGTACGACGACACGATCAACGACTGGCACACCAACCCCGAGTCGGGCCGGATCACCGCGTCCAACCCGTGCTCGGAGTACATGTCGCTGGACAACTCGTCCTGCAACCTCGCCAGCATCAACCTGCTGAAGTTCCTCACCGACGAGGGCACCTTCGACGTCGCGAAGTTCGTCAAGCTCACCGAGCTGATCATCACGGCGATGGACATCTCCATCACCTTCGCCGACTTCCCGACCGAGAAGATCGCGCAGACCACCCGCGACTACCGGCAGCTCGGCATCGGCTACGCCAACCTGGGCGCGCTGCTGATGGCGACCGGCCACGCCTACGACTCCGAGGGCGGCCGGTCCCTCGCGGCGGCCATCACCTCGCTGATGACCGGCGTCGCCTACCGCCGCTCCGCCGAGATCGCCGGCGTCGTCGGCCCGTACGAGGGCTACGCCCGCAACGCCGAGGGCCACAAGCGGGTCATGCGCAAGCACGCCGCCGCCAACGACGACATCCGCACCCTCGACGACATGGACAAGGCGATCCACGCCGCCGCCGCCAAGCAGTGGCAGGAGTGCCTGAAGACGGGCGAGAAGCACGGCTACCGCAACGCGCAGGCGTCGCTGCTGGCCCCGACCGGCACCATCGGCCTGATGATGGACTGCGACACCACCGGCATCGAGCCGGACCTCGCGCTGGTGAAGTTCAAGAAGCTCGTCGGCGGCGGCTCGATGCAGATCGTCAACCAGACGGTGCCGCGCGCCCTGCGCAAGCTCGGCTACCAGCAGGAGCAGATCGAGGCGATCGTCGAGTACATCGGCGAGAACGGCCACGTCGTGGACGCGCCCGGCCTGCGGCCCGAGCACTACGAGGTGTTCGACTGCGCGATGGGCGAGCGGGCGATCAGCCCGATGGGGCACGTCCGGATGATGGCGGCGACGCAGCCGTTCCTGTCCGGGGCGATCTCCAAGACCGTCAACATGCCGGAGCAGGCCACCGTCGAGGACATCGAGAAGGTGTACTTCGAGGGCTGGCGGCTCGGCCTGAAGGCCCTGGCGATCTACCGCGACAACTGCAAGGTCGGCCAGCCGCTGTCGGCCGCCGGCAAGAAGGAGGAGGCCAAGACCGAGGCCGCCCCCGCGGAGGCCGGCGCGGCGGCGACGCGCCCCGTCCGCAAGCGGCTGCCGAAGCAGCGGCCCGCCACCGTCACCCGGTTCTCCGTCGCGGGCGCCGAGGGCTACATGACGGCCTCGTCCTACCCGGACGACGGTCTCGGCGAGGTGTTCCTCAAGCTCGGCAAGCAGGGCTCCACCCTCGCCGGCGTGATGGACGCGTTCTCCATGGCGATCTCCATCAGCCTCCAGTACGGCGTGCCGCTGGAGACCTGGGTGGAGAAGTTCACCAACATGCGGTTCGAGCCCGCCGGGATGACCGACGACCCCGACATCCGCATGGCCACCTCGGTGATGGACTACATCTTCCGCCGCCTGGCGCTGGACCACCTGCCCTACGAGGAGCGCGCGGGCCTCGGCATCTTCACCGCCGAGGAGCGCGCGATGCAGGCCAACGGCGAGGACCCGGCCACCCTCCACGCCGAGGAGGAGATCGAGCACGAGACCCTCGCGCAGTCGGCGGAGATCGCCCGTCCGGCGGCCCCGGCGCCCGCGCCCGAGGCGCGCTCGTCGATGGAGGTCATCGAGAGCCGCCAGGGCCGCACCGCCGACGCGCCGCTCTGCCTCACCTGCGGCACGAAGATGCGCCCGGCGGGCAGCTGCTACGTCTGCGAAGGCTGCGGCTCCACCAGCGGCTGCAGCTGATCCGGGGTAAGGCCGCGGGGCACGCGGCGTCCGGCGTCCGGATGCCGTAGGCGCCGGTCACGGGCGGTGGCGGGACGAGTCGTCCCGCCACCGCCCGAACCTGTCGGCGCGGGCCGGCCCGGCGGTTCAGCCCGTGGCCCGGACCGGCTGGACGTCGTCGTCCGGGCGGTCCCCGTCGAGGCGCGCCACGAGCCGCAGCTCCTCCTCGGCGGTGCTCTCGATGTGCCGCATCGCCACCCGCAGCAGCCACGGGGCCATGACCGAGGTCACGATCGCGATGAGCACCACCACGGTGTACGCGGCGGTGTTGAGCACGCCGAGCCGGAGCCCGACCATCGCGACGATGACCTCGACGACCCCGCGCGCGTTCATCCCCGCGCCGAGGGCGAGCGCCTCCCAGCGGTTCAGCCGGCTCATCCGGGCGCCGAGGTACGCCCCGGCGAACTTGCCGAGGACGGCGATGAGCAGCAGCGCCGCCGCCGACGCCAGGACCACCGGGCGGGCGAGCGCGCCGAGGTCGATCCGCAGGCCGGCCGTCGCGAAGTAGACCGGTGCCAGGAACGCCAGGATGAACGTGCGCAGCGGGGCGATCCGCGGCAGGTCGACGGCCCCGCTGGAGCCGATGACGATGCCCGCGACGAAGGCGCCGAAGACCGACTCCAGGCCCATGGCCTGTGTCGCCGCCGCCCCGAGCAGGATCAGCACCGCCGTCCCGGCGATGACCGGCATGGGGTCGGAGTGCCGGGCGAGCGGCCGCAGCGCCAGCCGGGCCAGCGGCCTGCCCGGCAGCGCCGCGAAGAGCACCACCACCAGCAGCCAGCCGGCGGAGCGGGCGATGTTCCCGGTGGTGACGCCGGACGTCGCCATCGCGGAGACCACCGAGAGCATGAACCAGCCGAAGGCGTCGTCGATCGTGCCGGACGCCAGCGTGAGCTGGCCGACGTTGCGGTGCAGCAGGTTCATGTCCGCCAGCGTCTTGGCGATCACGGGGATGGCGCTGACGCACATCGCCACGCCCACGAACAGCGGGAACACCGCGGTGTCGCCGTGGCCGGCGCGCAGCGCGCCCGGCAGCAGCAGGCCCGCCGCGATGCCGAGGGCGAACGGGATGACCAGCCCGGTCCCGCTGACCCACAGCGCGGTCCGGCGCTGCCGGCGCAGGAACCGGAAGTCCATCTCGGTCCCGGTGACGCCGACGAGCAGGATGACGCCGACCTGCCCGACGGCGTCCAGCATGTGCGTCGGTTCCGGCCGGTGCGGCAGCAGCCAGGCCGACAGGTCCGGCGCGACCCGCTGGAGGACCGACGGGCCGAGGAGCACGCCCGCGCACAGCTCGCCGACGATCGCCGGCAGGCCGAGCCGCCTCGCCAGCAGGCCGAGCAGGAGGGCGAGCAGGCCGAGCGTCCCGACCTGGAGGAGAAGGACCAGCAGGGAATGAGGGGGCATCGGGGGGACGGGCGCCGCGAGCACTCGAGCCTCCAGGGTGCGGGAACCGGCGGGGGACGGTCAGGCGTTCCGCTCGGTCTCGTGCACCCGCCCGTCCTAGCCAGAGGGTAAGGCGGTGCCTTGGACCCGCTCTGGTGAGTCGCTGGGGAACCGGTAAAGGCCCACGTTCCCGGGCCACTTTTCGTGGCCCGTGGTGTCAGGTGACGGGACTGCTCGGCGGGTTGCTGTGGCTGATCGCCGCCACCGCGCTGATGCCCGCACCCGCCACGAGGTGCGGGCGCGGGACGGGGTCGCGGCGCCGTGAACGTGCGATTCCCGCGTGCGGCGCGGGATCGCGCCCGGAAACCGGCGGCGGACGAGTCCGCCGCCGGTTTTCCATTGGCGCCGTCAGCCGCTCCGGAAACTGCCGGTCGGGGACACGTGCGCGCCGTAACCGGGGGAAATGAAGGTGAACGGCGGCGGGACGGGGACGGCGCAGAACGGGTCCGAGTAGAACAGCAGCCGGGCGGTGCCGTAGTTGGCGACCACGTGCGCGCCGGGCGGGAAGGATTGGCAGTTCGGCGAGGCCGGATATTCCTTCAGCCGGGTGCCGGCCCAGGAGACCTGCGCGCCCTCGGTGACGAAGACGACGATCTTGCCTTCCGGCTGCGCGGCCCGATCCCGCGCCTCGGCGGCGGGGCCGGCCGACGCGGCCAGGACCGCTGCCGTGAGCGCGGTGGCGACGGTTGCGATGCGTGAGGGCAGGGGCATACGGCTCCTTACGAGTCGGATGGGGGACGCCGCGATGATGCCCGGGCCGCGCCGACGCATAACGATGAGCAAGTGCCTTGTCACCGTTCGTGGTCAATGTCGACGAACCATTGGCCTCTGACGTGCGGTTTCCTTGTGATCGACATTTTCGGTCACGGATCGTCATTGACCGGTGACGATGGGTCAATTAGCTTGGCTCGCTGTCGGGAAGGCCGCTTCCCGGCCGCCCGAACCGCCTCCCGCGTGTGCTCTGGAAAGGGCTCTGACCTGCAATGTTGCATACTCTCATCGTCGGGATGGGCAGGGCGGGTCAGGGCCTGCACCTGCCCTCGCTGGCCAAGGTGCGCGCCACCGCGCCCGGGCTGCTGGCCCGGGGGCCGATCGTCGCCTTCGACCCGCTCCGCCCGCCGGCCGACGTCCCCGGCATGGTGCGGGCCGAGTCGCTGGAGGAGGCGGCCCGGTGCCGCCCGCCCGCGCGGACCGTGGCGCACCTGTGCACGCCGCCGCAGGCCCGCGCCGCGCTGCTGGACCGGCTGGCCCGGCTCGGCTACCGCAAGATCATCGTGGAGAAGCCGCTGGCCGTGGACCTGCCCGGGCTGGTGGAGGTGGCCCGGATCCGGCGCCGCTGGGGGCTGGACGTCACGGTCGCCACGCACTGGATCGACAGCGTCCTCACCCGGCGGCTGCGGACGGCGGTCGCGTCCGGCGAGTTCGGCGCGCTGCGGCGGATCCGCGTCGTCCAGAACAAGCCGCGGTTCACCCGCAGCATCGCGGCCCGCGACCACCCGACCGCGTTCGACGTCGAGCTGCCGCACGCGCTCGCCGTCGTGCTCAGCCTCGCCGGGGGCGCGCGGATCGTCGACGCGTCCTGGGACGACCTGGTCCTCGAACGCACGCGGGTCCCGCGCCTCGGCCGCGCCCGGCTGCGGCTGGAGCACGCCACGGGCGTCCGCAGCGAGATCGACTCGGACCTGACCTCCCCTGTCCGCGAGCGCAGCATCACCCTGCACTTCGACGAGGCCGTCCTCGTCGGCCACTACCCGTGCAGCGACGCCGACCACACCGCCCAGTTGCGCACCGTCCGCCCCGGGGAGGAGGCGACCCGGACCGTGTTCACCGACGACGCGTTCCCGGCGTTCCTGCGCGGCGCGTACGCCCGCTACGCGCGGCCGGCGACCTCGATGCACCGGACGCTTCCGGTGCAGGTCGACGCGGTCCGGCTGCTCACCGAGGCGAAACGGCTGTGCGCGGCGGCCGGCGAACGGCGGGAGGGGGTCCGGGGTGCCGGGGCGATCCGCTGAGGGCCCGCCGGACGGGATCCGGCTCGCCGGCATCGGCGACGAGGCCGCGCCCGGCCTCGCGGACCAGATCGGCGCCGTGGCCGAGCTCGGCTGGAACCGGCTGGAGCTGCGCACGATCGGCGGCACGCCCGTCGCGCGGCTGGACGAGCGGGCGTTCCGCCGGGCGGCCGACCGGCTGGCGGCGGCGGGGACGGACGTGGCGGCCGTCGCGTCCAAGATCGGCGACTGGTCGCGGCCGGTCACCGGCGACTTCGCGCTCGACCTCGACGAGCTCGACGTCCTCGCCCGCCGCTGCGCCGTCCTCGGCACCCGGCTGGTGCGGATCATGTCGTACCCCTCCGGCGGCCTGGACGACGCGGAATGGGGCCGCCGCGCCCGCGAGCGGCTGCGCGAGCTGGCCCGCCGCGCCGAGGACCACGGGCTCGTCCTGGCGCACGAGAACTGCGCCGGATGGGCGGGCGACCGCGCCGACCGGATGCTGGACCTGGTCACCGGCATCGGGGGCCCCGCGCTGCGGCTGCTGTTCGACATCGGCAACGGCGTCGCGCACGGGTATCCGCCGCTGCCCATGCTGCGCGAGATCCTCCCGTACGTGGTGCACGTCCACGTCAAGGACGCGCTCGTCGGGAAGGACGGCGAGGTCGCCTTCGTGCCGCCCGGGACCGGGCAGGCCGAGGTCGCCGAGTGTCTGCGGTCGCTGCTGCGCGGCGGCTACCGCGGAGTGCTGTCCATCGAGCCGCATCTCGCGCTGCGCCCCCACCTCGGCTCCGGCTCGGGCGACCCGGCCGCCTTCGTCGCCTACGGGCGGGCGCTCGAGAGCCTGATCGCCGGGCTCGGCGCCGCCGGAGGCGGGCGGTGACCGCGGCCGGGCTCCCCGCCCCGCTCGACCCCGGCGACCGCGACCTCCTCCTCCGGCTCCTCCGCCTGCCGACCGCCGGGCCGCTGGAGCCGGACGCGCCGCCGCCGCGGCTGGCCGAGGCCCAGGTCGCCTACCGGCGCCACGCCGCCCGGATCGGGCTGCGGACCGTCCGGCACGCCCCGGCCGGGCCCGCCGACCTGGACGGCGGGCCGGTCCCGGCGGCGGTCCGCGCGGCCGCGGCCCGTCCCGGGTTCCTCGAATGCCAGCCCAGCCTCGTGCTCCGCCTCGGGCCGGACGACCTCCCCGCCGAGCGCACGGTCATGTTCAACGTGCACCTCGACACTGTCGCGGGCCGGCAGCCGGTCTCGTTCGACGGCGACCGCTTCCACGGGCGCGGCGCGATCGACGCCAAGGGCCCCGCGGTGGCACTGCTCGCGGGCATCCGCGCCGCGCGCGCGGAACGTTCCGCCCTGGGCCGCGACGTCGGCGTGCTGGTGCAGGCCGTCGCGGGGGAGGAGGGCGGGGCGATGGGCGTGTTCGGCACCCGGCCCCTCGTCCGGCGCGGCTACACCGGACGCCTGAACGTCTTCTGCGAACCGACCGGCGGACGGTTCCTGACCCGCAGCACCGCCGCGATGACCGCGCGCATCGTCGTGGACGGAGACGACGCCGTCGACGACCGGCCGGGCCACGGCCACAACGCCAGCGTCCTGCTGGGCTTCCTGGCCCAGCATCTCGGCACCGCGCTCGGCTCCTCCGTGCCGGACGCGACCGTGTGCGTGGCCGGCCTGCACACCGGCACCCGGCACAACAAGGTCTACGGCGGCGGCTCCCTGCTGCTCAACCTCGCCTACGGCTCCCCGGAGGCCGCGCGCCGCCTGGAACGGCGCCTGCGGGACGCGCTGAGCGAGGGGCTGACGGAGTTCGCGTTCGCGTTCGCGGGCACGCCGCTGTTCGGCCGGACCGCCGCCGACGCCCGCGCCGTCACCCGGCTCGAATGGCTCAAGCGCGGGCTGCCGGTGCTCGACGACCGCGACGCCTGGGGCCACGCGCTGCTGCGCGACCGCGCCGGCGTCGCGCCCTGGCCGCCCGGCGAGCCCGCCTTCACCTGCGACGCGATCTGGATGTCGCAGGTCCCGGGCGCCTGCACCGTCGTGCTCGGCCCCGGGGACCTCGCCGCCAACAACGCCCACGCCGACGGCGAGTTCGCCGGCGCCGGCCAGCTCGCCGACTTCGCCGCCACCGTCTCCCGCGTCCTCACCGCCTTCACCGACGACCTGAATGGATCACCGTGACCACGACCTCGCCGTTCCGGCGCCCCTCGCCCGTCCCCGACCCGCCGGACGATCCCGGCACCGCCCCCCGGACGGCCGCCCCGTCCGTCCGGGCGGCCTACACCGACCTGCTCGACTTCGCCGCGGCCGTCTTCCAGCACCAGGGGCTGCCGTCCGCGCGGGCGGACGCGGCGGCGCGCGCGCTGTGTTACGGCGACCTCACCGGCATGACGTCCCACGGCCTGACCAACCTCACCCGCCTCTACCTGCCGCTGTTCGAGGACGGGCGGGTCGACCCCGGCGCCGAACCGCGGCCGGTCGCCGACCGGGGTGCGTCGGTCCTGCTCGACGCGCGGCGCGCGCTGGGCCTGTGGGCGGCGGAGGCCGCCATGGACCTCGCCGTCGAGCGCGCCGCCACCTTCGGGATCGGGATGGTGGCGGTGCGCGGGGCGACGCACTTCGGCTGCGCCGGGCACCACGCGCTGCGCGCGGTGCAGCACGCCATGATCGGGCTGGTCGCCGCCAACTGCGGCGGTCAGCGGATCGCGCGGCCGCCCGGCGGCGCGGTGGCGATGCTGGGCACCAACCCGCTGAGCGTCGCCGCGCCCGCCGGCCCGCATCCGCCGTTCGTGCTGGACATGAGCACGACCGCCGCCCCCACGGGCCGGGTCCGGCAGGCCGCCCGCGAGGGGCGGCCGGTCTCCGCCGGGGTGCTGCGCGACGACGACGGCGCTCCCGTCACCGACCCGTCCGCCTTCGACGAGGGGCGGGCGCACCTGATGTGGCTCGGCGGCGAGGCCGGGCAGCACAAGGG
Organism: Actinomadura sp. RB99; assembly: GCF_014706005.1. Taxonomy (NCBI): domain Bacteria; kingdom Bacillati; phylum Actinomycetota; class Actinomycetes; order Streptosporangiales; family Thermomonosporaceae; genus Actinomadura; species Actinomadura sp. RB99. Next base: position 104,798 of record NZ_JABMCA010000020.1, on the reverse strand, counting down.
GTTCGGGCTCGGCATCGCGGTGGAGGTCCTCGCCGCGGTCGTGTCCGGCGCCGCGCTCGGCGCGCATCCGGACGCGCTCGACGGCGACGGCGGCCCCACCGGCCGCGACGACGGCATCGGGTTCTTCGCCGCCGCGATCGCCCCGGACGCGCTCCGCACCGGCGCCGCGCTCGACGCGGGCACGCTGTTCGGCGCCCTGCTCGGCTGCCCGCCCTCCGACCCCTCCGAACCCGTCCGGTATCCCGGCTGGCACGAGCACCGCCGCGCCCAGGAGCGCCTGCGCGACGGCGTCCCGCTGAGCGAGGATCTCTACCGGGAGTTGCGCCGCACCGCCGCGCGCCTCGGCGTCCCCGCCCCCGCGGCGCTGGAGCGGGCATGACCGCGCCGCTGCGGGTCGCCGTCATCGGCCTCGGCGTCATCTCCCGCTTCTACCTCGCGGCGCTGCGCGACTCGCCCTCCATGCGGCTGGCCGCCGTGTGCGACAGCGACCCCGCGAAACCGGACGCCTCGCCCGTGCCCGGCTACACCGACCACCTCCGGCTGCTCGACGAGGAGCGTCCGGACGCCGTGGTGGTCACCGTGCCGAACGACGTGCATCTGCGGGTGTGCGCCGACGCGCTGGAACGGGACGTCGCCGTCTGCGTGGAGAAGCCCCTCGCGCTGGACGTCGCGCAGGGGGACGCGTTGCGGCGGCTGGCCGACCGGCGGGGCGTCCCGCTGTTCACGGCCTTCCACCGCCGCTACAACGCGGCGGTCGCGCGGCTGCGGGAGCAGTGCGCCGGCTCCCGGATCACCGAGGTGACCGTCCGCTACCTGGAGCGCATCGAGGAGCACGCCGGCGACGACGGCTGGTATCTCGACCCGGGCCGCTGCGGCGGCGGGTGCGTCGCCGACAACGGCCCCAACGCGTTCGACCTGCTGCGGCTGCTGCTCGGGCCCGCCGACACGGCGCCCGAGGTGGTGTCCGCCCGGATCGAGACGGACGCCCGCGGCACCGACCGCCGCGCCGACGTCCGGCTGCGGAGCCGGACGGCCGCCGCGCGGATCCTGCTCGACTGGTCGTACCCGGGCGAGCGCAAGGACGTCGAGGTGCGCCTCGCCGACGGGCGCACGCTCCACGCCGACATGCTCGACGGCCATCCCGGTTTCAAGGGCTCCCTGTGGCACGAGTACGTGGGCGTGCTGCGGGACTTCGACCGGCGCATCCGGGCGCCCCGGACGCCCGACGGCGGCCTCGCGGCGCTCCGGTTCGTCCGGGCCGCCTACCACCTCGCGGAGACCCGGATCGCCGAGCGCCGCGCGCCCGCCTCCTCCGCGCCCTCAGCGCCCGCGGTGCCCGCTCCGCCGCAGGCCGGGACGGGGCCGGGGAACGGTGCGCGGACGGGAGGCGGCGGATGAACCCGTTCGAGGACGGCCCGAAGAGCGCGGTCGCCGCGACGCTCGTCAAGATCCTGGCGCACCGCCGGACGGACCGGGGCATGCGGCTGGAGCCGTTCGCCAGCCGCTGCGTCCGCGCCGGAGAGGTGCACGAGCTGGTGGCCACCGACCACGCCGAGACCGCGGCGGGCGCGCGCATCGACCGCGTCGCGTTCCTCGGGTTCGCCGAGATCGGCGCGGGCGGCGTGCTCGACCGCGGCGACGAGCTGTGGATCGCCGGGCGGCGCATCGGCGTCCTGCTCGGCTTCGACGGCTGCCACCTGCCCAACCACTACAACGTGCTGGTCCGCGCCGAGCCGCCGCGCAGCGGGACCGAGCTCGGCCTGGCGCCGGGCGAACGGCTGGCGTTCCGCCAGGGCGCCCCGCCGGACTGAGAAAGGGCCGAAAAGCGCCGGCGCCCGAAATGGCGGGCCCGGCCATTCGGCATGCCCTGAGGGCGATCCATTCCCGTGACGCGACATTCGTCGGAGAGATATCAATCCCTTACCCGCGGCGCATGTTCCGGCGGTGACGGGCTCGGGCAGAGTTAACGACGCGAAGCGGAATCCGGGCCACCGCCACGGATACGCGGAGTTTCGCTCGTCCACCCGGTTCACCGAATGGTGCAGGAGGAGAACGAAAATGGTCATGGCCACCACCCAGTCCAATCGCCTCGAAGAGCGGTTCCGGCTGTGGGACCGCAACGGCAACGGCGTCATCGAGCGGTCCGACTTCGAGCGCGAGGCCGACGACATCATCGCCCGGCTCGGCGCCCAGGGCACCCCCCAGGCCGACAAGCTGCGGGAGACCTACCTCGGCATGTTCGACAAGCTGTCGGAGGCGGCCGGCTCCGCGCGGATGACCCGCGGGGAGTTCCTGAACGCCGCGGAACAGGAGATCATCAGCAAGGGCGACGCGGGGTTCTCCGCCGTGGTGCGGCCGACCATCGAGGCCATCGTCGGCATCCTGGACCGCGACGGCGACGGCGAGGTGTCGCCGCCGGAGATGCACGGCTGGTTCGCCGCCATCGGCCTGGACGGACAGGTCGCCGACCAGGCCTTCCGCCAGCTCGACACCGACAACAGCGGACGGCTGACGGTGGACGAGCTGGTCGACGCGGTCCGCGACTACCACCTCGGCCGCAACGACATCCCGCTGCTCGGCCGCTGACCCGGACCTCCAGGAAAGAGCGCCGTCCGGGAGGATCCGCCGCCATTCGGCCCGCGGGGCCGGACCGCGGGCCGGGAAACCTCCCGGACGGCCCCCCGCCCTCTCATCTCCGGGTAGGAAATCGTGCAGACAACACCGTCGGAAGCCCCTTCCCCCGTTCCGTCGGCCGCCATTCCCTTCTTCGATCAGGCCGCGAGTTTCCAGCAGCACTGGGAGGGGATCAGAAAGCATCTCGACGACGTTCTGGACAACGGCAAGTTCTCGCACGGCGCGAAGGTCGCCGAACTGGAGGGCCGGCTCGCGGCGTGGACCGGGGCGGGCCATGTCGTGGCCGTCAACTCCGGCACCGACGCGCTGATCCTGCTGCTGCGCGCCGCGGGGCTGGAGCGGGGCGACGAGGTGATCGTCCCCGCCTACTCGTTCATCGCCACGGCCAGTGCCGTGGTCCTCGCCGGCGGCGCCCCGGTCTTCGCCGACATCGAGGAGCACGGCCACGGCCTCGACCCGCGCGCGGCGGACGCCGCGGTCACCGCCCGCACCCGGATGATCATGCCGGTGCACCTGTTCGACCGCATGGCGGACCTGCGCGGGCTCGGCGCGGTGGCGCGGCGCCACGGCCTGACGATCGTGGAGGACAGCGCCGAGGCGATCGGCATGCGGGCGGACGGCGTCCACGCCGGGCTGCACGGCGCCGGCGGGGTGCTGTCGTTCTTCCCCGCCAAGACGCTCGGCGGCATCGGCGACGGCGGCGCGGTGCTCACCCCCGAGGAGTCCGTCGCCGAGACCGCCCGGATGCTCTGCCACCACGGGCGCGGCGGCCGCACGATCGACAACTTCCCCGGCATCTCCAACGCCACGGTCGTCCCGGGACGCAACAGCAAGATGGACGACGTCCAGGCGGCCGTCCTCCAGGCCAAGCTCACCACCCTCGACGCCGACATCGCGCGCCGCGCGGAACTCGCCGCACGCTACGACGAGCGGCTGAGCGGGGTGCCCGGCGTCCGCCGCGTCCCCGGCTCGATCCCGCCGCCCCCCGGGAGCGACCGCGTCTCGTACGTCCACCTCCTGCACGTCGAGGACCGCGACGCCCTCGCCGCGCACCTGGCCGGCCGGGGGATCGGGACGGAGATCTACTACCCGGTCCCGCTGCATCTCCAGCCGTGCTTCGCGCATCTCGGCCACCGGCCCGGCGACTTCCCGCGCGCGGAGGCCGCGTGCGCGGGCGCGCTCGCCGTCCCCCTCTATCCCGACCTGTCCGACGAGCAGGTGGACCGCGTCTGCGACGAGATCGAGCGCTTCTACGAAGGGACGCCGCGATGACCGCCCCGCCCGTCGCGACGATCCCGTTCTTCTCACCGGACCTGTTCGAGGAGGACCGCGAGGCGCTGCTCCACATCGTCCATGCCGTCGGGACCGGCCGGGACCAGAAGTTCATCCTCGGCGAGCGGACCGCGCGGCTCGAACGCGCGCTCGCCGCCCGGATCGGCGCCGGCGACGTCGTCGCCTGCTCCAGCGGCACGTCCGCGCTGACCCTGGTGCTGGCCGCGATGGACGTCGGCCCCGGAGACGAGGTCGTCGTCCCGGCGTTCGGGTGCGCGCCGCTGGCCGCCACCGTCATCGACGCCGGCGCCCGGCCCGTGTTCGCCGACATCGACCCGGTCCGGCTCACCGTCGACCCCGCCGCCGCCGAGGCGCTGATCACGCCGCGCACCCGGGTGCTGCTGGCCGCCCACATGTTCTCGGTGATGGCGGACATGCCCGCGTTCCGGGCGCTGGCCGACCGGCGCGGGGTCCGCCTGATCGAGGACTCGGCGCTCGCCCAGGGCGGGCGGCTGCGGGGCCGGCCGGCGGGCCGCTGGGGCGACGCGGGGCTCTACTCCTTCGTGCAGGTCAAGACGTTCGGCATGCCGGGGGAGGGCGGCGTGGTGATCACCGACGACGCCGGCCTCGCCGCCGACGTGCGGATGCTCCGCAACCACGGCCAGGACGGCGTCCACCGCTTCGTCCACCACCGGATCGGCCACAACAGCCGCTTCGACGAGGTGATGGCCGCGTTCCAGCTGTACCGGCTGGCCGGCCTCGACGACCGGCTCGCCCGCCGCGCGGAGATCTGCGCCTACTACTCGCGCCGGTTCGCGCCGCTCGCGGAACGCGGCCTGACCGCGCCGCCGGAGGGCGGGGACGGCCGGTTCCCCTACGTGTACACCGTCCTCACCGACGACAGGGACGCGCTGGACGCCCATCTGGCGGCGCACGGCGTCACCGCGCACGTCTACTACCCGCGCCCGCTGCCGGCCCAGCCCGCGTTCGCGCCCTACGCGCGGCCCGGCGGGTCGTGGCCGAACGCCGAGTCCGCGGCGCGGCGCACCATCTCGCTGCCGCTGTATCCGAACCTGACCGACGCGCAGGTGGAGTACATCGCCGACACCGTCTGCGCGTTCACCGACGTCCACAGGGGGACCAGATGAACACGGGGGCCAGATGAGCCAGCAGACCGCTCTCCAGAGGTCCGGCGTCACCGGGCGCGGCGACCTCGCCGCGTACGCGCGCCTGGCCAAGCTGGACATCTACGACTACTACCTCGGTCTCCTGGTCGTGTGGGCGCTGCCGGCGTCCACCGCCCGCTGGAAGCCGCAGACGTTCGGGCTGCTCGCGCTGGTCCTCGTGGCGGAGGTGGTCGTGGTGGCCGCCATGGTGGGGTTCGACGACGTCACCGGGTACCGCGACGGCAGTGACGCGGCCAACTACGGGTCCGACGCCGCGCGCCGCCGTCTGGCCCGCAAGCCCCTCGTCGCCGGGACGCTCACCGAGGCGCAGGCGCTGCGGTTCTCGTGGGCGGCCACCGCGCTCGGTTCGGCGCTGTGGGTCGCGGTGGTCGCCGCCGCCCCGCACCGTCCGCTGTGGGCGGTCGCGCTGGCGGCGGTGTGCGTGGCGGCGTCCGTGCAGTACTCGTGGGGGCTGAAGATCAGCTACCGGGGGTTCCAGGAGCTGTTCCTCATCGGCCTCGGCGTCGGCTGGACGCTGGTGCCGTACGCCCTGCTGACCGGCGGGGCGAGCGGCTTCGCCGTCGTGCAGGCGGTGCTGTTCGGGTCCGGTCCGATGCTGTTCGGGCTGTACTCCAACACCAACGACGCCGACGGCGACCGCGCCGCCGGGCGCATCACCGTCGCCACGCTCGTCTCCGCGCCGGCGCACCGGGTGTTCGTCGCCGCGATGACCGGAGCGCAGGTCGCGCTCATCGCCGGATCGGCGGTGGCGGGCGCCGCGCCGTGGTGGTTCCCCCTCGCCCTGCTCCCGCTCGTCGGGATGCGGCTGGCTCACCTGGTGATCGGCTTCCGTGGCGACATCCTGCGCGCGCGCCGGATCGCCATCCATGCCCACCGCGTCACGGTGGTGCTGCTGGTCGTCGCCGATCTGATCGCCGGGGCACTGGCATGACGGCCGGGCGGCCCGCACTGGACGTCGCCGTGGTGGGCGCGGGCCCCGCCGGTCTCGCCACCGCGTACGCGCTGGCCGAGGCCGGGTGCACCGTCCGGGTTCTGGAGGCCGCCGATGCCGTCGGCGGCCGGACGCGGACCGTCCGCGAGCACGGCTGCCTGATCGACACCGGCGCCGAGATGTTCCCGGGCCGCGCCGGCTACCCCGCGACCTGGCGGCTCATCACCGCGCTCGGCCTGGACCGCGATCCCGCCGCCGTGCCGAACGTCCGCGGCGCCCTGGCGGTGTGGCGGGACGGCCGCCCGCGCCCGCACGCCGGCCGGCCCCTGGGGCTGCTGACCGGCGCGGGCCTCGGGCCCCGGGCACGGGTCGACCTGCTCCGGCTCCAGGCCCGGCTGGTGCGGATGGCGCAGCGCGGCGACCTCGATCCCACCCGTCCCGAGGCCTCCTCGCTCGGCGCGGACACCGTCGCGGACCTCGTCCGGCCCTACCACCGGGACGTGTCCGACCACCTCATCGGCCCGCTCGTCAGCGGATTCTTCGGCTGGGACCCCGAACGCTCGGCCGCCGCGCCGCTCGCCGCCCATCTGGCCACGTGCGGCAGCTCCGCGACCTGGCACACATACCGCGACGGCATGGACACCCTCGCGCGCGCCCTCGCCGACCGCCTGGACGTCAGCACCGGCCATCCCGTCGCCCGCGTGACACAGCAGGGCGACGCGGTCCGGCTGGAATCGCCGCGCGGTGACGTCGCCGCGCGCGCGGCGGTGCTGGCCGTGCCCGCCCCCGTCGCGGCGCGCCTGTACGCCGACGAACGTCCCGCCGTACGGGCCTTCCTGGACGCCTGCGGGTACACGCCGATGCTGCGCGTCAGCCTCGTCCTGGACGCGCCGCTGGCGCCCGGCGGATCGCGGGCCGGCTTCGCCACGCTCATCTCCGCCGCCGATGACCGGCTGCTCGGCGTCGTCACCGCCGACCACCACAAGCATCCGGGGCGGGCGCCCGCCGGCGGCGGCCTGGTGTCGCTCGTCGCCTCGCCGCTCGGCTGCGCCGACCTCTTCGGACAGCCCGACGGGACGGTGGCGGAGCGGCTGGTCGCGCGCGGCGAGCGCTTCGTCCCCGGACTGGCGGCGCACGTCGTCCACGCCCGGGTGCACCGGTTCGAGCACGGGCTGCCCGAGGCGACGCCGCGCGCGCTGGGGCTGCGCGGCGCGTTCGCCCGGCGCCCGGTCTCGGCGGTCGAGTACGCGGGTGACTGGGTGACGCTGCGCCCGTGCGGCGAGGGCGCCGTCGCGTCCGCCGCGCTCGCCGCCGAACGGGTCCTGGCCTGCCTCGCGGCGCGCTCGGATCCGCCGGAGACGACCCCCGTCCCTCCGGCCGCCCTGAGCCGCACGGCGGAGTCCCGGACCGCAGGCGATTCCCGTCCCGACGACCAGAGGTGAGGCGATGGCGCCCTTCAGCAGACGGATCGAGCTGGGCACGCTGTTCGAGGACGTGGCCGAGCGCGGCCGCACCACGACCGTGCACCTCAGCCGGCCCCTGGACATCGCTCCCGGGCTCGGCACCGCCCTCGACCCCCCGGCGGCGGCCCGGCTCGTTCTGGACGCCGCCGGATGGTTCGCTGCGGCCGGGGCCGTGCCCGGCGACCGCATCGCGATCGTCAAGCGCAACCACTGGGACCTGGTGCTGCTGTGCTGCGCCGCCGCCCGGATCGGCGCGGTGCCCGTGCCGCTGTCGGCGCACCTCGATCCGGACGTCCTGGAGATCCTGCTCAAACGGCTGGATCCGGCGCTGCTCGTCGCCGACTCCGCGCGGGCCGCGGACGGCGCGCTGACCTGCCTGGCCTCCCGGACGCTGCTGCTCGACGGCCGTACCGGCGGCGCGGAGGGAGGCGGGAAGGTGCTGTCGCTCGACGACGTCCGCGGCCACGCCGCTCCGGCGCCACGGCGCCCGCCGGTCGACGACCCGCTCGTCATCCTGCACACGTCCGGGACGACCGGGGTCCCGAAGCTCGTCGTGCACTCCACCCGCACCCTGCTGAGGCGCCTGGCCGGTTTCGAGGCGCACCGCTGGCCCGTGCTCGCCAGCCGTCCCGGCGACGTGGTGGCGGGCGCCTTCTCCTTCGCGCACGGCCGCGCGCTGGCCTGGACCGCGAGCGTGATGGCGCTCGGCCCCGAGAAGCTGCTGGTGGTGTCCGGCTCCGGCTGGGACGAGGCCCGGCCCCTGCTGGAGCGGTACCGCCCCACCACCGTCGAGGCCCAGCCGTCGACGTTCGTGCGCTGGCGCCCCCACGTCCGGGCGCAGGACGGACCGGCGCGGACCGGCGCGTTCGACCGCGTCCGCCTCTACATCAGCACGTTCGACGCCGTCCACCCGCCGACGGTGCGGACGTTCCTCAACGCCACCGCCCATCCGCGGCCGATCTGGCTGCAGGGCTGGGGGCAGACCGAGACGGGTCCGCTGACCTTCCGCTTCCTCACCCGCCGCGCCATGCGCGCCGAGCGCGAGCGGCATCCGACGACCCGCGACCTCGGCCGTCCCGTCCCCGGACGCAGCCGCCTGCGCGTCGTCGACCGGGACACCCTGCGGCCGGTGCCGCGCGGCACCGCCGGCCTGCTGGTGTGCGGCACCAAGGCGCTGTGCCTGGACTACGTCGGCGAGCCGCAGCGGTACCGGCGCAAGCTCGCGGGGAAGTGGTTCATCACCGGCGACGTCGGCGTCCTCACCCGCGGCGGGCGCCTGCTCCTTCTGGACCGGGAGGCCGACGTCCTGCCGGAGGGCAGCTGCGTCGAGCTGGAGGACGTGCTCGAAGACCGGCTGCCCGGCGTCGCCGAGTGCGTCGTCCTCGGTGTGCCCGGCGGCCGCTGCGTGCCCGTCCTCGTCACCGAGGACGGCCGGCTCGACCCGGTCTTGTGGCGGGAGGCGACCGCCGACCTGCCCGAGTTCGCCGATCCGGTCGTCGTGCCCTGGGACCGGATACCGCGCACCGGGACCGGCAAGGTCCGGCGCGCGGCCCTGCGCGAGCGCCTCGGCGTGACCCCCGAGACCTACGGGACGGGGAAGTGGACGTGAGGACGGTCGTGTGCTCCGTCGAGGCGCCGGTGTCGCGTCCGCTGGACGGGACGGTCGTGCGCGCGTCCGGCGACTCGGTCGTGGTGCGCGTCGCCGCGTCCCGGTTGCGGGCGCTCGGCTGCGCGATCGAGACCCGTGGCGAGCCGCCCCCGCCGGACGCGCCCGCCGGTCTGCTGCGCGTCGAGCGGGCAGCGTGGATCTCCGGTGAGCGCGCGCTGCCCGAGTGCCGCATCGGCTGGTCCGGGCCCGTGGCGGTGCCGATGTCCGGGGAGCGGGACGTGCAGGCCGCCTGCGGCATCATGCACGTCCACGGGCGCGCCACCGGCGAACCGCGCGCCCTCCACGTCGACTACGCCTCGGTGTGCGCGGGCGTCCTCGCGGCCCAGGCCGTGACGGCGGGGATGCTGGCCGTGCAGCGCGGCGGGACGGCCGTGCGTGCGGCGACCTCGGTCGCCCAGGCGGCGGCGCTCGCCCTCACCCAGTACGTCGCCGTCGCCACCAGCGACCCCGGTTCCGGCCCCTCCCTGCCGGAGCCGGGCGCGGAGCGGACGCCGCCGTTCCGTTCATCCGGCGGCGTCCGCTTCGAGATCGAGACGTTCCGGGCCGAGAGCTGGCTGCGCTTCTGGACCGAACTGGGCGCCGAACGCTCCGCGATCGCCGCCGGCTGGCCGCCGTTCCAGCAGCGCTTCGCCACCGGGACCTGCGTACTTCCGCCCGGATTGCAGGCTGTTGCGGCGGCGTGGGACTACCCGGCGGTGCGCCGCGCCGCCGAGGCCGCCGGCGTCAGCATCGTGGTAGTGAACGACGCCGGGACCCCGCTTCCTCCGGCGCCCGCGTCCCCGTGGCGGCTCCGCCCCTTTCCCGCCGCGCCGGTACCCGCTCCCGGCGGACGGCCGCGGACCGGGGACGGCCCCCTCGCCGGGATCCGGGTCGTCGAGTCCGCCAACCGGGTCCAGGGACCGCTCTCCGGGCACGTGCTCGGCCTCCTCGGCGCCGACGTCGTCCGCCTCGAACCGCCCGGCGGCGACCCGATGCGCGGCGTCCCGCCGATGGCCGGGGAGGTCTCGGCCCGGTTCCTCGCGCTCAACCGCGGCAAGGACGCCGTCGAGGCCGACCTGAAGTCGCGGGCGGGCCGCGAGACGGCACTGCGGCTCGCCGCCTCGTCGGACGTGTTCCTGCAGAACTGGGCGCCGGGCCGCGCCGCCCGGTTCGGGCTGGACGCCGCGGACCTGGCCGCCGTCCAGCCCCGTCTCGTCTACGCGTACGCGGGCGGCTGGGCCGAGGTCCTCCCCGCGCCGCAGCCGATGGGCACCGACTACCTGGTCCAGGCGCACACCGGGGTCGCGGCGCTGCTGTCGCCGCCGGGCCGTCCTCCCGCGCCGACGCTGATGACGATCATCGACGTGCTCGGTGCGCTCATCAGCGCCGAAGGCGTCGTCGCGGGACTTCTCGGCGCCGCCCGGACCGGCGCGGGCGTGCGGGTCGAGACCGCCTTGGCCGACGCCGGCCGCCTGCTGCGCGACACCCACCAGGCCGGCGGCCGTACCGCAGGCGAGACGGCGCCGGTCGTGTCCGACCTCGCCGCGATGGCCGCCGACCCCGCGTACGCCGCCCTTTTCGAGACCGATGGAGCCGCCGCCTACAGCCGCGCCCCGTGGACGTTCACGCGGCCTTCCGAACACCGCAGAGAGGAACCATGAGAACCTCCGCATCTCCGGTCTGGACATCGGCCAACGGCGTCACGTTGACCGACCGGGTGCCCGCCGCGACGCGAGCCGCCTGGACGGCGGCCGGGGCGTGCCCCGGCCGGGACCTGTACACGCTGTTCCGCGAGCACGTCCGGGCCTCTCCCGAAACCGAAGCCGTCGTGGACGACGCGGGCGCGCTCACCTATGCCGCGCTCGACGCCCGCGTCCGCCGCGGCGCCGCCGCACTGCACGCCGCGGGCCGGGGTCCTGCCGACATCATCGCCATCTTGGTGCCCAACGGACGCGACGCGGTCGTCGCCGAACTGGCCGTCGCGGCGATCGGCGCCGTCGCCCTGCCGATCCCTCACACGCACGGGCCGGGCAGCGTCGCCGGCCTCGTCCGGCGGTCCCGCGCCGCGGCGGTCATTGCGGCGGCGGACGCGATCCCGTCCATCGAGAACGCTCCCGACCTGCAACTCTGGGCGCCGGGCACCCCGCCGCGCGCGGACGTCCGTTCGCTGGACGAAGCCGATACCGGGCAGGCCCGCGCGTGGCGGCCCGCCCGTGTCCACGCGGAGGCACCGGCGCGCATCCTCGTCTCCTCCGGGTCGGAGTCGGAGCCGAAGATGGTGGCCTACTCCCACAACGCCATGGCGGGCGGCCGGGGCAACTACGTCGGCGCCCTGCGGCGCGGTGTCGAACGGATGCGCGCGCTGGTCCTGGTGTCGCTGGCCTCGTCGTACGGGTCGCTCGGGACGTCGGCGATCCTTGCCCGCCACGGCGGCACCCTCGTGTTGCTACCGCGCTTCGACGCCGCCACGGCGCTCCAGGCCGTCGACCGGCACCGCCCCACCCACCTGTTCGGCGTCCCCACCATGCTCTGGCGGATGGCCGAACACGAGACCGGCGCGGACGTCTCGTCGCTGCGCGCCGTCGTCTCCAGCGCCGGGCCCGTGCACCAGCACGTCAGGGACGCCTGCGTCCGCCGGTTCGGCATGCCGCCCATCAACATCTACGGGTCCAGCGACGGAGTGAACTGCCACACCGGCCGCGACCCGGACCGCTGGGAACCCGGCCTGGCCGGCGTCCCCGATCCGGCCGTGGCCCGGATCGGCATCCGCGATCCGCGAGGACGGCCCCTGCCGCCCGGCGAGGCGGGGGAGATCTGGGCGCTCGGCCCGATGACCCCGCTCTGCTACGTCGCGGCGCCGGACCTCGACGACCGGTACCGCGCCCCCGGCGGCTGGGTCCGCACCGGCGACCTCGGCAGCCTCGACGCCGACGGGACGCTGCGGGTGCTCGACCGCCTCAAGCGCACCGTGATCCGCGGCGGCGTCAGCCTCTTCCCGGCGCAGGTCGAACGCGCGCTCATCTCCCATCCCGACATCACCGACGCGCACTGCGTGCCCGTGGACGACCTGGACCTGGGCGAACGCATGTGCGCCTGCGTGGCCCCGCGGGCGGGCGCCCGGCCCCCGTCCCCCGCCGCCATGCTCGCCCACCTTGCTGAACTCGGCATCGACCGGCGCCAGCTGCCCGAACGCTTCCTGATCCTCCCGGAACTGCCGGTCGGTCCCACCGGCAAGGTGAGCGTGAGCGCCCTCACCCGCATCGCCGCCGAATCGGCCGTCCCCGCGGACACCGCGCAGGTGCCGGCACGCCCGGACGGGAGGGCCGGCTGATGAGCCGGGCCGCGGCTCCGCCGCCGTCCCGCATCTTCGGCGGCCGGGACGAGCACAACGGCGAGCAGCACCGCCTCCTGAGCCTCGCCTACGACCCCTTCACCATCGAACGGCTCGCGCGGACGGGCGTCGGGCCGGGATGGCGATGCCTGGAGGCCGGCGCGGGCAACGGCACCGTGGCGGTGTGGCTGGCGCGTCGCCCCGACGGGCGGCGTCACGGCCACGGACGTCCGTCCTTGCGGGGTTCCGGCCGTTCCGGGGCTCGACGTCGTCCGGCACGACATCGTCCGCGACCCGCTTCCCGAAGGCGAGTTCGACCTCGTCCACGCCCGGCTCCTGCTGCGGCTGCTGCCCGAACGCCGCGCGGTGCTGTACCGGCTCGTCCGCGCGCTGAAACCCGGCGGCATCCTGCAGATCGACGAGTTCGACGCCACCTGCGCCCCGTCCCTGTGCGCCCCCGACCCCGCCGCACACGAGCTGTACCGGACGCTCATTGCGGCCAAGAACCGGCTGATGGCCGGGCGAGGCGTCGATGTGGCCTGGGGACGCAGAGCAGCCGGCGCCATGCACCAGGCCGGGCTCGTCGACATCTCGTCCCATCGCCGCCTGGAGCTGTGGACCGCGCGGTCGCCGGGGCTGCGGCTGCTCGCCCACCACACCCGTCACCTGCGCGACGAGTTCCTCCGCGCGGGGATGAGCGACCGGCAGTTGGCCGACGTGCGCGCGCTTCTGGCGCACCCCGATTTCCGCGCCTGCTCTTACGCGTTCTATTCGGTCCAGGGCCGTCGGCCTGAGGAGGCTCGATGACCGCGCAGCGTATCGACGTCCACGCGGCCGCTCCGGACGTCCACGCCGCGATGGCGGACGTCGACGCCGCCGCGAGCGAGCCGCTCGAACCGGCGCTGGCCGAACTCGTCCGCATCCGCGTCTCGCAGATCAACGGCTGCGGCCTGTGCCTGTCCATCCACACGCGGGCGGCCGAGACGGCGGGGGAGGGCCGGGACCGCCTCCGGGCCCTGGCGTCCTGGCGCGCGAGTCCGCTGTTCACCGGCGCCGAACGCGCGGCCCTCGCCCTCGCCGAGGCCATGACCGTGATCACCGACGCCGGAGTGCCCGACGGGGTCCTCGCCGCCGCCCGCGAGCACTTCGACGAGACCCGGCTGACGCACCTGGTCTGGACGATCGCCGCCATCAACGCCTGGAACCGCGTCGGCATCGCCGCGTCCCCGCCGGCCTGACCGCCGCCGCCACGATCCCGACGGGAGCCGGGCGCGAGGAGGTTTCGGGTTTGCATGCAACGCATCCATTGCATACATTGCATGCGTGCAGCAGACCGATGTGGTGTACCGGCGGCTCCGCGACCTGATCGTCGCGGGGCGGTACACGCCGGGCGAGCGGCTCACCGAGCTGTCGGTGAGCGCCGCGCTGGAGGTGAGCCGGACGCCGGTCCGGGAGGCCCTCCGCCGGCTGGAGGGCGACGGCCTCGTCGAGGGGACCGGGCGGGGCGTGGTGGTCAACGCGCTGTCCCCCGAGCGGCTCGGCCACGCCTACGAGGTGCGCGCCGCGGTGGAGGCGCTCACCGCCGAGCTCGCCGCCGACCGGCAGCGGGCCGGGCGCGTCCCGCCCGCTGACCTCGACGACCTGGAGCGGCACGCGTCGCTGCTCGAGGAGGTCACGGCGGCCGGCGACCTCGACCGGGCGATCGGCCTGAACCGGGCGTTCCACCGCGGGATCGCGGAGATGGCCGGCAACCCGATCGCGCTGGAGACGCTCGACCGGCTGTGGGACCAGATCATCGTCTCGACGCGCGACTCGCTCGCCGCCCCGGACCGCCCGGACGCGGTGGCCGGCGAGCACCGCCGGCTGCTGCGCGCGATCGCCGAGGGCGACCGGGAACTCGCCGGCCGCATCGCCGGCGACCACGCCCGCACCACCAAGGCGACGCTCACCTGAGACGCCTGCCGGGCGGGGCCGGACGTCCGGACGACCAGAGGAGGACCTGCGATGCCGAAGACCCACCACTACGAGCTGACGGTGACCTGGACGGGCGACACCGGGTCCGGGACCAGCTCCCACCGCTCCTACGAGCGGGCCCACGACGTGGAGGCCGAGGGGAAGCCGGCGATCGCGGGCAGCTCCGACCCCTCGTTCCGCGGCGACCCGTCCCGCTGGAACCCGGAGGAACTGCTCGTCGCGGCGCTCTCGCAGTGCCACATGCTGTCGTTCCTCGGGCTCTGCGCGGGCGCGGGGATCGTCGTCACCGGCTACGTCGACCGCCCGCACGGGACGATGATCGAGACGCCGGACGGCGGCGGCCGGTTCGAGGAGGTCGTCCTGCGCCCCGAGGTGACCCTCGCGGACCCGGCCCGGGCCGACGAGGCCGCGCGGCTGCACGAACGGGCCCACGAGGTGTGCTTCATCGCCAGCTCGGTGAACTTCCCGGTCCGGCACGAGGCCCAGATGGCGAAGGTCTGACCCCTTCTATCGGTGAGATGCTGGCGTGATGATGGGATCACGCCAGCTCGAGTACTTCAGGGCCGTCGCGCGGGAACTGCACTTCACGCGCGCGGCGGAGGCGCTGCGGATAGCGCAGCCGGCGCTGTCCCAGCAGATCCGCAAGCTCGAACGGCACCTCGGTGTCGCCCTGTTCGACCGCAACAACCACCGGGTGGAGCTCACCCCGGCCGGTGCGGCGCTCCTCGAACACGCGGAACGCATCCTCGCCGACATCGCGGCGGTGGAGGAGGAGATGCGGGGCTGGGCCGGCGGGACGCGCGGCCGCATCCGGCTCGGCGTCGCGCGCGGGCTGACCGCGCGGCTGGCCCGCCTGCTGGCCGCGTTCTCCGCCGAGTTCCCCGGCGTCGACGTCGAACTGCGGGAGACCAACACCGAGGAGATGGTCGCCGGCCTGCACGGCGGGCGGCTCGACGCGGCGACCGTCGTCCGGCTGCCTCCGCAGGAGGAGGGGCGCCGGCTCGACGCGCTCCCGCTGGGCGAGGAGCCGCTCGTCCTCATCACGGCGGAGTCGGCGCCGCTGGCGGGCCGCTACCGGGTGCCCGTGTCGGCGCTGGACGGCATCGACCTCGCCTGCTTCTCGCCCGGATCGACGATCCGGGAGATCGTGCTGTCGGCCCTCGCCGAGGCGGGGGCGGCGGCGCGGATCCGGCTCGAGACCCGCGAGTACAGCACCGCGCGGGCCATGGCGAGCGTGGGCCTCGCCGCTGCCGTCGTCCCCCGCTCGATCGCGGAGGAGCCGGGGCTCCCGGTCGCCGTCGTCCGGCTGGATCCGGAGCCGACGTGGGCGCCGTCGCTGGCGTGGCCCGCGGGCCGCAGGCCGGGCCCGGCACTGTCGGCGCTCATCGCCTTCATGCGCGACCATCCGGAGCTCGCGTCCGTCGGGTCATAAGCCAGATGTCTCATGAGCAGCTCATTCATGTCTTGGACATCTGACCCGCTCCGGCGCGACGATCAACGAGTCCCGCACAGCGCGGGGGATGACCGGAAAGTGGAGCGGAACGATGGACCGTGACGAGCGTGGGCGCAGGGCGTACAAGGGCCTGATGGGCGTGCGGGCCGAGGAGGCCTTCGACGACGTGCGCCGGATTTCTTCGCAGATGTACGAGACCGTGCTCGACGGGGCGTTCGGCGGGCCGCTGGCGCGGGCCGAGCTGAGCCGCCGGGACCGGGAGATCGCGAGCACGGCGATCGTGGCGTCCCTCGGCGGCGCCGACCGGCGCCTGGCCAGCCACGTGCGCGCCGCGCTGCACCAGGGGGTCGCCCCCCACGAACTGCTCGCGCTTGCGGAGCACATCTCGGTCTACGCGGGCTTCCCGCGCGCGCTCAACGCGTTGGACGTGGTGCACGAGGTGCTGCAGGAGGCGGGCGTCCCCGACCAGCCGACGCTCCACCGCGTCAAGCTGGCCGACCACGAGACCGTGGTCGCGCAGAAGGGCGACCACGGCCCCGCAGTGATCCTGTCGCATTCCCTTGGCGTGGACTGGCGGATGTGGGAGCCGGTCATGGAACGCCTCTCGCAGGGACGCCGCGTCTTCGCGTACGACTTCCGAGGCCACGGCGCGGCGGCCGGCGCGCCCCGCCCGTTCTCCATGGACGACCTCTCCCGCGACATGGGCGGCGTCCTCGACGCGTTCGGCGTGGACCGGGCGCACGTGGTCGGGCTGTCCATGGGAGGCGGCATCGCGCAGACCTTCGCGGTGCGCTCGCCCGAGCGCGTCGAGTCCCTGGCCCTCCTCGCCACCACCGACCACCCGTTCGCCTCGTTCGAGGGACGGGCGCGCTCCGGGGAGGTCGACGGCATGGAGGCGCAGATCGTCCCGACGCTGACGCGCTGGTTCACCGCCCCGGCGCTCGCCACGAACGGGTGGGGCGTGCAGTACGCGCGGGAGCTCATCCGGCGCTTCGACCCCGCCGACTGGGCCGCCGCCTGGCGCGCCTTCAAGGACGTCGACGTCCAGGGCAAGCTCGCCGCGCTCGACGCGCCGACCCTGGTCATGGTGGGGGAGGAGGACTACTCCACCACGCCGGAGATCATGTCGGGCGTCGCCGAGCGCATCCCCGGCTCGACGTACCGGGTGCTGCCGGAGACGCCGCACATGCAGACGCTGGAGAAGCCCGACCTGGTCGCCGACGCCCTCGACCGCTTCCTCCCGGCCGACCGCTAGAGCACGCGCGAAGAGCCGTCCCGAACGAGACGGCTCTTCGCATGCTCGCCCGGACGGGTGAGGCGAATGGTCCCCGTGGGGGAGGCGGCGCCCCGGCGCCCGCCGGAAGGCTCGCCACCATGGACACAGGTTGGACGCACCGGTGAGCGGCACCGCGGCACCGGTGGAGACGGAACGGGTCGGCGCCCGATGGTCGGCGATGCGCGTCGCGGGCGGCTACGGGGCCGCCCTGTCGCTGTCGCTCTACCTCTTGGTGAAGGTCGTGTGGGTGGTGGCGGCGCTGCTCGGGCACACGCCGTCGTCCTTCAGCGACGGCGACTGGATCGTGCTGAACGCGGTCACCGTCGCCATGTCGGTGGTAGGCGTCGTCCTGGGGCTCGTCCTCGCGCAGCGCTGGGGGCGCCGCGTCCCGGCGCCGCCCCTGGTCTTCTTCGCCTGGACGGCCGCGGGGTTCCTCATCCCGATGATCCCCTACATGCTCGCCAGCGCGTTCCTGGGAGGGGACTCGGGAGGCGGCGCTGACGACGGGGACGCCATGCCGTCATGGGAGGTGGTCTTCATCACCATCGGATTCGCGGGCATGGCCGTCGGGCTGGCCGTGGCGCTCCCCGTCTACCTGCGCGAGAGGTGGCCGGCCGCCTTCCTCGGACGGGTCGGCGACCGCCGCCCCGCGAGCCTCGGGCGGACCCGCCTGCGAGCCCTGTACCTCCTGGTCGCGGTACCGGTCCTCCTCTGGACGTACTGGACGGCGGGCGGCACGCTCGGTCTCGCGCACCGCGACGTGATGGATGCCAACGGGCGGCTGCTCCTCGGCAACTCCGCGCTCTGGGCGGTCATGGGCGCCGTGGCGATCCGCGTCGTCACCATGGGCCGCCCGAGGATGCCCTTGTGGATCCCGACGGCGGTGGCGTTCACGTCGTCCGGATCGCTGTTCGCCTGGGCGGCGTGGAAGCTCCCGTGGGCGCTCATCAGACCCGGCGGTTACACGGCCGCCGAGTACCCGGCCGTCTCCGTCGTCGAGTACGGGCTGAGCATCGCCGCCGGAATCCTCATGCTGGCCGCGCTCCTCAAGACCGCACGGTCGCAGGACGCCGCCCCCCGATGACCTCTCGCCCAGCAGCCAGCCCACACTGCCCGCCTCCCGCTAGCCCACGGCGTCCAGGTCCCACCGCCCTTGGTACCTGCCTCCCGGCGTCCCGCACTGCCCCGGCTTCCAGCGGCCAGCGCTGCCCCGGCCTCCGCCAAGGCTCAGCGGCCGGCCTGGATGATCGGTGTCAGCAGCAGATCGAGGCGGTCGTCGGTGCGGCCGGGCCGGAGCCGGTGCCCGTGCGCGAGGGTGGCGAGGCCGTGCAGCGCCCCCCAGGTCACCTCCGCGAGCGTCTCCACGTCCCGCTCGCCCGCGAGCGGCTCCAGCGCGGACACGAACTCCCCGAACGCGTCCCGCAGCGGCTCGGGCGACTCGCCGGTGCCGAACGTCACGTCGATCCGCTGGACGAACATCGCGTCGTACAGGGCGGGCCGCTCCTGGGCGAACTCCAGGTACGCCCCGGCCATCGCGCGCAGAGCCTCCTCCGGGGCCGACTCCGCCGTTCGCGCCTCCCGCAGGAGGCCGGCCAGCTCGCCGAACCCGTCCAGCGCCACCGCGGCGACGATGGCGTCCTTGCCCTTGAAATGGCTGTAGAGGACGGGCTGGCTGTACTCGACGCGCTCGGCCAGCCGCCGGGTGGTCACCGACTCCCAGCCCTCGGTCTCGGCCATCTCCCGGGCGGCCCTGATGATCAACCGGTGGCGTTCTGCTCGCTCGCGCTCTCGGCGTTCTTGTACGGACACGGTTCGAATCCTAGCATTGCTAGACTAGCGAGCAAGAGTAAAGCTAGCTTGAATCGGAAAGCTAGCGATGCTAGGAACCGTCGGTCAGCGCACGCGTCCCCGCGGCTTGAGCGGCACGTCCGGAAGGGCCGGCGCCGGGATCGGGGGGCCGTCGTAGCCGTGCACGACGCCGAACGCGCCTCCGGACGTCCAGTCCTCGCGCGCCCGGCGGATCTCCTCGCCCGACCGCGCGACGAAGTTCCACCACATGACGAGCTTCTCCGCGAACGGCTCGCCGCCCAGCAGCACGAGCCCGCTCGCCCCGTCGGCGCGCAGCCGCAGCTCCCGGCGGCCGCACCCGAGGTAGACCATCGAGCCCGGCTCGGTCCGCACCCCGTCCACCTCGGTGATGCCCGACATCGTCAGCGCCGCGTACTCGAAGTCCGGCTCGACGGGCAGCCGGACGTCCGCCCCGTCCGCCAGCGCGATGTCCGCGCCGACGATGGGGGTGAACACCGTCCCCGGCGAGGCGGCCCCGTCGAACTCGCCGAGGATCACCGTCCCGCTGAACCCGGGCCCGGTCACCACCGGCAGGTCGCCGTGGTGCTCGAAAGCCGGGTCCGTGCGGCGGTGCGCGTCCGGCAAGGCCACCCACAGCTGCGCCCCGTGCAGGAGGCGCGCGTGCTCGCGCGGGGACTCCTCCGAGTGCGCGATGGCCCGCCCCGCCGTCATCAGCCCCAGCTCACGCGGCCGGACCGTCCGCAGGCTCCCGAGGCTGTCGCGGTGCAGCACCTCGCCCTCGTGCAGCCAGCTCACCGTCTGCAGCCCGATGTGCGGATGCGGCGGCACCTGCATGCCGGGCTGGTCGGCGATGTCGTCGGGGCCGTAGTGGTCGACGAAGCACCAGGCGCCCACCATCCGCCGCCCCAGGCTCGGCAGCAGCCGCCGGACGAACGTGCTCTCGCCCAGCGGCACCCGCCGCGGCGGCAGCACGTCGTGCACCGGACCCCCGGGAACGTCCTCCCGACCTCCGCACGCCACGGCCTTCGGCCGAACATCAAGATTGCTCACGACACCGCCCCCTCTTTGGGAACACCGTATGCAACGCTCCCGCCGACTCCCCCCGCCGGGATCGCCCGCGCCGCACTCCGAGCCGCCAACGGCCCCACTCCCCGGCAACCAGAGAGGGCACTCGCGAGGCGCCAAGGACGGCACTCGCAGGTCGCCCAAGGTGTACTGCCGGGTCGCAGGAGGTGGTGGGACTCGCGGTTGCGCTCGAGGTGGCACTTGCGGGTCGCCGGAGTTGGGGCGGGGGTCACTGCGCGGGGGTGGAATCGGCGGGGGTGCGGTGGGGTTTGAATCAACGTGATGCACGGTGAGTACAAGGTCCCCGGCGGCAAGCTCGTGGTCGCCGACGTCGAGGTGACGGACGGACTGCTGCGCCGTCCCAGGGTCAGCGGCGACTTCTTCATGGAGCCCGACGAGGCGCTCGAGGCCATCAACACCGCCCTGGACGGGCTGCCCGCGGGCCTGGAGGCCAAGGAGATCGGCGCGCGCGTCCAGGCGGGGCTGCCGGCCGGGACCGTGATGCTGGGCGTCACCGCCGAGGCCGTGGGGATCGCGGTGCGGCGGGCGATCACGCATGCGTCGGACTGGCGCGACCACGAGTGGCGGCTGATCCACGAGCCGCCGCAGGAGCCCGCGCTGCACATGGCGCTCGACCAGGTCCTCGCGGAGGAGGTCGGCGCCGGCCGCCGCCCGCCGACGCTGCGGGTGTGGGAATGGGCGTCGCCGGCCATCATCATCGGCAGCTTCCAGTCGCTCCGCAACGAGGTCGACGCCGAGGAGGCCGAGCGGTACGGGGTCGAGGTGGTGCGGCGCATCAGCGGCGGCGGCGCCATGTTCGTCGAGCCCGGCAACACGATCACCTACTCGCTCTACGCGCCGGGGTCCCTCGTGGCGGGGATGTCGTTCGCGGAGAGCTACGCGTTCCTCGACGACTGGGTGCTGGGCGCCCTCGCCGAGCTCGGGATCCGCGCCTGGTACCAGCCGCTCAACGACATCACCTCCGACGAGGGCAAGATCGCGGGCGCGGCGCAGAAGCGCCTGGCCGGCGGCGCCGTGCTGCACCACGTCACGATGTCCTACGACATCGACGCCGCGAAGATGCTGCGGGTGCTGCGGATCGGCCGGGAGAAGGTGTCCGACAAGGGCATCGCCAGCGCGGCCAAGCGCGTCGACCCGCTCCGGCGGCAGACCGGCCTGCCCCGCGAGCAGATCATCGACCGGATGATCGCGCACTTCCGGAGCAGGTACGGCCTGGTCGCGGACGGGTTGACCGACGAGGAGCTCCGTCTCGCGGACAAGTACGTCGCCGACAAGTTCACCACTCCCGAGTGGACCGCCCGCGTCCCCTGACGGTGGTGCACGGTCGGGTGTCCGCATAGCGGGGGCGGTGGCTCGGCGGGGAGAGCGGGCGTTCACGGCTGCGTCACCTTCTGTCGCGTCCCGGTCGCGGCGGACAGCCGGACGGCGTCGAGGAGCCGGTGCACGTGCAGGCCCGTGTCGAAGCCGGGGACGGTCCGGCCGCCCGTCCGGAGGTCGTCGGCGAGGCGGGCGTAGAACTGCGCCACGTTGAGGACCTCGACGTCGCGCGCAGGCTCCGGGACCCACAGGTATTCGTCCGGGACGGGCAGGTCTTCCCGTGGTGATCCGTGCCGCCGGGAGCCGCGGAGCGCCAGGGCACCGATCTGGACGCCGGCCGCGGCGC
Organism: Actinomadura sp. RB99; assembly: GCF_014706005.1. Lineage (NCBI taxonomy): Bacteria > Bacillati > Actinomycetota > Actinomycetes > Streptosporangiales > Thermomonosporaceae > Actinomadura > Actinomadura sp. RB99. Next base: position 83,071 of record NZ_JABMCA010000020.1, on the reverse strand, counting down.
CCGGACCGGGGGAGACGAGCGCGAGGTCGCCGTCCGTGCCCGCGATCTCGATCCGGGTGCGGGCCGCGGTGGCCTTGGCGTCGTGGACGTGCACGGAGGCGGTGGCGCCGCCGGCGAGGACGGCGGCGACGGCGATCTGGTCGGGGCTGGTGACCGCGACCGTGTCGTCCGTGCCGGCCACCCGGTACTCCGTCCACTGCACGGCCAGCTCCGCCGAGAGGGCCGCGATGTCCCCGGCGAGGTACTCCAGGGCGTCGAGGGTGTGGCCCGCCCCGACCTCGAGCGTCCCGGCCCCGTTGGACGGGTCGAGCGTGTAGGCGGCGAAGTCGGGGATCTCGCCTCCGGCGCCCTTGCCGCGCGCCGCGTACACGTTCACGGAGGTCACCCGGCCCACGTAGCCGTCGGCCACGAGGTCCCGCGCGTACCGGACGGCGGGGGAGAAGCGCGCCTGCAGGCCGACCGCGTGCCGCACGCCGGTGCCGTGCGCGAGGCGCAGGAGGTCTTCGGCCTCCGCGGTGGTGAGCGCCAGGGGCCATTCGCAGTAGACGTGCTTGCCCGCGTCGAGCGCCGCGCGGATCAGCGCGTCGTGGGCGGGCACCTTGACGGTGATCGCCACGAGGTCGACGTCGGGGTGCGCGGCGAGTTCGGCGGCGTCGGTGAAGGCGTGTGGGACGCCGAACCGGTCGGCCGCCGCCCGGGCGCTGGCGGTCCGGGTGGTGCCGACGGCCGTGATCTCGTAGTCCGGCAGGGCGCGGAGCGCGGGGATGTGCGCTCGCGCGGCCCAGCCCCGGTCGGGGTTCGCCCCGACGATGCCCACCCGGATCCTGCCGTCCGCCATGTCGCACTCCTCCCGATAACCGGACCATCGCCGTCCGCTTGCCCGGGAGCGTAGCGCAACCGGACGTCGTTCGTCCACTTAAACGGAGCGGTTCCGTCCGGTTGCCGAGGCGGGCGATCTGGCGGGGGGCACGGAACTCCGCGGTCGTGTCGTGCGTCCACCTCACATGCAGGTCGCCGTGCCGTGCGTCTGCCCGTAGGTTGTCGACGTCGGTTGATGACGAGGAGCGTTATGTCCATGCAGAAGGGCGCCAACACCGCGGTGCCGGTCGCCGCGGTGCGCGTCGAGGTCGGTTGGCAGGGCGGCCCGGGGGTCCCGGACGCCGACGCGTCCGCGCTGCTGCTGACCGAGTCCGGCCGGGTGCGCTCGGACGGCGACTTCGTCTTCTACAACCAGCCGGCGCACGCGTCCGGCGCGGTGCGGCACGAGGGGAAGCGGCCCGGGCCCGTCATCGTGGACGCCCTCGCGGCCGACCTCGACCGGGTCGAGCCGGGCGTGGAGAAGATCGTCATCGCGGCGTCGGCGGACGGCGGGACGTTCGGCCAGTTCCAGGGCCTGTACGTGCGGGTCGTGGACGCGTCCGGCGGCGCCGAGATCGCGCGCTTCGACAGCCAGGGCGCCACGAGCGAGACGGCGTTCGTGCTCGGCGAGCTGTACCGGCGCCAAGGCGCGTGGAAGTTCCGCGCGGTCGGGCAGGGATACGACACCGGGCTCGCGGGCCTGGCCACCGACTTCGGGATCAGCGTCGACGACCCGGGCCAGGGGGCCGCCCCGCCGCCTCCTCAGGCGCCCGCTCCGCCGCAGGCCCCACCGCCTCCGCAGGCGCCGCCCGCCCCGCAGGTACCGCCGGAGCAGTACGCGCCGCCCGGCGGCCAGTACATGCCGCCTCCGCCCGGCCAGTATGCGCCGCCCCCTCCGCCCCCTCCGGGACCGGGCCAGTACGCCCCGCCGCCAGGGCCCGGCCAGTACGCGCCCCCGCCCGGCGAGTACACGCCGCCCCCGCCGCCTGGTGGCCAGTACACGCCGCCGCCACCGGGGCAGTACGCGCCTCCGCCCGGTCCTGGATACGCGCCTCCGCAGGCGCCGCCTCCGCAGGGACCGCCTCTCCAGGCGCCGCCTCCTCAGGCGTCCGCGCCGGACGGCGGGAAGATCTCCCTGACCAAGAACAAGCCGACGGTGTCGCTCACCAAGCACGGCGCCACCTCCGGCCACATGCGGGTCAACCTCAACTGGACCGCGCGCGAGGGCGTCGCCAAGGGACGGCTCGGGAAGCGCCGCCGCGGCGTCGACCTGGACCTCGACCTGTGCTGCCTCTGGGAGCTGCAGAGCGGCCGCAGGGGCATCATCCACGCGCTCGGCGACATGGGCGCGCTGGACCGCCCGCCGTTCATCAAGCTCGACGCCGATGACCGCACCGGCGCGATCGAGACCGGCGAGAACCTCACCATCAACCTGGACCACACCGCCGACTTCAAGCGGATCCTGGTGTTCGCCGAGATCTACGATGGCGCGGACGACTTCCGCGGCCTGGACGCGATCGCCACGCTGTTCCCGGTGAACGCGCCGCCCATCGAGATGCGCATGGACGACTGCGTGGACGGCTCCCGCGACGCCGTGCTCGCGCTCATCGAGAACGTGGGCGGAGAGCTGGTCGTCCGGCGCGAGGGCCGGTTCGTGATGCCGCCGCCGGGACGGCCTCGGTGGGGCAAGATGTCGGTCGACGAGGCGTACGGCTGGAACCTGGAGTGGGTGGCCGCGCGCGGTAAGGACTGAGCCCGGCGGCGGCGCGGCGAAAGCCGCGCCGCCCGCGCGCGCCGGGCGCGCGTATCAGGCCTTGACGGCGTCGGCGAGCTTCTTGTCGCGGGCCACGCGTACCAGTGCGGCGCTCAGCCGCGCCAGGTCCTTCTCCGGGACCTTGGAGGCGAGCTTGCCGGCGTCGGTGGGCAGCCCCACCCGCTCCGCGCCCTTCTTGACCTGCGAGTCGACGTAGGGGCGCAGCCACGGCCACATCGCCTGGGCCTCCCGGCAGAAGATGTCGACGCCCGTCGGCCCGATGCCGGGGAACTCCTGGAGCAGCTCGGCGGCCTTGTGCGGATCGCGTCCCGCCTCTATGGCGAGCTTGCGCAGGTCCCCCTTGTACTTGTCCTGGACTATCTCCGCCATGTCCCCGAGCCGCGTCGCGGTGCTCTCGTCATAGCGGACGTAGTGGCCGCGCCCCAGCGCGTCCACGCGTTCCTGCCAGGTCAGCTTCGCCATGCCGCGCGGCGTCCCGCCGCCCGCCTCGAACAGCTCCCGCGCGGCCGCGAGCGCGATGTCCGACGAGATGCGGGCGCTCAGCAGGTTCGCCATGACGAGCAGCTTGAACAGCGCTGCGGGCTGGTCCTTCAGCGGGATCCCGGCCTCCTCCGCGAACGTCTCGCCGGACTCGCGCAGCAGCTTCTTGATGACGGCGTCCATGGCTTGCACCTCCCGTAGACCGACGCGTACCCGGGCTGAGGGGGATGACTCATGCGCCCGCGCGGAGGCGCCCTCACAGGAGGCTGAGCTGCCCCTCCCCGGCGAGCGGGTCGCGGTGCTTCTTCAGGTGCCGCCATCGCGGCAGGTCGTCGAGGTAGGACCAGGAGAGCCGGTGGTGCGGGGTGGGCCCGGACTCCTCCAGGGCCCGCTGGTGGACGGGAGACGGGTATCCGGCGCTGTCGGCGAACCCGTAGCCGGGATGGTCGTGCTCCAGATCCGCCATCAGGCCGTCCCGGTGGACCTTCGCCAGGACGGACGCCGCCGCGACTGTCACCGACCGCTGGTCCGCCTTGATCTCGCAGCGCACCCGCCAGGGGCGGCGCAGGAAGTCGTGCTTGCCGTCCAGGATCACCACGTCCGGCGGGTGCGGCAGCGCCTCCAGCGCGCGCACGGCGGCGCGCCTCAGCGCCTCGGTCATGCCGACCTCGTCGATCTCCTCCGGCGCGGACGCGCCGATGGCGTGCCCGGCGAGCCATCCCGCAAGCACCTCGGCGAACGACGCGCGATGCGTGGCCGTGAGCAGCTTGGAGTCGGTCAGCGCGACGGTCCGGTCACCGCGCCCGCGCAGCACCGGCGGCGCGCTGAGGTCGGTCATCGCGGCGCACACCACGACGGGGCCCGCCCAGGCGCCGCGGCCGACCTCGTCCACGCCCGCGATCCTGACCGGGCGGTCGCCTCCGGCGAGCGCGTCCCGCAGCTCCCGCTCGATCTCGTAGCCCGCCGCGCGCGTGGCGTCCCTATGCGCTGGGGTAGCGGGATCGAGACCGGGCAGCGCGTCGGCCGGGCCGGTGGAAGGGGCGTCCTCAGGGACGTGTTCGGTGGTCACAGCCAGCCATTGTGGCGGGCCGTCCCCACCGCCTCGATGCGATTGCGCGCACCCGTCTTGCCGATCGCCGAGGACAGGTAGTTGCGGACGGTGCTCTCCGACAGGTGCAGCCGCCCGGCGATGTCGGCGATGGTCGCGCCGTCGGACGCGGCGGTCAGCACGTCCCGCTCCCGCTCGGTCAGCGGGTTCGGTCCCACCGACAGCGCGGCGGTCGCCAGCGCGGGGTCGACGACCTGCTCCCCGGCCAGGACGCGCCGGAGCGCGGCGACGAGGTCCTCGATCGGGCCGTCCTTCACCAGGAAGCCGCTCGCGCCCGCCTCCATCGCCCGCCGCAGGTAGCCGGGGCGGCCGAACGTGGTGACGATGAGGACCTTGCAGCCCGGCAGTTCGCGGCGCAGGTCGGCCGCCACGTCGAGGCCGCTGCGGCCCGGCATCTCGATGTCGAGCACCGCCACGTCCGGGCGCGTCCGCAGGGCCTCTTCGAGCACCCGCGCGCCGTCGCCGACCTGCGCGACGACCTCCAGGTCCTCTTCGAGGCCCAGCAGCAGCGCGAGCGCGCCGCGCATCATGCCCTGGTCCTCGGCGAGCAGAACTTTGATCACGGGCTTCCTCCAGGCCCCATTCTCCACCGGCGTCGCGGCGCGCCGTCCGGCCGCCGCGCCGCCCTGGTCCGCTGGTCCGCGCCGGCGGCGCCCGTCAGATCGGCACGGTGGCCGTCAGCAGGAACCCGCCGCCGGGCGCGGGCCCCGTGCGGAGGGTGCCGCCGGCGGCCTCCATCCGTTCCGCCAGCCCCCGCAGGCCGTGCCCGCCGGAGCCCAGCGAGAGCCCCGGGGTCTCCGCGCGGGACCGGTCGCCGTCACCGCCGTCCCGGCCGGTGGCCGCGTGCGCGGCGCCGACCGCTTCGGTGACGGCGTTCCGGCCCGGGCCGGTCCCGTCGTCGCTGATCTCCACGGTCGCGCTGCCGCCGTCGTTGCGGATCGTGATGGCGCAGCTCCGGGCGCCGCTGTGCCGGATCACGTTCGTGACGCCCTCCCGCACCGCCCAGCCGAGCAGCGCGTCCGGTTCCGGCGGCAGCGGCGGCCCGGCCCGGCGGACGGCCGGGTCCACGCCCGCGTCGGCCAGCGCGGTGACCGCCGCGTCGAGCTCCTCGGCGAGGCCGCGCCCGCGGTAGCCGGAGACCGCCTGGCGCACCTCGCCGAGGGCCTGCCGCCCGACCTTCTCGATGTCGGCGGCCTGCTCGGCGGCCACCGCGGGATCGCGCTCGGCGACCAGCCGGACGGCCTGCGCCTTCACCACCATGACCGACAGCGTGTGGCCCAGCAGGTCGTGCAGGTCCCGGGAGAAGCGGAGCCGTTCCTGCTCGACGGCCGCCTTCGCCAGCTCCTCGCGCGCCGCGCGGAGCATGCCGATGACGGTGAACAGTCGCAGCACGACCGCCGTCACCAGCGCTGCGGTGACCACGCCGTACCAACTGCCCAGGACGGTCTGCGCGTCCTCCCCGGCGGCCGTGGAGACGAGGATGCACAGCGCAGAGACGCCTCCGATGCCGACGAGCATCGGCAGTTCCGGGCCCTTCGTCTGGCGCGGCATGTGCCCGACGACGATGCCGGTGGCCAGCCCCAGCAGCGGCCACAGCGTGAACCACCGGTGCTGGAACCCGGCTGTGGCGGCGGACGCCACGCCCGCCTCCACGAGCAGCAGCCCCACCGGCACCTTGATCGGCACCCGCCCGTCGAACGCGGTGCGGGCCACGGCGATGTGCACGGCCGCGAACGCGAGCAGTGCGAGGACGGCCAGCCACACGGGGTGCGACCGGCCCTCGACGATGTCGCGCAGCGGCCACAGCAGGATGATCAGCCAGAAGACGAACGCGCCGCCCTCGGGGCCGTTGCGGTCCAGCTTGTCCAGGTCCAGGTCGGGCGTCCGCCGGGGCGGGGCGTCCTTCCAGAGCCTCACCCGGTGCTCTCCTCGCTCACGCGCAAACGGTACGCGGATGGGGACGCTCACGCCGAACGCGCCGAGCGCCGGTAGCCGTACACGGCGACCGCAGCGAACAGGACCGCCCATCCGGCGAGCACCAGTACCCCTGTAAGGGACGGAGCGTCGCCGTCGGTAACGCGCCAGGAGAGCTCCCCGTAGCGGTTGATGGGGGTGGCGGTGGCGAGGCGTTCCAGCCATCCGGGGAACTTCGAGATGGGGACCCACAGGCCGCCGAGCAGGGACAGGCCCATGTAGCAGACGAGCCCCGCCATCTGCGCCTGCTGGCCCGTGAGTAGATAGCCGAGGCCGATGGCGAGCACGGCGATCGGCGCGATGCCCGCCCACAGCAGCACCAGTACGGCGGCCCACTGCCCGGCGCCGAGCGACACCCCGTTCACCAGGGCTCCGGCAAGGCACACCGACAGGATCGGCGGGAGGGTGACGACCATCGCGCACAGCGCCCGCCCGACGACGACGTCCAGTGGCCGTAGCGGCAGGAGGCGGAGCTGCCGTATCCAGCCGATCGGCTTGTCCTCGGCTATGGCGACGCCACTGCCCATGACCGCGCCGATGGCGCCGAAGCCGGCCATGCCCACCATCGAGTACAACGGGCCGCCCTGCCCGGAGTCACCGGTCAGGTCCAGCGAGGTGAACACCAGGTACATGGTCAGCGGCGAGACCAGGCTCATCACCAGGTAGCCGGGGTCGCGCAGGAGACGCACCATCTCCAGCCGGACGTAGTGCACGATCATCGTGCGCCTCCCTCCGCGTGCGCGCCGCGGGCATGGGTCAGGGTGAGGAACGCCTCCTCCAGCCGGGCGCCCGTCACCTCCAGGTTCCGGACGAGGCCCGCCTCGGCGAGCGCCAGGACGGTCGCGTCGGAGTCGGTGGTGTGGAGCCTGGCCCGGCCGGCGCCGACCTCGCTGCTGACGACGCCCGGCAGGACGTCCAGGGACGGCGCGCGGCCTATCAGGTCGAAGCTGACCGTGCGGCCCGGCACGCGCCGCTTGATGCCGTCGCTCGTGCCGTCGGCGACGACCCGTCCGCGGTCCATGACGACGATGCGGTCCGCATGGTCGTCGGCCTCCTCCAGGTAGTGCGTGGAGAACAGCACCGTGCCGCCCCTTTCCGCGTATCCGCGGACGGCCGCCCACAGTTCCAGCCGTGCCTCGATGTCGAGACCCGTGGTGGGCTCGTCCAGCACGACGAGGTCGGGCGCGCCCGCCATGGCGATCGCGAACCTGACCCGCTGCGCCTGCCCGCCCGACAACCGGTCGGCCTTCCGCCCGGCGAGTTCCGTGATCCGAGCCGTCTCCATCAACTCGCCCAGGGCGGGCACGGTGGAGGCGCGCCCGATCGCTTTGGCCTTTCTCGCATAGGCGAGCCTGACGAAACCGAGCAGTTCCCGTACGGTGACCCCGCCGATCAACCTGCCGCTCTGCGGCATCGCCCCGACACGACCGGCTCGCACCGCCTGCTCAGGGGGCGTGCCCAGGAGCGCGACCGTACCGGAGTCCGGCTGCAGCAGGCCGAGGAGCATGCCGATCGCGGTCGACTTGCCGGCGCCGTTCGGCCCGAGGAGCGCCACCGACGTCCCGCGGTCGAGCCGCAGGTCGAGGCCGTCCACCGCCCGCACGGCGCCGTAGCTCTTGGTGACGCCGGCGAACTCCACCGCGCTCGCCGCCTCCGTCGTCTGGACTGTCATGTCCGTGACGCTACGGACCGCGCCATGGCCGGCTGCAGAGCCGAACCTCTGGTTCTTCGCAGGACAAATGTCCTGGTCTCGCGGCGGTGCGAACAGGACTCCCGACCGGGCGGCCTCCACCGGAGTCAATGAACGCGGCGCGGGGAGTCCCGTTCGGGCCTGTCCTGCGCTTTACTCGCTTATTGATGGCTTTGTTTGGCAGGTCCCGCTCCCGCCCGGCGAAGGACGCCGCGGCGCGGGATCTCTTCGAGCGCCTGCGCTGGCGCTACTTCCAGATCCCGGCGGGGCTGCGGTTCCTCGGCGGGGTCCTGCTGGTCGCGCTCGTGCTGGCGGCGGTGGTCGTCGCCGGCGGGCCGGTCCTCGGCACGGCGGCGTTCGCGGTCATCCTGCTCATCGTCGTCCACCTGACGCTCCGCTCGCCCACCGGGATGGCGGTGGTCGCGGTCGTCGCGTCATGGCTGGCGCTGTCGGTGCCGCTGGGCCGGCTGTACCCGGACGGCGGGCATCCGCCCTACCTGGGCCCGGAACTGCTGCTCGCGCTGCTGGCCCTGCCGGTGGCGTTCATGGCCTTCCGCCTGCGCGGGTACGCGCCCTGGCGGACGGCGCTGCTCGCGCTCGGCGCGGCGGGGGTGGCGACCGCGGCGATCGCGCATCCGCTTCCGCAGGCGAGCGTGCTGCCGGGATGGGCCGCGGCCTTCGCGGTGCTCGCCTACCGCTGGGACCAGGCGCGGCGCGCGGTTCCGGCCGAGGCGTACGAGACCGGCTGGGTGCAGGAACAGGCCGCCCCGAAGGGGGACGCGACGGTGGCATCTCGGCGGAACCCCTCCGGCCCGGAGAAGCGCGACCGGCCCGACCGGCGGGATACCGGCGGGTCCGCGCGGCCCTCATCCGGCGCCTCGCGCGACGACGCGTCCGGCCCGTCCTCCGGGGCCCCGGCGGCCGCGCAGGCGGCCCAGCGGCCGCGTGCGGCGGCTCAGGCGGCCGAAGCCGCCGGTGCCGTGGACGCCGCGGCGACCGGTGACGCCGGCGGGACGGACGAACCGGGCATCTCCGTTGCGGAGGCCCTCGCCGAGCTCGAGGCCATGATCGGGCTGGAGCCGGTCAAGCGGCAGGTGCGCTCCATCGCCGCGTCCATCGAGGCCGCGCACATGCGCGCCGCCGCCGGCGTCCCCACGGAGAAGCCCATGCGGCACTTCGTGTTCGTGGGACCGCCCGGCACCGGCAAGACCACCGTCGCGCGCGTCCTCGCGAAGATCTTCTACGCGTTCGGGCTGCTGCCCCGGCAGACGGTGGTGGAGGCCCACCGCGCCGACCTCGTCGGGGAGTTCCTGGGCGCCACCGCCATCAAGACCAACCGGCTCGTCGACTCCGCACTGGGCGGGCTGCTCTTCATCGACGAGGCGTACGCGCTCGTCAACTCCGCCGAAGGACAGCCCGACCGGTTCGGCGACGAGGCCGTGCAGGCGCTTCTCAAGCGCGCCGAGGACGACCGCGACAACCTGGTGATCATCCTCGCCGGATACGACGCGCAGATGGAGGAGTTCCTCGGCTCCAACCCCGGCCTCGCGTCCCGCTTCGGCACCCGCGTGCACTTCCCCTCGTACCGGCCCGCCGAGCTCCTCCAGATCGCCGAGTACCACACGGGCCTCCGCGAGGACCGCCTCTCGCCCGGCGCCCGCGACCGGCTGTCCGCCCGCTTCGAGGAGGTCGAGCGCCGCGGCATCGTCGACGAGCTGGGCAACGGAAGGTTCGTCCGCACGCTCACCGAGGCGGCGGCGCGCGCGCGTGACGTACGGGTCGTCGACGCCGTCGCGTCGTCCGGCGAACCGGCCGCGCCGAGCGCGGACGACCTCGTCACCCTCCTCGAAGAGGACGTCGAGACGGCCTTCGCGGAGGTGACCGAGCGGTACCGCGGCTACGCCGAGACGCCGACCCTGGACGAGGCCCTCGGCTCGCTGGACGCGATGATCGGGCTCGAACCGGTGAAGCGGCAGGTCCGGGAGATCGCCGCGCAACTCCAGGTGGCGCGGATGCGCCGCGAGCAGGGGCTCGTCGCGCGGCCGCCGACGCGGCACTTCGTGTTCACCGGCCCGCCGGGGACGGGCAAGACGACGGTCGCGCGGGTCCTCGGCCGGATCTTCGCGGCGTTCGGGCTGCTCGCGCGGCCGGAGGTGGTCGAGGCGCAGCGCGCCGACCTCGTGGGCGAGCACCTCGGCGCGACGGCCCTGAAGACGAACAAGGTCGTCGACTCGGCGCTCGGCGGCGTGCTGTTCGTCGACGAGGCGTACGCGCTGACCAACCCGGGCTACTCGGGCGGCGACGCGTTCGGCGCCGAGGCGGTGCAGGTCCTGCTGAAGCGCGCCGAGGACGACCGGGACCGCCTCGTGGTCGTCCTCGCCGGATACGAGGCCGACATGAACCGCTTCCTGGCGTCCAACCCGGGGCTCGCGTCCCGCTTCGACGTCCGCGTGGACTTCCCCTCCTACGGGCCCGACGAACTGCTGCGCATAGCCCAGCTCATAGCCGAGCAGGGCGGCGACCAGTGGGAGGAGCGCGCCCTCGACGACCTCGCGCTGGTCTTCCAGCACGTCTGCGGGACGGGCCGTATCGACGAGCTCGGCAACGGCCGCTTCGCGCGGTCCCTGTACGAGAAGGCGTGCGCGTGCCGGGCGCTGCGGGCGGCCGGGCTCGGATCCGCCGCGACCGCCGCCGACCTGACCCTGCTGACGGCCGACGACGTGCGCGACGCCTTCGCCGAGCTCAGCCACCGCCTGGCCTGAGCCCCGCGCCGGGCGATTCTGTCGGCGGCCCGGTGTCTAATCGGGTGATGACCTCGGTTACGTGGGCGCAGGTGCTGGCCTGGCGGATGCGGCGGCAGTACATCGAACCGCCCGGCGACGTCTCGGCCGTCGACATCGCGCGGCGCCTGGCGGGCGTGCAGGCGCAGGTCGCCTCCGCCGCCGAGCTCGCCGTGGCGGTCCGTCAGGAGACGCCCAGGCCCGGCGAGGTGGCGAGCGCGGTCCTGGACGACAGGACGCTCGTGAAGACGTGGGCCATGCGCGGCACGCTGCACCTGCTTCCGGCGGACGAGGTCGCCGCCTACCTCGTGCTGTGCGCCGCCGTCCGCAACTGGGAGAAGGCGACCTGGCAGCGGAGCTTTGGCGCGACCCCCGCCGATCTGGAGGCGATCGCCGGAGCCGCCGCCGAAGCGCTCGCGGGAGGGGGCGCGCTCACGCGCGAGGAGCTGACCACCGCCGTGGTGGAGGAGACCGGCTCGCGGCACCTCGCGGAGGTGCTGGGCTCCGGGTGGGGCACGCTCCTCAAGCCGCTGGCCTGGTGGGGCGTCCTGTGCTACGGGCCGCCGCAGGGAACGCGGGTCACGTTCACGGCACCGGAGCATTGGCTGCCCGCCTGGAAGGGGCTGCCGCCCGTGGGCGAGGCCGCCCGTACGGTCATCCATGCCTACCTCGGTGCGCACGGTCCCGCCACGCCCGAGATGTTCGACAACTGGCTCATGCGCAAGGGCAACCGGAAGAAGGACGTGAAGGGCTGGTTCGACGCCGCCGCGGACGGGCTGTCCACGGTCGAGGTCGAGGGCGTGCCCATGCACGTGCTGGAGGAGCACCTCGATGAACTGGTGGACACCGCACCGGCCACGTCGGTACGGCTCCTGGGGGCGTTCGATCAGTACGTCCTGGGAGCGGGAACCAACGCCCTCTATCTGATCCCGGTCGAGCGGCGCTCCGAGGTGAGCCGTACGGGCGGCTGGATCTCCCCGGTCGTCCTGCACGAGGGACGCGTCGCCGGGGTGTGGGAGGCGAAGGACGGGAACCCGGCCGTGACGGCGTTCGAAGACATCCCGGCCGAGCCTCTCCAGGCCGAGCGGGAACGCCTGGGGCGGCTCCTGGCCTGACCGTCGGCGGCGCGCCCGGCCGCGCGGGATCCTTCGCACCCCGGCGTGATGCGGCCACGAGCGGCCCGCATAAGGTGCCTTCCGTGGACGAGCGGGACCAGCCGGTCGAATACCGGCAGAAGCGTTACCAGCCGCCGGAAGGCGCGACCGAACTGCTGCTGATCCGGCACGGGGCCTCCGCACCGGCCCGCCCCGACGCGCCGTTCCCGCTGGTGGACGGCCAGGGCGATCCCGAACTGGCGCCCGAGGGCCGCGAGCAGGCCGACCGGGTCGCGGAGCGGCTCGCGTCGACCCGGCTGGACGCCCTCTACGTGACCACGCTCCGCAGGACCGCGCAGACCGCCGCCCCGCTGGCGCGCAAGCTCGACATCGAGCCGCGCGTCGAACCCGCCCTGCGCGAGGTGCATCTCGGCGAGTGGGAGGGCGGCCTGTTCCGCAAGATGGTCGCCGAGAACGACCCGGTCGCCCAGCGCATGGTCGCGGAGGAGCGCTGGGACGTCATCCCCGGCGCGGAGTCCGACGAGGCGTTCGCCGCCCGCGTCCGGGAGGGCCTCGGCCGGGTCGCCGCCGCCCACCCCGGCGGGCGCGTGGCGGTGTTCACCCACGGCGGCGTGATCGGGCAGGCGCTCGCGGCCGCCACCGGGTCCCGGCCGTTCGCGTTCCTCACCCCCGACAACGGGTCGATCTCGGTGCTGGTGTGGAAGGACGGCCTGTCGTCGATCCGCGGGTTCAACGACGTCTCGCATCTGGACGGGTCCGCGCCCGCGCCGCTGTCCTGACCGGGCCGCTGTCCTGACCGGGCCGCCGTCCTGACCGGGGCGGCCATCCTGACCGGGGGCGGCGTCAGGTCCGGAACCGGACGCGCTGCCCTGGACGCAGTTGCGCCGCGTCCGGCACCGACGCCGCGGCGAGCACCGCGACGACCGGGTAGCCGCCGGTCGTCGGATGGTCGGCCAGGAAGACGATGGGCAGGCCGCTGGGCGGCACCTGGACCGAGCCGGTGACCATGCCCTCGCTGCCCAGTTCCCCGCCTCGCGACCGCGCCAGCGGGGGCCCGTCGAGCCTGATGCCCACCCGGTTGCTGTCCGGCGACACCTGGTAAGGCGCCGACGTGAGCGTCGCCATCGCGTCCTCGGTGAACCAGTCGGCGCGCGGGCCGGGCAGTATGCGCAGGACCGGCGTCTCCGGCATGCCTGGGACCGGCGCCACGTCCACGGTGATGGCGCCCAGGTCCGCCGCAGGCCCCACCGGAAGGCGGGCGCCGGGCGACAGGGGTGCGGGCCCGAGACCCGACAGCAGGTCGGTCGACATACTCCCGAGCACAGGGTCGACCGTTATGCCGCCGCGCACGGCGAGGTAACTGCGCAGACCGTGCGCGGGCGTGCCCAGTTCCAGCACGCCTCCCCGCCGCACATGGCACGGCGCGTTCGTCCCGTGCGCGCGCCCGTCGATGCACATCGGCGAGGGCGCGCCCGTGACGGCCACCCAGGCGTCCTCGTGGAAGCGCACGGAGCCGCCGCCGAAGGTGAACTCCACGCACGCCGCGCCTTCGGGGTTGCCGACGAGCCGGTTGGCGAGGCGCAGGGCGCGCTCGTCGGCCGCGCCCGAACGCGGCACGCCGAGGTGGGCGAAGCCGGGCCTGCCGAGATCCTGGACGGTCGCCAGCGGGCCGGGCCGGACGACCTCGATCAAGAAGGCTCCTCCGGGACGAACCGGACGCGCGTCCCCGGCCGCAGCAGGGACGGCGGTTCGCGCGTCACGTCCCACAACGGCAGCCGGCTCCTGCCGAGGAGCCGCCAGCCGCCCGGCGACCGGGACGGGTAGACGGCCGCGTACCGTCCCGCGATCGCCACCGACCCCGCCGGGACCGCCGTGCGCGGCGACTCGCGGCGCGCCACGTGCAGCGCCGGGTCCAGGCCCGTCAGGTAGCCGAAGCCGGGCGAGAAGCCCAGGTAGGCGACCGTGTACGCACCGGACGCGTGCCTGCGGACGACCTCCTCCCGCGACAGCCCGGTGAGGGCCGCCACCTCGTCGAGGTCCTCCCCGTCGTAGACCACGGGGATCTCGACCGGTTCGGCGTCGCCCTCCGCGTCGTCGGGCAGCGCCAGGTCCGGCAGCCGGGCCGCGAGACGGTCGAGGTCGGCGGACGGGTCGGCCACCACCAGGACGGTCTGCTCGCCCGGGACGACGTCCACCACGCCGGGCCAGGACGCCTCGCGCAGCGCCGCGTTCAGCCGATGGGCCGTCGCCAGGTCACCGGTCTCCACGAGGAGGGCCGCATCACCGGCCCTTAGGACTCTCACGCGAACGGCTCCAGCGCGACGCCCGCGCCGGACAGCGCGGACCGGACCGACTCTGCGAGCGCCACCGCGCCGGGTGTGTCACCGTGCACGCAGATGGAACGCGCCTGAAGGGGGACCTCGGTGCCGTCCACCGCGACGACCGTTCCCTCCACCGCCATCCGCACCGCCCTCTGCACGACGGCGTCCGCATCGTGCACGACCGCGCCGGGCTCACGGCGCGACACGAGCCCGCCCGATGGCGTGTAGGCGCGATCGGCGAAGCATTCGGCCACCACCGTCAGCCCTTGGGCGACCTCGTGCACGGCCGACCCGGGGAGCGTCAGCAGAGGCAATGTCGCGTCGTAGGCGCGCACCGCGTCCGCCACCGCAGCGGCCTGCACGGCGTCGCGGGCGATGCGGTTGTACAGCGCGCCATGGGGCTTCACATAGCTCACGCGGCCGCCCTCCGCGCGCGCGATGCCGTCCAGAGCGGCGATCTGGTAGAGCACCTCTGCGGTGAGCTCCGGCGGCGCCACGTCCATCTCGCGGCGGCCGAACCCCGCCAGGTCCCGGTAGGAGACCTGGGCTCCGATCGTCACGCCGCGCTCCACCGACGCGGCGCACACCCGCCGCATGATGAGCGGATCGCCGGCATGGAACCCGCACGCCACGTTCGCGCTCGTGATGACGTCGAGCAACGCCAGGTCGTCGCCCAGCTCCCAGATGCCGAACCCCTCGCCGAGGTCGGCGTTGATGTCGATGACCGCCATGCCCAAGACCTACCACCGATCGCCCGGCCGGCCGGGGCCGGGCTCGCCTCAGACCGACTCCTCGCGCACGTCCTCGACCTCGTGCTTGGAGGCCCATGCCTGGTAGACGCCGCGGTCGAACAGCTCCAGCCCGAGGCTCTCGGCCACCGGCGCCTTGCCGCCGGTGTACTCCACCCGCAGCCACCCCTGGTGCTCGCCGAGCACCACGAACGGTTCGCCGCGCCACGTGCAGTACGTGCTGACGTACCGGACGTCCTCGACCTCCGAGGCCGGCACCACCTGGACGAACCGGCCCGGGCTGATCTGCCGGAACCCGTCGGCGTGCTCGCTGACGTAGAGCCGCACCCGGTCGCCGTCCGGGCTGGCCTCGTACTCGGTGCCGCGCCAGCGCGCGAAGAAGCCGTGCCGGACCCTCATCCCCGTCCTCCCGGGAGCCTGACGAGCCAGCGGCGCAGGTCGGCGTCGTACGCCGCGACCAGCGACTCCCGCCCGGCCGCGTCGAGCCGGTACAGCTCGGCGCCGTGCGGCAGCCGCTGGCTCTCGATCTTGAACTCGGGGACGGCGGGGCCGTCGCCCGGCGCGTACCCCGAGCCGGGGAACGGCGCCTTCTCGATCACCCAGCCGCCCGGGATGATCCCCATGCTCCACTCGTCGATGCCGCCCAGCGGCCGCCGGAACAGCGACGGCTTCACCGCGGGCCACCGGACCACGAAGATCTCCTCGTCGCCGGGGGCGAACGGCGACCCCTCGTACACGAGGCCGAGGCCGCGGATCAGGGCGGCGGGGGTGTTCAGCTCCGCCACGTCCTGGAGCCGGTGCACGTACCCGGCGACGAGGTCGTAACCGCCCTCCAGGTAGTGTTGCACATGTTCGCGGCGGAGGACCTTCTGCATGACCACGGTCTCGGACGCGGCGTCCAGGCGGTCGGCGTTCTCCGGAGCCGCGTCGCCGCTCGGGACGGTCTCGCGGGGAGCATCGCCCACCGGCAGGGGCACGTCCTGGGGCACCACAGTGGGACGCGTTGGTCCCGGTGGGTCCAGGGGGACCTGGTTCGGCGTCGTCTCGCGCGGGGCCACGGGCTCTACGCGGTCGAACGCCGGAGCCTGCGGCGGCGGGCTCTGGACGAGGGGTTCCTCGTGCGTGCGCGCGGGGGCGGCGGGCGGCTGGAAGGAGGACGCGGTCGGCGCCTCCCCGGGCGGAACGGCGGCGCCTCTACGGCCGAGGTCCGACGGACGGGGAATGTCCCGCGCCGTTTGCTGCGGACCGGGGGGCGTTCCGGGCGCAGCCGGTGAGCCATGAGCCTGCGGGTTCGAGGGGACGCCTTGCGAACCGAAGGGCGCGGGCTGCGGGGTGGTGAGCCGGGCCGCCTGCGATCCGTGCGGGACGCTCTGCTCCTGCGACGCGGGCGCGGGCGCGGAGGTCGGGTGCGGGGCGCCGTGCAGCGGCGGAACAGGAAGCCCGTGAGGATCGGCCGGCGTCTCCCGCGCGGCCGCAGGCGCGGGCCGGGGCGAGGACTCGGGCTGCGGGGCCGCTCCAGGACGTTCGCGCCGACGGGGGAGCGGGGGCAGGTCGGCCTCCGGCGGTGAGGGCGCCTGTGCGGCCGCGGGAACGCCCTGGGGTGCAGCGGGCTCGTCCTGCGGGCGAGCGGGCGCCTGCGGCGTTCTGGCGGCGGCCCGGGAGGGTCCCGCGTCCGGCTGCCGGCGCCGCCGCGCCGCCGTCCGGGACGTCCGGGACGTCCGGGACGATCGCCCGGCCACCCGGACGTCGGACGGGTCCGGGGGCGCCGGGCGGGCGCGCGGTTCCTCCGGGACGGGCTCGAACAGGGCGTTCGCGTCCAGGTACGAGGCGCTGGGCAGACCCGGGTCGATCGCGAGCTGCCAGTCCGGATGCGGCCAGTGCCGGGACAGCTCCGACAGCGTCGCCTCCCGGTGGTGGACGGCCTGCCCCTGCAGCGACCGGTCCATCGCCTCAGGCGAGGTGAACGCCAGCACGAACGTCCCGTCGCCGAACTGCGCCGTGGCGAACCGGTGCTCGGCGGTCGGGTCGCCGGACGCGGGCAGGTACAGGGTGGCGCGCGCCAGCAGCCGCAGGTACGCCTGCTGGTCGCCGCGCTCGCGCGCCTCGGCGAGCGCGATCTCCAGGGCGGTGCCGGACGGACGCTCCGCGCGCGGCGCGTCCTGCGCGGCGGGACGGCTCTCGGACTCGGGCACGGCCAGCGGGATGCCCAGGCCGGGAAGGGCCAGCGGCCCGCCCTCCGGCCCCGTCTTGCTGGCCTGATAGACGAGCCCTAGCGGGGAGTCGATCCGGTAGACGTCGCGGAAGGCGCCGACCATCTGGCCCGCGAGCATCGCGGCGCATTCCAGCAGTTCGGCGGGTGCGCGGTTGCCGCGCTCACGCCAGGTGTAGCGGTTCCACCAGTTCCGCCGGTCCTCGCCGTCGGGCGGCTCCCAGCCGAGGGTGGTGAGGCGCCGCTCCTGGCGGGGCGCGAGCGGGCGGGGCAGGAACGCGCTGCCGACCGCCTCGGCGTCCAGCCCGCCTTCGATCCGCATGGCCTGCACGTACGGCAGTCCGCTGGGCCCCTGCACGATGAGGAACGACCTGACGGGGAGCCGTGACAGCTCGAGGGTCAGCCGTTTGTCGAAGTCGTTCCAGTCCACTCGGGGTCCACTCTCGCGTCCGGGGGTGGGATTGCCTTACCCGACGGTAGCCGAACGCTCCGTCACTCGGCCCGGGGAGCCGGGACGGCGTCGGTCCGCGCCGGGCTCCAGACGCCGCCGATGGCGTCGTAGACCGCGACGGGGGTCTCGTCGTCGTCTCCGGTGGAGCGCCACAGTCGGGTGCCGTGGGGCGGCTGCATCGGAATGCCTGCGGGCGGTTGCGGCACGGTGTGTTGCGCGATGGGCTGCTGCCCGGCCGCCCGGACGTCGGGCTGCCGCGCCTCAGGCAACTGCGTCTCGGGCTGTACCTGGGGCCGCACCTCGGGCTGCGGTGTTCCGACCTGCTGCGTCCCAGGGGGCGTCGCCGGAGGCTGCGGTACCTCGGGCTGCACTACCTCAGGCTGGATTGCTTCGGGCTGCACTGCTTCGGGCTGCGGTGCCTCAGGCTGCACTGCTTCGGGCTGCGCTGCTCCAGGTTGCGGTGCGCTGGGCTGGTGCGCGTCGGGTTGTGGCGCGCCGGGCTGGTGCGTTTCGGCGGGCTGGTGCGTCTCGACGGGGTCGGCTTCGGCGGGCGTCCCGTCCGTAGGGGCGCCCAGGGGAGCAGCCACGGACGGCTCGGGTGCAGGCTCCGGGGGCTCCGGCTTGGCCCTGCCCAGGTCCGGTGTACCGGCTTCCAGAGCCGCCCTCAGCTCCTCCGCCGTGTAAGGGTCTATCGCGGTACCGGAGTCGTCGTGGAAGTCGTCGGTTCTGGCCAGTCCGTTGACGCCGTGGATCCCGTTGAGGGAGGGCAGTCCGTTCTGCGCGGGCGAGCCGTTGACGCCCTGGGGCGGCCCAGGGACGCCGGGGAACCCGGGCACGCCCGAACCGTTGACCGCGGGTGAAGGGCCGCCCGCGACGGCGCCGGGCCCGGCCAGCGCGCCCGGATCGACCGTCCCGTACGGGTTGGGCGCCTCCGGCGCGGCCGTGGACGTCTCCCGCTGGGCGGCCTCCAGCCGGCCGAGCGCGGACGCGTCCAGCAGGACCTCGCTCGGCAGGCCGGGGTTGACGGCGAGCTGCCAGGACGGGTCCGGCCAGCCGGCCGCCAGGAGCGCGAACGACGTGCGCCGGTAGAGCGGATGCTGGTCGCCGGTACGGGCGAGCGCGCCGGGGGACGTGTACAGCGTGACGTAGGTGCCGGTGCCGATCGTGATGGTCGGCAGTTCGGCGCGGTCGGGGTTCTCCACCGCGTGCGCCGTGGCGGGGAGCACCAGATCGGCGCCCGCCAGCAGGCTGAAGTAGGTGGCGTGGTCGCCGCGCTCCTTGGCCTCGGCCAGGCGCGGTTCGAGGAGGTCGGCGTCGGTGCCGGGGACTCCGGGCGGAGGCAGCGGCATGGGCGGGCCGGCGGGCGGCGGGCCGGGCGCCGGGGGCGCGCTCTCCGGCAAGGGCTCAGGCGGCGGGATCGCGGCCGACGAGCGGCGCTTGCTGACGCGCGACGGGTCGGCGGTCTCGATGCCGAAGTCGAGCAGCTCGATCAGGCCGTTGCCGTGCCGGTGGAACGACTCGTACACCAGGTCGGAAGGGCGCCGGACGCCTTGGACGTCGCGCAGCGCGGTGACCATCACGTCGGCCAGCCGCGAGTAGTCGCCGCCGGCGACCGACCGCATCCCGCCGGGCGTGCCGGCCTCGGGCAGCTCGGTCCACCAGTTGCGGGGCGCGGGGTCGGCGGGCGGGCGCCAGCCCGCGTCGCTCATGACCTCCTCGTCGGCCGGCGTGAGCAGCAGCGGCCC
Source organism: Actinomadura sp. RB99 (assembly GCF_014706005.1). Classification (NCBI taxonomy): domain Bacteria; kingdom Bacillati; phylum Actinomycetota; class Actinomycetes; order Streptosporangiales; family Thermomonosporaceae; genus Actinomadura; species Actinomadura sp. RB99. The sequence continues at coordinate 63,817 of NZ_JABMCA010000020.1, read as the reverse complement.
GTCGAGGAAGTTGTTGCTGACCGCCTCGGCGTAGAGCCGGTCGGGCTCGCGCATCGCCTGGACGTAGTGCCGGCTCTCGTCGCGTTCGCGCACGATGAGGATGGTGTCCCGGTCGAGACCCGCCAGTTCACGGCCCAGCCGGCGGGCGAACTCGGACCACTCCAACAAGATCACTCCCTACGACCGGGGGCGGCCCCGGGCCCCCGCGAGACCATGCCCGGGATCCGATGATTGTCGCCGGGGAGCCCGCGCGCAAACCAGGAGTTCACTCGGGCGGAGGTTCGTGACGCAGCACACGCAGCGCCTCCCGGAGGGCGTCCGCGTCGTCGCCGCAGCGATCGAGGACGCCGATGAGTCTGTGCAGGATCTCGTGGCGTTCGTAGCCGATGTCGAGCAGTGCCTGCGCGGTCTCCCACAGCTGCGGCGGGTCGCCCCGCCACAGCCGGTCGGTGAGCCTCTCGTGCGCGTCGAGGTGCTCCTCGTCCGCGCCCGGGTGCTCGAACTCCAGGATCACGCGCCGGTCGTCGGGGTCGGAGGGGTCGAGCGTCGACAGGTCGATGGAGCCGTGCCGCCCGGAGCGGCGGTGGGTGCCGGACAGGAACGGCAGCGCGAACGCCCGCCGGGGGAGCGCCTCCAGCTCTCCGTCCGGGAGGAGGCGGGCGACGAGGTCCCGGTCGAGGCCGAAGGCGGACGGGTCGCGGTACGCCTCGGCGAACTTCGCCGTGGCGTCCCACACCGCGTCCAGCGTCGCCCTGACGCCCTCCTCGGGGAGCCCGGTGCGCTTGCCGGCCCAGCGCACCCAGGCGGCCAGCACGTGCGGTACGGCCTCCTGCTCGGCGGGGGACAGGAGCACCTTGCGCGGCAGCCAGTCGAGCAGGAACATCTCGCATTTGATCGGGCTGACCCGCAGCGGCCGCCCGAAATCGTGCGTGCAGCCGTAGGCGATGATGCGGTCCACGCAGCGGCTGGCGGCCGACAGGTCCGAGAGCCCTTCCGCCTCGTCCGACGCGAGGAACCGCGCGGCGATCGTGGCGCGGCGGTCGCGCCCGTACACCGGAGGCTGCGGCAGGCGCCCTCCCGGCGGGAGGATCCCTATGCGCGCGCGCACGAAGGCGTGGTACGAGCCGAAGTTGTCGTTCACCGGCGGGTCGGCCGTGTCGTTGGTGAGGGCGAGGGCGCTCTGCAGGAGGGCCTTGGTGTCGCGCGGGTCCAGTTGCTCGAACCGCATCAGGGCGTTGTCGCGGCCCTCGCGGCGGCAGTGGTCGAGGAGCTTGTCGACCTGGGACGACACCCACGCGTCCCGGACCATCCCGGAGGCCGGGGGGCGCGCGGCGCGCAACGCGGGCGGCGCCGCCGAGGGGAACGGGGCGTCGGCGTACTGGACGGCCCCGGCCTTGTTCCGGTCCACCAGGACGACCAGGGCGTGCCGCTCGGCTCCCCCGTAGGTATAGGTGCAGACGATGGAGTCCTGGTCGCCGTACACGTCGCGCGACACGAAGCACTCGTCCGGCGTGACCATGCCGACGCGGTCGGCCCATCCGGGGCGGGCGACGCCCCGCTCCATCAGCTCCAGCGCGGCGCGCTCGGCCTTGGCGGCCTGCCGCGGAGTGCCGAGGTAGGCCATCCCGGTGAGCAGCGCCAGCGCCGCCGGGGTCGCGGCGCGCGCCGCGTGGTCCACGAGCGCCTCGCCGATGACCACCTCGACGTCTCCGGCGGACACCCGGTGCCCCCACCACGACCCGAGGATCTCGCTGACGATCAGCTCCGCGTCCAGCGGGCTGCGCACGGCCAGCAGTTCGCGGGCGTGCCGCAGCATCCCGTCGAAGATCTCGGAGACCTCGCCGGGCGGTGCCGTGCCGTCCCGCGCCGGATCTCCGGACGGGGAGCGGCGGCTGCGAGGACTCACGGGCCCAGTTTCTCAGATCCCGCGGTGTCGCGTGTGCGTAAGGCGCGGGACCGGCGGGCGGGTTCGGGCGCGGGAGCGGCGGGGGTTCGGGCGCGGGACGGGCGGGTGGTTCAGCCGTCGACCCCGGTCCCCTGGGTCCGTCCTGAGGGCGGCTCGGATTTCAGCATGCCGACGAGGTGTTCGCGCGCCATGCGCTCCACGCGCGCGGGCGTCGGTTCGAGCCCCAGGTGGGCCATGCACGCCTGGACGTCGGCGACGCACTGGTGCACCGCGTCCGGGGAGAAGTGCGAGAACTCGCCGGTGAGCCGCCGCGTGAGCGCGTCGCGGGTCTCGCTCCGGTGATCGGCCAGTGCAGGCATCTGCGTACACCTCCGCGCACAGGGTTCCGGCGGGCGGGGACGCCGCCGGCGAGACGAAGCGCGGGGGCTCCCGTTTCGGGGCGTCCGCCCGAACCTCGCCTCGATGTCTCATTCCAGCGCGTTCACCGGGAGAGTCAAGACATACCGGGCCGTCGTTTCGTAAATTCCGGATGACCTTCTCCGCACGCGCCTGCGGCCGCCTCCCCGGACCCTCCGCCGGATGGGCCGTCGGGCGTCCGGGCCGCGATCCGTTGGACGGCGTCCACCCAGCCCGGATGGTGCCGCGCGGCCCAGCCGCGGTCGACCCGGCCGGTGAGCATCCCGCCGAGCGCCCCCGGGTCGCGGAGCGCTTCCCAGAGGTGCCCGACCACGACGATGAGGATGATGACGAAGAGCCAGTCGTGCACGAACGTGGCGCCGGTGCGCCAGCGGTCCGGCCACGGCCCGGGGAACGTCAGCACCTCGCCGGTGCCGAGCATGACGAGGATCGCGCCCGCCGTGAACGCCGCGTTCAGCTTCTGCCCGGCGTTGAACTTGCCCACGGGCAGGATGCCCCTGCCCCGCCGTACCGCTCTGCGGTCGCCGCGCTTGAGCCACTCCCAGTCATGTGGGGCGAACCTGTTGAGGCGCTGTAGGTCGGCCCTGAAGGCCCTGGAGGCGAGCCCTAGGACGATGGGGACCGGCAGCGCGAAACCGCACCACACGTGGACGGTCTTGACCAGCTCGCGGTGCCCCACCAGCGTGGACAGCACGGGCAGGTAGAGCATCCCCGCCGTGGCCAGGCACACCAGCATCAGCAGCGCGGTCACATGGTGGATCGACCGTTCGGCCCGCGTGAACCGGAGCAGCCTGGTGGACCCCGCCGGTTCGGGCCGGACCGCGTCATGTGGGTGCATCGTCACGTCCGTTCGACCGGCCGACCCAGGCGTCCACGTCGTAGCCGAGGTCCTCCCAGTAGCCCTGCTTGACCTTGTCGGTGAGCTCGATGCCGCCGAGCCACTTCAGGGACTTGTAGCCGTACATGGGGGCGACATAGAGCCGGGTGGGTCCGCCGTGGTCGTGGGAGACCGGCTTCCCGTCCATCTGGGTCGCGACCATGACGTCACGGCGCCGCGCCTGGTCCAGCGTCAGCGATTCGGTGTAGACGCCGTCGAACGACGTGAATCTGACGGCTCTTGCCTGCGGGGACACCCCCACCGCGTCCAGGATGTCGGGGAGGGCGACGCCCGCCCAGCGGACGTTCGGCACCCGCCACCCGGTCACGCACTGGAAATCCTTGTCGAGCATGGTCTGCGGCAGGCGCGCCAGGTCGGCCATGGTGAACGCCTGGGGCTTGTCCACCAGCCCGCCTACGGTCACCCGGTGGGTGGCGATGCTGTGCCGCTTCACGCCTCCGGTGACGGAGTAATAGCGGAAGCCTCCGGCGGCCGGAAGAACGTCCTGGATGCCGCCTACGGGCGCCAGGGCGCGGTTCACCTTCTGTTGTAGGGATGCACCTACGGCGACTCCAGCGGCGCCAAGGCCGAGCATCCCGAGCACGACCCGCCGTCCTACGGGGGTGCCCTCTGCCGGATCCTCGTTCACGCCTCCATTCGAGCACCGTGACCTGCGGGCCGCCAGGCTTCCGCCGGTGCTCGTAAGACTTCCGACAGATTCGCCGCGCCATGCCATGATCGTTGCCGCGCCGCGATCGCTGCCCGTGACGGACCGTGATCCGCGGCGGGTTCCCGCGCCCGGCCGACCCGCCCTTGGAGGCGGTCCTAAGCTGGCCCCATGGCCACGAAGGTTCAACTAGCGCAGCGCCCCGAGGCGGACGAACTGCTGGGCCGCAGCCCGCTCGCCGCATTGGTCGGGATGCTGCTCGACCAGCAGATCCCGATGGAATGGGCGTTCTCGGGCCCTTACACGATCGCCCAGCGGCTCGGAACGGACGATCTCGACGCGCACGAGATCGCCGCCTGCGATCCGGAGCGGTTCGCCGCGCTGCTGTCGGAGAAGCCTGCCGTGCACCGCTACCCCGGCTCGATGGCCCAGAGGGTGCAGCAGTTGTGCCAGTACCTCGTGGAGAACTACGACGGGGACGCCGAGAACGTGTGGAAGGACGCGGGCAGCGGCAAGGAGCTGTTCAAGCGCCTGAACGGGCTGCCCGGCTTCGGCAAGCAGAAGGCGCAGATCTTCCTGGCGCTGCTGGGCAAGCAGTACGGCGTCCGGCCGGAGGGCTGGCGGGAGGCGGCCGGCGCGTACGGCGAGGAGGGCTCGCACCGGTCGGTCGCCGACATCACCGGCCCGGAGTCGCTGGCGAAGGTCCGTGCCTTCAAGCAGGAGATGAAGGCGGCCGCCAAGGCCGGAAAGTAGGGCCTCGGGGTAAGAAGGCACCGATCCCTAAAATAGTCTTTACCGTGTTTTAGTAGACCAAATCGGACGGAAGCTGTGCGGGGCGGTCCCGGGCCGGAACTCGCCGAACCGGCGCGGTTGGCCGCCCATGAAGCTCCGGGCGCCGTAACATCGCCTACTCGGCCCTCCCCATGGGCCGCCACCGGCGGCCGATGGAGAAGGCGTCCGAATCCCGCGTCATCGCACGGAAGCGCAGACAACGTTGTCCATCAGGGCTTCCGTACGCGGCGAACCATCGGGATGATGAATACCTGACTCCGACGGTGTTGTGATGGAGGCGGGAGCGCTAGCCTGCTCCCATTCACTCATAGTGATGAAAACTTGCCGCGCGGTACGGGACCCTCTGGGGCGGAGGTGTTGTCCATGAGCACCGAGACGTCCGTTCCCCAACCCCGCGTCTCAGGGGTGGAGGGGCAGCCCATGGATGCGTCCGACTCCGCGCTGTACGCGACCCTTCTGAAGGAAGCCCCTGGCGGGCTGGCGTTCTTCGACGGCGACCTGTGCTGCCGGAGGGCCAACGACGCGCTCGCGGACCTGCTCCGCGTGCCCGTCCGCGACCTGCAGCAGCGGCGTCCCGCGGAGGTGCTGCCCGAGGCACTGGCGAGCGCGTTCGAGTCGGCGCTGCGCACGGTGCTCGCCGAGGACCGCCCGCTGAGCGACCTCGACCTCGTCGTCCCCGCCGCGCCGTCCGGACGGGCCGACGACTCCGGGACGGTCGCCACGGCGACCGAGGAGCGCATCCTGGCCTGCACGTGGCTGCCCGCCCGCGGACCCGGCGGCGAGCGCCTCGGCGCCGTCCTGACCGCCCTGGACGTGACCGAGCGGCGCCGCGCCGAGGAGGTCATCCGGCGCAAGGAGCAGCGCTACCGCTCGCTCGTGGAGGCCAGCGCCCAGGTCGTGTGGGTGGCCGCGCCCGACGGCGCCGTGATCGACGACGCGCCGGAATGGCGCGCGATCACCGGCCAGGCGCCGGACGACTACGCCGCCGGCGGCTGGATGGCCGTGGTGCACCCGGAGGACCGCCCGCGCATCGAGGCGGCGTGGCGCGAGTGCGTCGCGGAGAACCAGGTCTTCGAGACCAACTACCGGATCCGCACCAAGAGCGGCACGTACCGGCACTTCGACGTGCGGGCCGTGCCGATCCGGCAGGGCGACGCGGTCATCGAGTGGGTCGGCGCCAACACCGACGTCACCGGCCAGCGCGAGGCCGAGGAGATGCGCGGCCGGCTGACCGAGCAGCTGTCGGCCGCGGCGCTGCGCACCGCGCGGCTCCAGCAGGCCACCTCCATGCTCGCCGAGGCCCTCACCGTCTCCCAGGTCGTCCAGGTCATCACCGAGGTCGGACGGTCCGCCATCGGCGCCGACTACTCGGCCGTTGCGCTGCTGGACGACGACAAGCTGCGGCTGAGCATCGTGGCCCCGTCCCAGCCCGGCGCCGAGGCCGAGGGGCGGCCGCCCGCACGCGACGACATCAAGGTCGCCGACCAGACCGTCATGTCGGTGGCGGTGCGCGAGAGCCGGCCGTTCCTGGCCGAGCATCCCGACAGCCTCCGCCTCCAGCTCGGCCGCGACGAGAAGGAGCTGTTCGCCCAGCACCCCGAGGAGCGCGCCTGGGTCGGACTGCCGCTGCTGGCGGCGGGCGCCCCGATCGGCGCGCTGCGCTTCTCCTTCACCCGCCCCAGGGAGATCACCGAGGAGGAGCGGGTCTTCCTGGAGGCCCTCGCCGGGCAGTGCGCCCTGGCGGTGGAGCGCGCGCTGCTGTTCGAGCGCGAGCACAGGACCGCCGAGGAGCTCCAGCGCAGCCTGCTGCCCAGCGACCTTCCCCAGCTCCCCGGAATGGTGCTGGCGGCCCGGTACAACCCGGCCACCCGCCATGTCCAGGTCGGCGGCGACTGGTACGACGTGTTCCGCCTCCCCGACGACCGGCTCGCGGTCGCGGTGGGCGACGTCATGGGCAAGGGCGTGCTCGCCGCGGCCGGAATGGGACGCGTCCGCAACGCGCTGCGCGCGCTCGCGCTGAACGACCCGCGGCCCGCCGCGGTGCTCGCTGGCCTCGACCGGCTGTTCAGCGCCACCGAGGACGAGGAGCAGTTCACCACGGTCGCCTACGCGGTCATCGACCCGGAGACCGGACGCGGCGCCTTCAGCAACGCCGGGCACCCGCCACCCCTGCTGATCTCCCCGGACGCCCCCGCGCGCGTGAGCACGCGGGAGCCCGGCACGCCGCTCGGCTGGCCGAGCCAGCGGCAGCAGACAAGTTTTTCCATCGAGACCGGCAACACTGTGGTCTTCTATTCCGATGGACTTGTGGAGAACCGTAGGCGTGGGGTGGACGCCGGGCTCGAGGAACTCGTGGCCACGGCCGCGGACGCCCCACCTGAAGTGGTAGGAGATCCCGAAAGACTCGTCGACTTCCTGGTCGATCGGATGCTTGCCGGGTACGAGCAGGTAGACGATGTGACCGTGCTTGCGCTGCACGTCCCGCCCAAGTCCAGGTGAAACCGGGGTGAAGCCCGCCGGAGACGGAGAGAAGTCGGTCCCGTCCGTACGAAGGACCGTCCGGCGCCCTCTAAGGTGGAGTGTTACCGGGTAGGACATCAGGGTGGAATGCGCAGCAGTGCCAGAATGCTTGACCCAGTCAGAGCGGGTACGCTGCGGTCCCGCACCGGAGGTCCGCCGTGTGTGGTCCCACCCAGTGTGAGGCCGGGCCCGTCAGGGCACTTGGGTCAACCAAGCCACACGTTCGTTCGAGAGGTATTTGTGTCGCCTGCTAGCTCGACCTCGAAAGCGTCAGATCTGCACGATCACGTCATCGCGCAACTGATCGAGCGTGGACGGTCCCAGGGTTACCTCGAAGCCGACGACGTACGCCGTACGTTCGAGGAGGCCGACATCCCCGTGTCGAAGGCCTCCAGCATTCTGCGGAGCCTCAGCAAGGAGGGTGTGACCGTCGTGGTGAGCGCTGCCGATTCCGCGGCGCCCAAGCGTTCGCGCAAGCGCGCGGCGCCGCCGGCGCGTAGGCCCAGGACCGCTGCTGCCGCGAAGGAGCAGCCCGACACGGTGACCGCGGTCGTCGCCGACGACGCGGCGCCCGAGGAGCCCGCGCCGCGCCGGGAGGCCCCGCGGCCCGCGGCGCCCAAGCCCGCCCCGCCGAAGTCGGCCAAGGCCAAGCCGAAGAAGGCCGCGCCCGCCAAGAAGGCCGCCGCGGAGCCCGCCGCCAAGGCGGCCGCCCCGGCCAAGAAGGCCGCCGACGACCCCGAGCTCGAGGACGACGTCGACGTCGACCTCGACGAGGACCTGAACGACCTCGAGGTCGACCTCGAAGAGGACGCGCCCGAGGTCGAGGAGGCGCCGGAGAGCGACGAGGAGGAGGCCCCGGCCGTCTCCGCGGAGAAGGCTCCGGCCGGCAAGAAGCCCGGCGACACTCCCACCGAGGAGGAGGGCTTCACCCTCGGCGACGACGACGAGGACGCGCCCGCCCAGCAGATCGCCGCGGCCGGCGCCACCGCCGACCCGGTCAAGGACTACCTCAAGCAGATCGGCAAGGTCCCGCTGCTCAACGCCGAGCAGGAGGTCGAGCTCGCCAAGCGGATCGAGGCCGGCCTGTTCGCCGAGGAGCGGCTCGCCGCCGACGGCCCCGCGCTGTCGGAGGAGGACCTCGAGGACTTCGAGTGGATCGCCGAGGACGGCCGCCGCGCCAAGAACCACCTGCTGGAGGCCAACCTCCGGCTGGTGGTCTCGCTGGCCAAGCGCTACACCGGGCGCGGCATGCTGTTCCTGGACCTGATCCAGGAGGGCAACCTCGGCCTGATCCGCGCGGTCGAGAAGTTCGACTACACCAAGGGCTACAAGTTCTCCACGTACGCCACCTGGTGGATCCGGCAGGCGATCACCCGCGCGATGGCCGACCAGGCCCGCACCATCCGTATCCCGGTGCACATGGTCGAGGTCATCAACAAGCTGGCCCGCGTGCAGCGCCAGATGCTCCAGGACCTGGGCCGCGAGCCCACCCCGGAGGAGCTGGCCAAGGAGCTCGACATGACCCCGGAGAAGGTCGTCGAGGTGCAGAAGTACGGCCGCGAGCCGATCTCGCTGCACACCCCGCTCGGTGAGGACGGCGACAGCGAGTTCGGCGACCTGATCGAGGACTCCGAGGCGATCGTCCCGGCCGACGCGGTCAGCTTCACGCTGCTGCAGGAGCAGCTCCACTCGGTGCTCGACACGCTCAGCGAGCGTGAGGCGGGCGTGGTGTCGATGCGGTTCGGGCTGACCGACGGCCAGCCGAAGACGCTGGACGAGATCGGCAAGGTGTACGGGGTGACCCGGGAGCGCATCCGGCAGATCGAGTCCAAGACGATGTCGAAGCTGCGCCACCCGTCCCGCTCGCAGGTGCTGCGGGACTACCTCGACTGACACATTTTCCTTACTCGGAAGCCCCCGTCCGCTGGACGGGGGCCTTCGAGTACGTGCCGTGGGCGGCCCCCCTGCGCGGGGGTCTCGTCAGGACGTGAGGATCACGTCGAGGTGGGTGCCGTTGAGCTCGACGGTGTATCCGAGGTCGGCGACGGTCTTCAGCAGCTCCTCGGGCGTGGCGGGGTCGGCCCCGGCGTCCAGCAGGTCATGGGCGATCGCCCCGCGGGTCGCCTTCGCCATGTGGCTGACGACCGTCCGCTTGGGGACTCCGCCGGTGACCGTCTCGCGGAACACGCGGACCGCCACGGCCGGTATAGGGGCCTTCCACGCCGCCGCGTACGGCCCGGAGCGCATGTCGACGATCAGCCCGGACGGCCGGAGGGCCTTCGTCATCGCCGGCTTCCAGAACGTCCCCAGACGGCCGAGGGGCGGGAGCGAGACCGACATGGACAACCGGTACGGCGGGACGCGGTCGGTGAGCCGTAGGGCGCCCCACAGGCCCGAGAAGACCACGACGCGCTCGGCGGCGGCCTCCGGGTCCAGGCTCGGCAGGTCGAGGTTGTCGTAGAGGACGCCGGTGTAGAGCCGTGCCACGGGCAGCGCGGGCGCCTCCTTCAGCGCCTTGTTGCGCGCGAGGGCCTCGTCGACCTGGCCCGCCGGCAGGCCGAGCGTCTCGGGCGCGTCCCTGCGGCGGCACGCCCTGGTCAGGGCGGTGATGACCCGCTTGCGCGCCGCGGTGAGCTCCGGGAAGCTCAGCGAGGCCAGGTCGAGGGGCGGGCCGTCGCCCTCGATAGCCTTCTTCTCCGACGGCGGCAGCAGGATGTGCACGATCCCCCCGAAAGCGGTGCTCTTCGATGACTCGGTGCGCGGCGGTCCCCGGGCCGCGGGACCTGGACGGACTCGTGGGCGCGGCGTGGCCGGCGCGGTCCGTCCAGGATATTGGCGGGTGGCTGCTGCGCCACGCCGACGGTGTCACCAAGCGCGCCAACTCCGTCCTGCCCCTGGACGCTCCCCGCGACCTGGACGCCGCGCTCGCGCGCGCGGAGCTCTTCTATGGGGAGCGTGGGCTGCCGACAGTGTTCTCGCTGAGTGAGAGGGCGCGGCCGGAGGGGCTCGACGCGGTCCTGGAGGCGCGGGGCTACGAGGTGGTCGACCCCACGCTCGGCATGGCGGCCGATCTCGCGGGCCCGTACGAGCGGGACGGCGTGGAGATCGCGGACGAGCCGTCCCCCGGCTGGCTGGACGTGTGGTGGTCCGTGGACGGCCGGTACGACCACCAGCTGCCCGTCGCGACGGAGATCCTCACCGGCGTGCCGGCCGGATACGCGTCCCTGGACGGCGTCGCCGTCGGACGGGGCGTGCCGCAGGGGGAGTGGCTCGGGATCTACGCGATGGCGGTGGCGCCGGAGGCGCGCCGGCGCGGGCTGGGACGGCGCGTCCTGCGCGCGCTGCTCGGCTGGGGCCGGGAGCAGGGGTGCGAGCGGGCGTACCTGGTGGTGGTCGAGCGGAACGCCGCGGCGCGTGCGATGTACGCGGCCGAGGGGTTCGCCGAATCCGGCGGATACCACTATCGCGTGAAGACGATCAGCGGCGGCTGAGAAAACGGCGAACGCGTGGCGGCGCGTCACCCGGGCGCGTGAAAGTTCGATACGCAGAGTGAGGAATTGATCACTCTGTGAATCCATTTCGCGATGCCCCGTGATGGGGGCCGATGGGGGTGGCGACTGAAATGCGAACGGCGGCCACCGTCTCCGGTGGCCGCCGCAGCGGGCGTGCTATTCGATCCCTACCGCTCATCTTCCGTAGCGGTAGCCGGGGTTTCGGTCAGCCTGTCGGTCTCATCCTGTATGTCGGCCCCGTTGGCGCGCAGGGCCTCCGCGTACTTACGCCCGTGGTGGGCGCAGAACAGAAGGTCGCCGCCGCCTACAAGGACCGCACGGACGTAGGCCTGGGCGCCGCAGCGGTCGCACCGGTCGGCGACGGTCAGCGGCTTGGTCGGGGCAAGGGCTCCAGTCACGGCACCTTCCTCATGCTCGGGGTCGGTACTTAGGACAACATCTAACCCGACGTGGACGTTCCCAACCTGTTTCTTCGTACGCCCACAGCGGAATGGCTCGATTAGTGACCGAGGTCACACCGTCCCGCCATGGTGGAATGTCACGCGCTGTCCCAGCGGAAGAGGCGCATGGCGACGAGCCCGCCCACCACCGCGAATCCGAGCAGGATTCCCATCTGCGGCAGCGCGGACATCGGCCCCAGTCCGCGGCCCATCACGTTCAGCATCCCGGTGTTCAGGTACCGCAGCGGGAAGATGTACGCCAGCGTCCGCATCCACGGGGGCGAGGCGTCCAGCGGGAAGAACGAGCCGCCCAGGAACGCCATCGGCAGCACCACCAGCTGCGTCACGGCCTGCGCCGTCTCCTGCGTCTTCGCCCAGGCGCCGATCACCATCCCGATCGCCAGGAAGGCCAGCACCCCCGACATCACCATCGGGACGGCCATCCACCAGTAGTGGCCGAGCTTCAGGCCGAAGAACGGCAGCTGCGCTACCGCCACGAACAGGGCGAACTGCACCAGCGCCACGGCCAGGCTCACGGCCACACGCGCGGCGAACACCGTGGGGATCGGCGCCGGGGACAGCTGGAGGCGGCGCAGGATGCCCTTCGTGCGCCACGTCACGAGCGTCTGGGAGGCCCCGAACACGCCCGCCGACGCCAGCGCCCAGCCGAGCAGGCTCGGGGTGAAGAACTGGATCGCCTTCAGCGAATCGTCCTCCACCTGCTGCGAGGCAACCTGGTAGGCGGGCGGCTTGCCGGTCGCCGCCTGGTTCGCGCCCTGGACGATCGAGTTCATCAGGCCCTGCACGGTCCCGGACTTCACCTGGTCGGCCGCCGAGTAGTGCACGACCAGCCGGTTCCCCTGCTGCTCCACCGCCGCGTCGGCGTCGCCCTTGGTGACCTTGTGCAGCGCGTCGTGCCGGTCGGAGGTCCTGGTCAGCTTCATGGTCTTGCCCAGGTCGGCCGACTTGTCCGCCATCGCCTGGTCCAGGATCGGCACCCGGCCGATCTCCTGCACCTTGACCTTGGAGGTGCTCTGGTGGCCGAACACGCCACCGAAGATCACCAGGAACATCAGCGGGAACAGCACGGTGAAGAACAGCGCGCCGCGGTCCCGCCGGAAGCCCAGGAACATCGCCCGGGACAGGCTCTTGAAACTCTCGAGTGTGCTCACGCCCTGTACTCCCGTCCGGTGAGCTCCAGAAAGACGTCCTCGAGGGTGGCGCCGCGGATCTGCACCCCGTCCAGCGCGTCCTTCGCGGCCATGGCCGCCACCACCGCCGAGGGGTCCCGGGTGGAGATGATCAGCGAGACGCCGTCGTCCTCGACGTCGTCGGCGCCCGGCAGCGCGCGGGCGTCCGCCGCGTCCAGCAGGCCGCTGGCGATGCTGATCCGGGCCGGCGCGTCGAGGCCGCGCACCAGCACCGCGGGCGGGCCGAGCCTCAGGATCCGGCCCGCGTCCATGATCGCGACGCGGTCGCAGAGCGCCTCCGCCTCGTCCATGTAGTGGGTGGTGAGGACGATGGTGCGGCCCTCGGTGTTGATGGCGCTCAGCACGTCCCAGAGGTTGCGCCGGGCCTGCGGGTCCAGCGCGGCGGTCGGCTCGTCGAGGAAGACCAGCTCCGGGTCGTGCACGAGCGCGCAGGCGATCGACAGCCGCTGCGCCTGCCCGCCCGACAGCTTCTCCACCCGCACGTCCGCCTTGTCGGCGAGACCCACGGTCTCCAGCATCGCGTCGGCCTTCTTCGCCGGGACGCCGTAGAGCGACCCGAACGTCTGGAGCTGCTCGCGCGCGGTGAGCCGCTCGAAGAACGACGACGCCTGCAGCTGCACGCCGATCCGGGGCAGCAGCCGGGGGTTGCGCGGCCACGGCGGGAGCCCGAGGACGGAGACCGCGCCCTCGTCGGCCTCGCGGAGCCCCTCGACGATCTCCAGGGTCGTCGTCTTGCCGGCCCCGTTGGGCCCGAGGATCCCGAAGAACTCGCCCTCGGCGACGGAGAAGGTCACCCCGTCGACCGCGTTGACGTCCCCGTAGCGCTTGCGGAGCCCGCTGACCTCGATCGTTTCTGCCATGACCAGGACATTAGGGAAATCACGCGACCCCGTGCACCCACCTAGAGGTGGACGTTGCGGTACTCCACCCTGGGTTGGGCGGGAAACGCCCGGACGGCGCGGCGGCGCCCGCGGGCTCGGTGCCGCGGAGGTGCCCGGACGCCCGCGGCGGCGAGCCTTTCGAACGTTTGTCGGTGCTCGGGGGTACCCTCGTGCCGAATGTCCTACCCCCGAGGAGCACACGCAGTTGACCGCCGCGACCGCCGAAGCGATGACCGATGACCCGCACGGCTACTCCGCCCGGCACCTCTCGGTGCTGGAGGGGCTGGAGGCCGTGCGGAAGCGACCCGGAATGTACATCGGGTCGACCGACAGCCGTGGCCTGGCGCACTGCCTGTGGGAGATCGTCGACAACAGTGTCGACGAGGCCCTGGCCGGGTACTGCACGCACATCAGCGTGACGCTGCACGCCGACGGGTCGTTCGAGGTGGGCGACAACGGCCGCGGCATCCCGGTCGACCTGGAGCCGAAGACGGGCCTGCCCGGCGTGGAGCTGGTGATGACCCGGCTGCACGCGGGCGGCAAGTTCGGCGGGGTGTCCTACACCGCCTCCGGCGGCCTGCACGGCGTCGGCGCCTCCGTGGTGAACGCGCTGTCGGCCCGGATGGACGTCGAGGTCGACCGCGAGGGCCACACCCACGCGATCAGCTTCCGGCGCGGGCTGCCGGGCGAGTTCGCCGACGAGGGCCGCCCGAACGCCCGGTTCAAGAAGAAGTCGGGCCTGCGGCAGATCCGCAAGGTCGCCAGGAAGGTCACGGGCTGCCGCGTCCGGTTCTGGCCCGACATGCAGATCTTCCTCGCGGACGCGACGGTCGAGCAGTCCCTCGTCCTGGACCGGATGCGCCAGACCGCCTTCCTCATCCCGGGCCTCACCATCGACGTCCGCGACGAGCGCGGCGAGGAGGTCGTCGAGGAGACGTTCCGCTTCGACGGCGGCATCAGCGAGTACTGCACCTACCTGGCCAAGGACGCCGCCCTCATCGAGGTGCTGCGGCTGCAGGGCCGCGGGCACTTCACCGAGACCGTCCCGGTGCTGGACGAGCAGGGCCACCTGACCCCCACGGACGTCGAGCGCGACCTGGAGGTCGACGTCGCGCTGCGCTGGGGCACCGGCTACGACACGACCACCCGGTCGTTCGTGAACGTGATCGCCACCCCGAAGGGCGGCACCCACGTGCGCGGGTTCGACCGGGCGGTGCTCAAGGTCGTCAACGAGCAGCTGCGCGCGACGAAGCTGCTGAAGAACGGCGACGAGGACGTCATCAAGGAGGACGTCCTGGAGGGCCTGACCGCCGTGGTGACGGTCCGGCTGCCCGAGCCGCAGTTCGAGGGGCAGACCAAGGAGATCCTCGGCACCTCGGCGGCCACCCGGATCGTCTCGCAGGTGGTCACCCGGGAGCTGAAGGCGGTCTTCGAGAACCCGCCGCGCGGCCAGAAGCAGCCGCTGCGCGCCGTGCTGGAGAAGGTCGCGGGGGCGGCCAAGACCCGGATCGCGGCCCGCACGCAGCGCGACAACCAGCGCCGCAAGAACGCGCTGGAGAACTCGGCGCTGCCGGCGAAGCTGGTCGACTGCCGCAACGCCGACGACCGCAGCGAGCTGTTCATCGTCGAGGGCGACTCGGCGCTCGGCACCGCGAAGCTGGCCCGCAACTCCGAGTTCCAGGCGCTGCTGCCGATCCGGGGCAAGATCCTCAACGTGCAGAAGGCGTCCGTCGCGGACATGCTGAAGAACGCCGAGTGCGCGGCGATCATCCAGGTGATCGGGGCCGGGTCGGGCCGCACGTTCGACCTCGACGCCGCCCGCTACGGGCGGATCATCCTGATGGCGGACGCCGACGTCGACGGCTCGCACATCCGCACCCTGCTGCTGACGCTGCTGTTCCGCTACATGCGGCCGATGCTGGAGGCGGGGCGGGTGTTCACGGCGGTCCCGCCGCTGCACCGGATCGAGCTGGTCAAGCCCAAGAAGGGCCAGGACAAGTACGTCTACTGCTACAGCGACGGCGAGCTGACCCGCAAGCTGGTGGAGTTCGAGCGCAAGGGGCAGCGCTGGAAGGAGCCCGTCCAGCGCTACAAGGGCCTCGGCGAGATGGACGCCGACCAGCTGGCCGAGACGACGATGGACCCGCGCCACCGGATCCTGCGCCGGATCCGGGTGGAGGACGCCGACGCGGCGGCGAAGATCTTCGATCTGCTGATGGGCAGCGACGTGGCGCCGCGCCGGGAGTTCATCACGGCCGGCGCGTCCGAGCTGGACACCGAGCGCATCGACATGTAGCCGGGCCACCGGGGGTGGTGCGGGTGCCACCCCCGGCCGGGTCACGCGGTGCCGCGCCGGTGCGGGGCCGGGGCCGTCAGGTCGTGCACGGCCCCGGGGAGGGGTGCGTCAGCTCTTGATGTGCAGGTTGCGCAGCTGCTGGATCGGGTCCTGCGCCGCCTTGCGCCGCACGGCGGCCGAGGGCCACGGGGCGTACGGCGCGAGGGCGAGGTAGGTGTCGAACGACGCGGCGTTGTTGCCCGCCGCCGAGGGCAGCCCGGCCTTCCAGTCGATCACCGGCCCGAACAGCCCGCAGCCGTCCGTCTTCGGCACCGCGAAGGCGTTGTCGGCGGCCGGGGTGTGCAGGATCGGCGGGTGGTGGAACGAGTCGGCGGGGTCGCCCTCGTCGACCACGCTGATCTGGCCGAGGTCGACGCCGAGGTTCAGCTTGACCGGGTCCTTCTTGGAGCCGATCGTGCAGCCCTTCCCGACCGCGTCGTTGATGATCTTGATCTTCATCTCCAGGCCCGCGTTCGGCAGGTTGAAGGTGAAGCCGCCGGTGTACTTCGGCTGCACCTGCACCTTGTTGAACGGCAGGTCGTCGAGGCCGGGCACGTTGAGGCCGAGGAGGCCGAGCACGCCGCCGGGGACGGTCATCGGCTTGCCGGTCAGCGTGACGCTGGTGAACTCCGAGTTCGACGAGGCGTCGGCCTGCACCGACTGGACGGTGATCCGCATCGGCTGGGTGATGGTCTGGCTGATCCCGCCGAGCTTCATGGAGCCGCCGGTCACCACCATCTGCATGCACAGGCCGAGCGTCGGGTCGATGCCGGCGGGCAGCGGCGGGCAGTCCTTGGCGAAGTCGAACGCCGGGACGCCGGGGGCCTGCGCCTCGGTGGCCGTCGCGGGGGCCTGGGGGGACGCCTGGGCCGGTGCGGCGACCGCGCCGAGCGCCAGGGTGAGGGGCGCCGCCACGGCGGCGGCGCGGAGGAGGGATTTCACGGGTTCTGGACGCGCCTTTCGGTGGAGATGCGCGGACGGCGTTGGGGCGATCCACGCGCGGTTGGTACCCGATTCAAAAACGCGAACGTTTCTCGAATCAAGATCGCACACCTGACCGGATTCGGCCAGCTCGCACTGGCGGTGTCCGGGTGGTGAGCCGCCGCTCACGGAGGGTTCTCCACCCGCCGGTGGAGACCCCGATGTCCAGCCGCGCGCCGATCCCCGGGCCGGCCGCCCCGGCCTACCGTCGATCCCATGAACACCGCCGACAACGTGCTCCTCGCGCTCGCCGTCCTCGGGCTGGTCCTCTACCGGCAGCTGCGCTCCCGGCCGGTCGGCGAGCGGCGGCTCTACACCGTCCCGGCCGTCCTCGCCGTGGTCGGCGTGGCGCAGGGCGGCCTGCTCGACGACGCGCACCCGGCGCTCAGCGTCGCGCTCCTCGCCGGGGAGGTCGTCGCCGCGGTCGCGTTCGGCGCGCTGCGGGCGCTGACCGTCCGGCTGTGGCGCGAGAGCGACGGCGAGCTGTGGCGCCGCGGCACCGGCTGGACCCTCGCGGCCTGGCTCGTGTCGATCCTGAGCCGCGTCGGGTTCCTCGCCGCCGGGCACGCGCTCGGCCTCAGGCTCGGCTCGAACCTCTTCCTGCTCTTCCTCGCCCTGACGCTGATCGTCCAGAACCTGCTGGTGGTGTGGCGTGGACGGCGGATCACCGTGACCGCACCGGCTAGCGTCGCATCGTGAGGTTCGGACCCTTCACCCTCGAGGACCGGCTCGTCCGGACCATCGCGATCACGATCGCGCTGATCTGGGGAGCCGTGGCCTACCTCCGCGGGCTGCTGCACTCGACCCCCGCGCCGGCCCTGCACGGCACGGGCCTCGCGGTGGTCCTCCTCAACACCGCGACGTTCGCCCTCCTCGGGACCGGCCTGTGGGTGGGGCGCGCGAAGCGCTCCCGCCTGCGCTCGGCCGGTAACGCGCTGCTCCTGGGCGCGATGGGCACGTCGCTCTCGCTGTACGCCGTCGCCCCGCACGGCGGCGGCGGGTACTTCTTCTCGCTGGCCGCCATGTGGGCCCTGGTGATGCGGACGAAGGTGCGCTGGGGCCTCGCCATCGGCGCAGTCACCGTGATCGTCGTGGCCGCGCTGGGGGAGGCCTACGACAGCGGTCCGGACTACGGGCTGCTGGCCGCGTTCATCGGCCTGACCCTCGGCGCCCTCGCGAGCCGGCAGAACGTCCTCGCGCAGGAGGCCACCCGCCGCGCCGAGGCGGCCAACGCGGTCCTGGCCGAGCGGTCGCACATCGCGCGCGAGATCCACGACATCCTCGCCCACTCGCTGTCGGCGCAGATCGTCCACCTGGAGGGCGCGCGCCTGCTGCTGTCGCGGGACGGCGACCGGGTCCAGGCCCTCGACCGGGTCGAGCGCGCGCGCAACCTCGCCAAGTCCGGCCTGGAGGAGACCAGGCGCGCGCTGGCGACGCTGCGCGGCGAGATCCCCGAGCCGAAGGAGGTCATCGCGGAACTGGCGGAGGAGTTCTACGCCAGCACCGGCCGCCCCTGCGACGTCCGGGTGACCGGTGTGCCGCGCGAGCTGCCCCCGCAGGCGGGGCTCGCGGTCGTCCGGACCGCCCAGGAGGCGCTCACCAACGTCCGCAAGCACGCGCCCGGCGCCCGCGCGCGCATCACGCTGCGCTATCTCGGCGACGCCGTCGGGCTGGAGGTGACCGACACCGGCGCGACCGAGCCGGTCCTGGAGATCGAGGGCGGCGGCTACGGGCTGGTCGGCATGCGGGAGCGCGCGGAGCTGATCGGTGGGACCCTGGAGACCGGGCCGGAGGGCAAGGGGTTCCGCGTCGCCCTCCGGGTGCCGGCGTGACGCGGGACGGGGCACGGGACGAGGCACGGTGAGCGACGAGACGAGGATCCTGGTCGTCGACGACCAGACGGTGGTGCGGGAGGGCCTGGTCCTGCTGCTGGAGCTGCTGCCGGGCATCGAGGTGGCCGGGTCGGCGGGCGACGGCGAGCAGGCCGTCGCCATGGTCGCCGAGCTGCGGCCCGACGTGGTGCTGATGGACCTGCGGATGCCGCGGGTGGACGGGGTGGAGGCGACCCGGCGGATCAAGCAGGCGCACCCGGAGGTCGAGGTCGTCGTGCTGACCACCTACGCCGACGACGAGTCGATCTTCGCGGCGCTGCGCGCCGGGGCCCGCGGGTACCTCACCAAGGACGCCGGCGCCGACGAGATCGCCCGCGCGGTCGCCGCGGTGCGCGGCGGCGCGGCGCAGCTCGACCCGGCGATCCAGCGCCGGCTGGTCGAGGCGGTCGCCGCCGACCAGCGGCCCGTGCGCGCCGCCCGCGGCGAGCTGCCCGACGGGCTGACCCGGCGCGAGGCGGAGGTGCTCGCGCTGATCGCGCAGGGCCGGTCGAACACCGAGATCGCCGGCGACCTGTTCATCAGCGAGGCGACGGTGAAGACCCACATCAACAACCTGTTCGCCAAGGCGGGGCTGCGGGACCGCGCGCAGGCCGTCACCTACGCCTTCCGGCACGGGCTGGCCGGGTCCTAGGCACCGCCGCCGGGCCGGGACGATCAATCGGTCAGCGGGCGGCAAGACCTCGGTCAAGGCGCCCGCCCGCCGGCGGCGCCGTCCGCAGCATGGGAGGTCCCGGAGACCGGAAGGACCTCGCGTGCACCGAACCGTGATGATCGCGGAGTACCTGCGCCCGTACGCGCAGTGGCGGATCGCCCGCCCCGACCCCGCCGACGACTGCCGCAACGCCCGCGCCGCGATCGGGCTCATCGACGCGGCCGCCTACGTGGCCGAGCTGGACGACTGCGACCGCGTGATCGTCCGGATGGCCGTCGCCGGCTGCTTCGCCAAGGGCCGCTTCGACCCCGGCCCCGAGGGGGAGGCCCTCGTCCGCCACTGGCACTACGACGAGGCCGCCGGCGGCGCGGCGGACCTTCTCGAGGGCCTGGCCGCCTGCGCCGAGCGCGCCGCGTCCGACGAGCCCGCCGGGCGCGCCGCGTCCGAGGAGCGTGCCGGGGGCGCGGTGTCCGTCGAGCGCGCCGCGTCCGTCGAGCACGCCGCGTCCGTCGAGCGCGCGGTGTCCGTCGAGCGCGCCGGGCGCGCGGCCGCCTTCAGCCTGCGCTAGGGCGCCGGCGGTTCGGCGGCGGCCTCCTCGCGCTCCAGCGCGCGGACGAGCGCCTCGAACCCGGCGTCGGCGCCGCCGGCGTCGCCGCTGATCAGCCGCTCCAGCAGGAACCCGCGCAGCGTCGCGAGGATCATCTCGCCGACCTGGAGCCTGCGCGCCTCGGACCAGTCCGGCGGGCAGAAGGATCCCAGGATCGGGATGTACTGCCGGGACGCCCCGCGGCCGAGCTCGCCGTGCCGGTCCACGTCGTACATGGCGAGGCCCATGGCCTGGTCGAGGACCCGCCGCAGTCCCGGGTCCTCGTCCGTCAGGGACCGCCAGACGGCCCGCACCCGGTCCGCCAGCGTCCCGCCGCCGTGCTCCGCGGCGGCGGCGAGCGCGTTGCCGATGCGCCGGTCGCGCAGCCGGGCGACCGCCTGCCGGAGCAGGTCGTCGGCGCCCTCGAAGTGGTAGAGCAGGACCTTGTGCGTGGTTCCGGCCGCGCGGGCGGCGCGCCGCAGCGAGAAGTCGACGAGCCCGTTCACCGCGAGGTCGTCGGTGACGCGTTCGAGCAGCTCGCGCCGCCTCGCCTCGCCGCGCGGCGATCCCGCCGACCGCCGGTAGGCCGCCTTCTTCGGCGGCTCCCCGGTGGCCCGTGCGGCGTCCGTCATCGCTCCTCCGGTTCGTGTCGGGCCTTCCCGTCACGCAGCAGCCTAAGGTCGCCGCCCTCCGCCCGGGCAGGCGTGGCCATCATGACCCGGATGCCGCGAACGGGTAGCCAAGCGGGCGCTTGGTAGCCTCGGTCGCATGCCGACCCAGGAACAGATGAAGAGCACGCTCCAGGCCTATGTCGACGGCTTCAACTCCGGCGACCCCGCGGCCGTCACCGGCCTGTTCGCCGACGACGCCGTCGTGGTCGACCCGGTCGGCAACCCGCCGATGGAGGGCCGCGCCGCGATCGACGAGTTCTACGGCAACGCCGTCGCCGCCGGCGCGAAGCTCTCGCTCGACGCCCCCATCCGCGGCTCGCACGGCGACCGCGCCGCGATGGCCTTCACCGTGACGGTCCCCGGCATGCGCGTCCGCGTCATCGACGTCATGACGTTCGGCGCCGACGGCAAGATCGTCCGCATGGAGGCGCACTGGGGACCCGACGACGTCGAGACCTGACCCGGACGTGGGAGGCTGGAACCCGATCGGAACCGAGGAGGTCGGGTGCCCGCACGTCCGGTGCTGTACGTGATCGCCTGCGGCGGGCGCCCCGCCGCGGAGCTGCCCTCGTTCGTCGAGCGGCTCCTCGGCGACGGCTGGACGGTCTGCGCCGTCGCGACGCCGGCCGCCACGAGGTTCGTCGACGCCGCGCGGCTGTCCGAGCTGACGGGCCTGCCCGTCCGCTCGGACTACAAGCGGCCCGAGGAGCCCGACGTCCTGCCGCCCGCCGACGCGTTCGCCGTCGTCCCGGCGACGTTCAACACCGTCAACAAGTGGGCGCACGGCATCAGCGACACGCTGGCGCTCGGCCTGCTCAACGAGGCCGTCGGCCAGGGACGCCCGATCGTCGCCGCGCCGTGGCCCAACGCGGCGCTCGCCCGCCACCCGGTCTTCTCGCGCAGCGTCGCCGAGCTCCGCGCCTGGGGCGTCACCGTCCTCCTCGACACCGACCGCCTCCCGAACCCCGACTCGGACGAACCGAGCGGCGCGACGTTCCCCTGGGCGGACCTGCGCGACCACCTGCGCTCACTCCGCGCCCGCCTGACAGAGGGGTGACTCCGGCGGCAGGACCGGCCGAAACCCGCCGCGACCCGGCGCATGCGGCCCCCGCCGGTGCGAACCCGCACGCCAGAGCCCCTTCGCCGCGCGACGAATCGGCGTAACGGGGCGCAACGGGTTCCGACACCCCGGAGAAACATCCCGTTCCTAGCTTCTGCGGTGCCCGCCGCCCCGCTAGGAAAGGAGCCGGGTTTGGATCTGGCAGAGAACCCGCAGATGGAGGACTACTCCCTGCGGTACACGCCCAGCGCGTTCCGCACCTGGTCGCCGTGGATGGTGTTCCTGAGCTGCCTGGTGGGCCTGTCCGCCATGGCGGGATACGCGCTGGACGCCGCGTTCGTCAACGAGTTCGGCTTCGGCAGCTCGCTGCTCGGGTTCGCCGTCGCGAGCGTGGTCACGCTGCCGCTGACCGTCGTCATCGCGTTCGCCATCACCCGCAGGCACATCGACATTGACCTGCTCACCCGCGGCTCCGGGTTCGGCTACCTGGGCTCCACGGTCACCTCGCTGGTCTACGCGACCTACACGCTGATCTTTCTCGCCTACGAGGGCGCGATCATGGCGCAGGCGGTGACCGCGCTCTTCCACGTCGACGTGCACATCTCGTACGTGATCGTCTCGGCCGTCATGGTGCCGCTGACGCTCTACGGGATGACCTTCAGCTCGAAGTTCCAGGCGTGGACGTGGCCGCTGTGGATCCTGCTGATCGGGTTCGCCCTGGTCATCGCGGCGACCTCGCCCTCCGCCGGCCACCACATGGTCCACCCGGTCACCGCGCACGGGGCGGCGGCCGTCGGCGGCCTCACGCTGACCGCGGTGTTCACCATCGCCGCCGCGCAGCTGTCGTTCGCGGTGCAGATCGGTGAACAGGGCGACTACCTGCGGCTGATGCCCGACCCGAAGGGCGCGGCGGGGCGCCGCAGATGGCGGCTGGCGGTGCTGATGGGCGGCCCCGGCCTGTCCCTGTTCGCCATCGTCATCTTCTTCGCGTCCACGCTGCTCGTCGGCTACGCCGGCACCGAGACGACGCCCGACCACGTCGCGGTCCCGGTCGACCTGTTCACGGTCGTGTACGAGCGCGCGGTCGGCGACCACACGGTGGCGCTCGTCCTCGCGGGCGTCCTGGTGCTGCTCTCGCAGATCAAGATCAACATCATGAACACCTACTCGGGCTCGCTGTCGTGGTCGAACTTCTTCTCCCGGCTGCTGCACCGGCACCCCGGCCGCGCGGTGTGGGTGATCCTCCAGGTCGCGCTCGCGCTGGTCCTCATGGAGATCGACATCTTCGCCCACATCGTCACCGTGCTGGCCTGGTACGCCAACATCGGCATCGCCTGGATCGCCGCGATGGCGTCCGACCTGGTCATCAACAAGCGGTGGCTGGGCCTCAGCCCGCCCGAGGTGGAGTTCCGCCGCGCCCACCTGTACAACGTGAACCCGGTCGGCTTCGGCTCGATGGTCGCCGCCGCGGCCGTCTCGATCGTCGCCTACTACGGCGCGTTCGGCTCCACGGCCGCCGACCTGTCGCCCTTCATCGCCTTCGTTCTCGCACTGGCGCTGCCGCCCCTCGTCGCGGCGGCCACCCGGGGCCGCTGGTACATCGCGCGGACGAGCGTCTTCCCCGAGGGCGTGACCGAACTGCCCTGCGCGGTGTGCGGCGGGTCCTACGACGTCGCGGACATGGCCACCTGCCCGTTCCACGAAGGGCACATCTGCTCGCTGTGCTGCTCCACCGAGGGCTCCTGCCGGGACGCCTGCAAGCCCAGCGCGTGGCGTCCGCCGAAGGGCCCCGTCCTGCTCGGCATGCCCGGCACGGCGCCGGCCCCGTCCGTCTCCACCTCCCTCGAACAGACCCCGGAGGCACTCCGATGACCAGCGTCCTCATCGTCGTCGACATGCAGAACGGGTTCGTCCACCCGGACGGATCGCTCCCCACCCTCGGCATGGCCCTCGCCGACACGGGCCGCGCCGTACGGCAGTGCGCCGCGGCGGTGGCCGCCGCCCGTGCCGCGGGGACGCCCGTGGTCTTCACCCGCCACGTCTACCGGCCAGGCCGCGCCGACGAGGGCGCCAACCTCGGCGGCGCCCACCCGGCCCTGGCGGAGATCTCCGCCCTGGCCGCGGGCAGCTGGGACGCGGAGGTCGCTGACGAGCTGGGCTGCGGCCCCGACGACCTGGTGGTGGACAAGGCCCGTTTCGACGCCTTCCTCTGGACGTCCCTCGACCCGCTCCTCCGCGGCCTCGGCGCCGACCACCTTCTCGTCTGCGGCGTCGTCACCAACATCTGCGTGGAGTCCACCGTCCGGGCCGCCTACATGCGCGACTACCGGGTCACGGTGCTCGGCGACGCCTGCGCGGCCCTCACCCCGCGCCTCCACGAGATCGGCCTGGAGGTGATGCGCGACTGCGGCTTCGCCACCGTCACCACGGTGACCGAAGCCCTCACCGCCGCCCCCGCCGCCTGACCGCCACGAGCCGATGTGAGCCGGGCCCGCCGACCGCGGGCCCGGCTCACCGTCATGCCTCGTCGGCGTCGGTGTCGGCCTCGGTGCCGGTGTCGGTGTCCGGCGGGACGGGGCCGATCGGGCCGCTGATCGACACGATGCGGGTGCTCAGCTTCTCGCCCGACCCGTCGCGGCGGCCGAGCGTCGCGTTCAGCGTCGCGGGCTTGCCGTTCGCGCCGGCGGCGCGCAGCGGCGTCGGCGCCGCCCACGCCTGGAGCAGCACGTCCTCGCCCTTCAGGAACCGGTGCGCTCGGACGCCGCCGGTCGCGCGGCCCTTGGCGGGGAAGTCCGCGAAGTCGGCCAGCTTGATCGCGCCCGTCTGGGTGCCGGGCAGCGCCGACGACGACCCGGAGACCGTGATCACCCGCGCCTCGCGGCCGGGGTCGAGCGCGCCGAACCACAGCACCTGGGCCCCGGCGGCCAGCTTGATGCCGGCCATGCCGCCGGCGGCGCGGCCCTGCGGCCGCACGTTGGACGCGGCGAAGTGCAGCAGCTGCGCGTCGGTGGTGATGAAGACGAGGTGCTGGTCCTCCGACAGCAGCTGGACGGCGCCGATGACCTGGTCGCCCTCCTTGAGCCCGATGACCTCGAACTCGTCGCGGTTGGCGGGGAAGTCGGGGACGACCCGCTTGACCACGCCCTGCGCCGTGCCGAGGGCGAGCCCGCCGCCCTCCTCCGACAGCGCCGCCACGCCCACGACCGTCTCGTCCGGTTCCAGGTCGACGTACTCGGTCACCGGCGCGCCGCCCGCCAGGGACGGCGGCGTCGCCGAGGGCGGCAGCGTCGGCAGGTCGAGGACGTCGACGCGGATCATCCGCCCGAGCGAGGTCACCGCGCCGACCTGGCCGCGGGCCGTCGCCGGGACGACCGAGATCAGCACGTCGTGCGGCGCGCGCGGGCCGCTGTCCGGCAGCGGCTCGGGGCCGTGTGTGCGCGCCATCAGCCCGGTGGACGACAGCAGCACCGTGCACGGGTCGTCCGCGACCTCCAGGGGCACGGCGGCCGCGGCGGTGTGGCCGGAGGACTCCAGCAGGATCGTGCGGCGCGGGGTGGTGTACTCGGAGGCGACCTCGCCGAGCTCCTTGGACACCAGGCCGCGCAGCTTCCGCTCCGACTCCAGGATCGCGGTCAGCTTCGCGATCTCCTTGGCCAGCTGCTCCTTCTCCTTCTCCAGCTCGAGCCGGTCGTAGCGGGTGAGGCGGCGCAGCGGGGTGTCCAGGATGTACTGGGCCTGGATCTCCGACAGCTCGAAGATCTGCATCAGCCGCTGCTTGGCCTGCCCGGCGTCGTCGCTCTGCCGGATGACCTGGATGACCTCGTCGATGTTGAGCAGCGCGACCAGCAGGCCGTCGACGAGGTGGAGGCGGTCCTCGCGCTTCTTGCGGCGGAACATCGACCGGCGCCGCACGACCTCGATGCGGTGGTCGACGTACACCTGGAGCAGCTCGCGCAGGCCGAGCGTGCGCGGCCGGCCGTCGACGAGCGCGACGTTGTTGATGCCGAAGGTCTCCTCCATCGGCGTGAGCCGGTAGAGGTCCTGCAGGACGGCCTCAGGGTTGAAGCCGTTCTTGATCTCGATGACCAGGCGCAGGCCGACGTTGCGGTCGGTGAGGTCCTTCAGGTCGGCGATGCCCTGGATCTTCTTGGCGTTGACCAGTTCCTTGATCTTGGCCTTGACGCGCTCCGGGCCGACCGCGTACGGCAGCTCGCTGACCACGATGCCCTTGCGGCGCGGCGTGACGTTCTCGATGGTCGTGGTGGCGCGGGTGCGGAACGTCCCGCGGCCCTTCTCGTAGGCGTCGCGGATGCCGTCCAGGCCGACGATCATGCCGCCGGTGGGCAGGTCGGGGCCGGGGACGAAGCGCATCAGGTCGTCGAGCGTGGCGTCGGGGTGGTCGATCAGGTGCCGGGCCGCCGCGACCACCTCGCCGAGGTTGTGCGGGGCCATGTTGGTGGCCATCCCGACCGCGATGCCGGACGCGCCGTTGACCAGCAGGTTCGGGAAGGCGGCGGGCAGCACCTCCGGTTCCTGCTCCTGGCCGTCGTAGTTCGGCCGGAAGTCGACGGTGTCCTCGTCGATGGAGGCGACCATCATCAGCGCCTCGCGGGACATGCGGGCCTCGGTGTACCGCATGGCGGCGGGCAGGTCGTCGCCGCCGAGCGAACCGAAGTTGCCGTGCCCGTCGACCAGCGGCATCCGCATCGCCCAGGGCTGGGCCATCCGCACCATCGCGTCGTAGATCGCGCTGTCGCCGTGCGGGTGCAGCTTGCCCATGACCTCGCCGACGACGCGCGCGCACTTGACGTGCCCGCGGTCGGGGCGCAGCCCCATCTCGTTCATCGAGTACAGGATCCGCCGCTGGACGGGCTTCAGCCCGTCGCGGGCGTCGGGAAGCGCCCGCTGGTAGATCACCGAGTACGCGTACTCGAGGTAGCTGCCGCGCATCTCCTCGGAGACGTCGACGTCGACGATGTTCTCCTCGAAGTCCGGCGGCGGGGGAGGGGCTTGGGATCCGCGTCGTGCCATGCCCCACATTGTGGCCGGTCCCGCCGACATCTTTCGCCCGCCCCACCGGATGGGCCGCGGATCGGATCCCGGCGCCCTCGCCCCGCGCGATCCGGTCAGCGGCCGTGGCAGATTGGTCCCGGACGGTTCCCACCCCGCGGCCGCACCCCGGCCGCGTCCCCCGCGGAGGTACCCGATGAGCGCGCTGGCCGACTTTCAGAACTCGATCTACCTGCAGGGACTCGGTGACGTGCGGCCGCCGCTGCCGACCGACCTGACCAAACTGGAGGGGCTCGCCGAGGGGGTCCTGTCGGCGCAGGCGTTCGGGTACGTGGCGGGATCGGCGGGCAGCGAGGCGACCGCGCGGGCCAACCGGGACGCGTTCGACCGGTGGCGGATCGTCCCGAGGTTCCTGCGCGACGTGGCGCACCGCGACCTGTCGGTGGAGGTCCTCGGCACCGCGATGCCCTCGCCGGTCCTGCTCGCGCCGATCGGCGTGCAGTCGATCTTCCACCCGGACGGGGAGCTCGCCACCGCGCGCGCGGCGGGCGCCGAGGGGCTCACCATGGTGCTCAGCACCGCCTCGTCCCACTCCATCGAGGAGGTCGCGGAGGCCAACGGCGACGGCGCGCCCCGCTGGTACCAGCTCTACTGGCCGAAGGACCGGGACCTCGCCGTCAGCTTCCTGGAGCGGGCCAAGGCGGCGGGCTACAGGGCGCTCGTCGTCACGCTCGACACGTTCACGCTGGCGTGGCGGCCCCGCGACCTGGACCAGGCGTACCTGCCGTTCCTGCGCGGCATCGGGGTCGCCAACTACTTCAGCGACCCCGTCTTCCAGAAGGCGGTCGGCGGGCCCGTCACCGACGCCAACCGCGACACCGCGCTCCTGCACTGGGTCGCCAACTTCGGAAACCCGTCGCTGACCTGGGACGACCTGGCGTTCCTGCGGGACCACTGGGACGGGCCGATCGCGCTGAAGGGCGTCCAGCACCCCGACGACGCGCGCCGCGCGGTGGACGCGGGGATGGACGGCGTGATCGTGTCCAACCACGGCGGGCGGCAAGTCGACGGCGCCATCGCGTCGCTGGACGCCCTGCCCGGCGTGGTCGACGCCGTCCGCGACCAGGCCACCGTGCTGTTCGACAGCGGCATCCGCACCGGGTCGGACGTCGCGAAGGCGCTCGCCCTGGGCGCCAAGGCGGTGCTGCTCGCGCGCCCGTACGCCTACGGGCTGGCGCTCGGCGGGCAGGCCGGGGTCCAGCATGTCCTGCGCTGCATCCAGGCCGAGCTGGAGCTGACCATGGCGTTGTCCGGTGTCACCCGGCCGGACGAGCTTTCTCCGGAGACTCTGGTCCGCGCTTAGAGACCGCCGTGCGCGAGAGCTCTGTTGCCGCTGAGGGCTCTGTCGTGGGGGAGGGCTCTGCTGCCGGGGGATCGGTTGGGGGCGGTGCATAGATCGCGTGGATGCGGGCCAGTCCCGCATCGATGGCGTGTGCGGCTGTGGCGTCGTCCAGCGCGAGCCGCTTGTACGGCGTGCCGTCATGGCGCCGGGCGATCGCGCGCCGTACGGATCCCACGTTGGCGCGCAACGCCCTGGCGTCGGGCCCGGCGGCACGGACGTGGGGCACCATCTCGCGTAGGGCGTCCACGACATCGGCATGGTGGGGCCGGGCGCGGCTCACGAGCCGGTGCAGCCGCAGTGGTCCGTAGACGGTGTCCAGCTCGGTGACGGAGCTCTCAAAGCGCGCGCGGGCGTGCGGTTCGTCCCGCAGGACGTCGGTGAGAGCGGCTAGGCACTCGGCTGCACGGCGGCGCAGGACGTCCCTGGTGCGGAACGGCAGGATGGCCCAGGCCGCCGCGACACCGATGACGCCGCCGAC
Organism: Actinomadura sp. RB99; assembly: GCF_014706005.1. Lineage (NCBI taxonomy): Bacteria > Bacillati > Actinomycetota > Actinomycetes > Streptosporangiales > Thermomonosporaceae > Actinomadura > Actinomadura sp. RB99. Next base: position 35,527 of record NZ_JABMCA010000020.1, on the reverse strand, counting down.
GAGGATGGCTTCGAGACGCGTCTGGAGGAGCGGGCCCGCGGATTGGCCGTAGTACACGTACAGCAGCGACAGAGCGGCCGTGACGCCACCGGCCCAGTAGGCGTAGCTCCGCTGACGCAACCACGCCGCCAGGCCCAACACGACGAAGATGAGGACGACCGTGTCGGGGTCCCTGGGGGCGAACAACCCGGACGCCAGCGCGGCCAGGACCGTCCCTCCGGCTGCGCCGAGCGCGCGCAGCAGGCCCTTGTGGAGGGCGTCGCCGCGTCCGCGCGCGCCATTGCACACGATGAACGCCGTCAGGACGACCCACGACCAATGGTCGGGGAACAGCCGGTGGCCGACGGCGAACGCCGCGCAGAGGCCGATCCCCGTCTGCGCCGCCATGCGGGTGCTGACGCGCACCCCTTTGCCTGCGGCGGGCGCGGGCGCGGGCGCGGTCGCTGTCGCGGGAGCCTTCGTGCGGGCCGCGCGCCATGGGCGTTCCACAGCGACCTGTACGGCGGTCACCCAGAAGCAGGCGATGAGCGCTATCACGGGCGCCCACATGAGGTGGGTCGAGGACGCGCCGGGACCGCCGTGGGGGATGACGAGCAAGGCGATGGCTGGGAGCATCATCAGCGTGCCGGCCTTGGTGAAGCGGGGTCCGAACCGGCGGATCCAGATTCCGGACGCGACGAGGGCGGCGAAGGCGGCGTCGCCCGCGAACGCGTCGTTGCGCATGAGGTCGCCGAGGCCCACCGACGCGACGGCTACGGCGGGCATGACGACGAACCCGATCAGACGGTCCGGTATGGGCGCGCCTCTATGCGCCCTGGAAAGGGTGACCGACAGGACGACGGCCTGTATGACGGAGTCGATGTGCAGGTGGGCCGCGTGCTCCAGCAGGAGCGTCGACCCGTAGGCCGCGAGGACTGCGGCCATCGTGGCGGCCGCGACGGCGACCGGCGCCTTCGCGGCGGCGAATGTCCGGACCGTGCCCACCGTCATGGCCCACCTCTCAAGAATTAGTAAGGAATAGCGTAACATTATGGCGAGCGAGGCGAGTGATCGGCCCGAGGTGCCGAGGGAAGCGGTGGTGGAGATCCGCAGCGGGGTGATGCGGATGGCGCGCCGGATGCGCGCCTCCCGCTCCCCGGACGCGCTGAGCAGCAACAAGCTGGTCGTGCTCGGACACCTGGCCCGCAACGGCCCCAGCTCGGCCGGCGAGGTGGCGGCCGCCGAGAAGCAGCGCCCGCAGTCGCTGACCAGGGTCTTCGCCGAGCTGGAGGAGTCCGGGCTGATCCTGCGCGCGCGCGACGAGCGGGACCGCAGGCAGGCCGTGCTGACCATCACCCCGGCCGGGATCGAGGCGCTCAGGCGCGATCTGGACGAGCGCGACGCGTGGCTCGCCGGGGCGCTCGGCGAGCTGGGCGAGACCGAGCGCGAGGTGCTGCGGCTGGCCGCCCGCCTGATGGAGCGGCTGGCCGAATAGTTCATTAACTCTTACTATTTTGGGAGCGATGATTCCCGGGTAAGGAGACGCGCATGCGCTGGCCTGATCACGCCATCTGGTGGCACGTCTACCCGCTCGGCTTCACCGGCGCCGAACGCGCCGCCCTCCCGTCCGGGTCCCCGCCCGAGCACCGGCTGGAGCGGATCGCGGGATGGCTCGACCACCTGGTGGCGCTCGGCTGCAACGGCCTCGCCCTCGGGCCGGTGTTCGCGTCCGAGACCCACGGCTACGACACCGTCGACCACTTCCGCGTCGACCCGCGCCTCGGCGACGAGGACGACCTGCGGCGGCTCGTCGAAGCGGCGTCGGAGCGGGGCGTCCGGGTCCTCCTCGACGGGGTCTTCAACCATGTCGGCCGGGGCTTCCCGCGCTTCGCCGACGTCGAGGCGCGGCGCGGCGCGTCGCCGTACGCGGGATGGTTCGTCCCTGAAGGCGACGGCGGCTTCCGCACGTTCGAGGGCCACCACAAGCTCGTGGCCCTCAACCATGACGAACCGGCGGTCGCCGATTACGCCGTCGAGGTCATGAGTCACTGGCTGGAGCGCGGCATCGACGGATGGCGGCTGGACGCCGCGTACGCCGTCCCGGCGGAGTTCTGGCGGACGGTGACCGACCGCGTCCGCGCGCGCTTCCCCGACGCATGGCTCGTAGGGGAGGTCATCCACGGCGACTATGCGGGCTTCGTGGAACGCAGCGGACTGGACTCCGTCACACAGTACGAACTATGGAAGGCCATCTGGAGCTCGCTGAACGACCGCAACTTCTTCGAACTGGCCCATGCCCTCACCCGCCACGACGGGATGCTCGGCACGTTCGTCCCGCAGACCTTCGTCGGCAACCACGACGTGACGCGCATCGCCAGCCGCCTCGACGACGAACGCCACCTCGCGCACGCGCTCGTCGTCCTCCTCACCACCGCCGGCGTTCCCTCCATCTACGCCGGTGACGAGTTCGCCTTCCACGGCGTCAAGGAGGAACGCGAAGGCGGCGACGACGCCATACGTCCCGCCTTCCCTGTGCGCCCCGACGAGACGCCCGGTTACGGTGCTCCCCATCATCGCCTCCACCAGGACCTCATCGGCGTGAGGCGCCGCCACCCATGGCTCGTCCGCGCGCACACGAAGGTCGCCACCTTGACCAATACGGCGCTCTCCTACACAGTGGGGCAGGGCGATGAGCGACTGGGCGTCGTCCTCAACCTCGCCGACGAGCCCGCCAAGGCCGACCTCCCCGCCGCCGGATGGACCCGCATCGCCGGAGACGCCGACTTCCACGGCGAAGGCGCCCTGATACCCCCGCGAGGCTGGGCCATCGCCCACCCATGACAGATGTCATGTCCGGCCCCTGCGAACTTCATGGCCCGCACCTGACGTCCGTGACTGCACGCGGAGATCGTCCGTCGGCAGCATGGGACCCATGAAGGCACCCGTGATCGAGGTACGCGACCTGCAGCTGAACGAGGCCGTGCGAGACGTCTCGTTCACCGTGGCGAAGGGCGAGGTGTACGCGCTGCTCGGCCGGTACGGATCGGGCAAGACCACCCTGCTGGAGATGCTCGCCGGCCTGCGGCGCCCGACCGGCGGCACGGTCCGCGTCCGCGGCGCCGACCCCTACACCGACCGCGACGCCGCCCGGTCCGGCACCGTCTGGCGCGACGGCGGCCTGTTCCCCGGGCTGACCGTCGCCGAGATCATCGACACCTGGCGGCGCTGGACCCTCGACCCGGTCACCCGCGACGAGGCGCTGCGCCTCGCCCGTCTCACCGGCCACGCCGACGTCCCCTTCGAACGGCTCGACCCGGGCCGCCGGCGCCTGCTCGACCTCGCGCTCGCCCTCATCGGCCGCTCCGACGTGCTCTTCCTCGACGAACCCACCGCCGGGCTCGACGAGGCCGCCGCCCGCGAGGTCTGGTCCGTCCTGCTCCTGCTGGCCGCGCACGGCAGCACCGTCGTGATCACGACCCGCGACACCGGCGAGGCGTGCCGCGCCGACCGGGTCGGCGTGCTCGACGACGGCCGCCTCGTCACCGGACGCGCCTCCGCCCGCCTCGGCAGCCCCGCCCCGTCCGGCACCGCCAGCCGGTCAGGCAGCGCCGCCCGGCACGCCCCGCGCGCCGCCTGACCGGCGCCGGAAGCGTGGACGACGGCGGCCGGACCCCGCTCCTGCGCGCGCTCGGCGGGATCGTCCCCGCGCACCGGCCTCGGCGGCGCCCCGATCCCCTGACACCCGCATACTCTGGGCGCGTGCAGCCGAGGATCCCGCGCCCCACCGTCATCGCCGCGATCATCGTGGGGATGACGGCGGTCACCCTCGCCGGGTTCCTCCTGCCCGCGCTCTGGTACGAGGTCTTCGACCGCCACGACCCCGCACGCGTCGCGTTCTCCGCCGCCGGCGTCGCCATCGCGTTCGCGCTCTACGCCCGGATGCTGTGGCTCAACATGATGCGCCGCACCGCCCCGGGGCACCGCTTCGGGCTGGCCGCGATCGCCGCGATCTGCTGGACGCTGCCGCTGCTCGGCGTCGGCCACGGCTGGGGCAACGCCCTCCTCGTCCCCGCCGGGCTGATCGCCGTCGTCCTGCCGCTCCGGCAGGCGATCCCGGTGGCGGCCGCCGCGGCCGTCCTCACCCCCGTCTACGGCGTCGTCCTCGGCCTGCCCGCCTTGAGCGTCCTCTACGAGATGGTCGGCGTGCCGCTCGCCGCCTTCTCCGGATACGTACAGGTATGGCTGTTCCACGTCGTCCAGGAACTGCGGGAGGCGCGCGCCGAGGTGGCCCGGTCCGCGGTGGGGGAGGAGCGCCTCCGCTTCGCCCGCGACCTGCACGACGTCCTCGGCCACAGCCTCCAGGCCGTCGCGCTCCGCGCGGAGGTCGCCGAACGCTACCTCGACCGCGACCCCGGCCGCGTCCGCAAGGAGCTCACCGAGATCCAGACGATGGCGCGCGACTCCGTCCGCGACGTCCGCGAGGTCGTCCGCGGCTACCGCGCCACGTCCCTGCGCACCGAGCTGGACGGGATGTCCGCCGTCCTGCGCGCCGCCGGCATCCGCTGCGACCGGCCCGAGGTGTCCCCCGAACTCCCCGCCCACGTGCACGAACCGCTCGGCTGGGTCGCCCGGGAGGCCGCCACCAACGTGCTCCGGCACTCCAGCGCCACCTGGTGCGAGATCACCGTGCGCGCCGACGGCGACCGCGTCCGCGTGGAGATCGTCAACGACGGCGCGCCGCGCCGCGCCGCGGGCGACTCCGGCAGCGGCCTGACCGGCCTCGCCGAGCGGATCGCCGCCGCCGGCGGCCGCTTCAGCGCCGGGCCGTCCGGCGACGGGACCTTCCGGGTGACCGCCGCGGTCCCGGCGGCCCCCGCACCGAGGGGAGAGGCATGATCCGCGTCCTGCTGGCCGACGACCACCTGCTGATCAGGGAGGCCCTCGTCCTGCTGCTGGAGACCGAGGACGGTATCGAGGTCGCCGCCGACGTCGGCCGCGGCGACGAGGCCGTCGACCGCGCCCTCGCCCTCCGGCCCGACGTCGCCGTCCTCGACATCGACATGCCGGGCCTCGACGGACTCGCCGCCGCCGAACGCCTCTCCCGCGACCTGCCCGGCTGCCGCCTGGTGATCGTCACCGCGCACGGCCGGCCCGGCAACCTGCGCCGCGCGATGGCCGCCGGCGTGCGCGGCTTCCTCGGCAAGGACGCCCCCGGCGCCCGGCTCGCCGAGGTCATCCGCCAGGTCGCCGCCGGCGCCCGCTACATCGACCCGCAGCTCGCCGCCGACGCCCTCGCCGCCGAGGAGTGCCCCCTCACCCCCCGCGAACTCGACACCCTGCGCGCCGCCGCCGACGGCGCCCCCGTCTCCCGCATCGCGCGCGGTCTCGGCCTGTCCGAGGGCACCGTCCGCAACTACCTGTCCGCCGCCGTCACCAAGCTCGGCGTCCACAACCGCCACGCCGCCGTCACCACCGCCCGGGATCTCGGCTGGCTCTGACCCTCCGCCCAGCCACCGACGGCGACCGACGTTGATGATCGGCATTGCGGACGACTCGTTAGGGCTGGCCTTGAGGGGCGGCCTAAAAAAGGCGGCCTTATGGGAGCGCCTTCAGGGCTGGCCTCAGGGGCGGCATGGAAACCTGCCTCGGGACCAGCGTCGGAGTTGGCGTCGGAGTCGGCGTCGGGGCTGGGCGTCGGGGCTGGGCTGCCGGGCTGGGGGCGTGGGTTGGGCCGTGGGGTTGGGCTGCGGGTCGGTTGTTGGGGAGCCGATCAGGCGTTGAGGGCCGCCGTGGTCTCTGGGGGGTCAGCGGCGGGCGAGGAGGAGGGAGCCTCGCTTGGTCACCGGGAGCGGGGTGGGGAGGCGTGACGCCGCCTCGGCGGCCTGGGGACGGGGGACGCGCCGCGCGATCAGGTAGTCGCGGATCGCGGCCCGGTCGGGCAGCGTGATCAGCGGGGCGTCCCAGCGCTCCACCTCCACCTCGTCGAACACCTCGCAGACCCGCGCCGGCGCGTCCTCGGCGTCGAAGGTGGACGGCTCGGGACGCCAGACCGGCGCCAGCTCCGGGCTGTCGGTCCGGCAGATCGCCGAGACCAGCAAGGTCCCGCCGGGCGCCAGCACCCGGCGCGCCTCCCGCAGGGCGATGCGCGGTTCGTCCAGGTGGTACAGCATGTTCACCGCCACGGCCGCGTCGAAGGCGCCGTCGCGGAACGGCAGACGCAGCGCGTCGGCCCGAAGGCGCGGCGCGGGGTGGGCGCGCAGGAGCGCCGCGGACGCGTCCAAGCCCACGAACCGGAAGCGCGGCGAGTCGGGGAGGGCGCGGCGCAGCGCGCCCTCCCCGCAGCCGATGTCCAGCACGCGGGAGGCCCCGGCCGCCAGCAGCTTGGCGGCGATGTGGTCGTGCAGGCTCCGCGCTCCGATCAGGTATTGGCGGGTGACCCGCGCGGCGAGGCGGAAACGCTCCGGGTCTGCGTCGTAGTCGGGCGTCAGAGCCATAGGGTGAGTCTGCCCACCGGGGCCTTGGGGATGCCTCGTCAGGCGGTGGTGCCGCCGTCGACGACCATGTCGTGGCCCACCAGGTAGGCCGACTCGTCGGAGGCCAGCCAGAGGACGGCGTCGGCCACCTCCGAGGGGTCGCTCGGCCGTCCCGCCGGGATGGCCGACTTCAGCCGCGCGTCGCGCTCCGCCCTGGTCTCGCCGGGACGCAGCGACATAGGGGTGTCGCTCGCGCCGGGGCTGACCGCGTTGACGCGCACCCCGTCGGCGATGTGGTCGATGGCCGCGGAGCGGGTCAGGATGCTGACGCCCGCCTTCGACGCGGCGTACGCGGCCATCCCCGGCCTGCGCCCGTGCACGCCGATGTTGGACGCGATGTTCACGATCGTGCCGCCGCCGTGCGCGCGCATGTGGGCGATCTCGTGCTTCATCGACAGGAACACGCCCGTCAGGTTCACGTCGAGGACCGTGCGCCAGGCGTCCTCGTCGAGGTCGGCGACGGGACCGACGGGCCCGAGCGTTCCGGCGTTGTTGACCGCGACGTGCAGGCCGCCGTGGCGGCCCGTGACCGCGGCGACCATGGCGGCGGCGTCACCGGGGACGGTCAGGTCGGCGACCACGTGATCGGCGCGCCCGCCGCCGGCCTGGATCTCCTCGACGGCCTGGACGAGGGCCTTCTCGTCGCGTCCGGACAGGACCACGGTGGCCCCCTCCTCGGCGAAGGCGCGGGCGGTGACCCGGCCGATCGCGCCGGCGCCGCCGGTGACCAGGACGACCCGCTCGGCGAAGCGTTCTCTCATGGCATCTCCCAATTTCAGAATGATCGGTCTTGAATAAGGGCAAGGCTTGGACGGTCAGAGGCATGGGCGTCGACCCGTACGGGCGGCGCGGTCGCGCGGGTCGGCCGCGTTAGTGCGTCGGGCATGCGGGGCGCCCGGCGACAGTGCGGCGAGCGGGCCGGGCGGCGCCGGCATGGAGGCCGCCGGGGCGCCCGCGAGGGATCAGGCGAGGAGGGCCTGGGCCTGGCGGGCGGCGTCCCGGATCCGGGCCTCCTCCGCCGGGGCCCGGCCCAGGACGCGCATGCCCTGGAAGATCACCAGCAGCAGCCGGGCGAGGCCGCGCGGGTCGGCGCCGTCGGGCAGCTCCCCCTGCGCGCGGGCGCGGGTCAGCGCCGACGTCAGGGTCGCCTCGAGGAAGTTCCAGCTGGACTCCACCAGGCGCGCCGCCTCGGCGTCCCGGGGGGCCAGCTCGACCGCCGTGTTCACCACCAGGCAGCCGAGGCGCGGGCGATCCCGGCCCGCCTCATCGGCGTAGCGGTCGATCAGCGCGCGCACGGCCGGCAGGACCGGGCCGGGCTGCGACAGCGCCTCGGCGATCTTCGGATCGGTCGTCTCGAGATAGCGCTCGAGCGCCCGCAGGAACAGCTCGTGCTTGCCGCCGAACGTCGCGTAGACGCTCGCGCGGGCGATGCCGAGATGCTCGACGAGGTCGGCCATGGAGGTCGCCTCGTACCCCCGCTCCCAGAACAGCTCCAGCGCGCGCAGCAGCGCCGCGTCCGGATCGAACTCCTTGGTCCGCGCCATGGGTCGACCGTACGGCTATTGAGAACGATCAGTCAAATATCAGGCGTCCGAGCGCGCCGGGACGGCGGGACTGTCGAGGTCCAGCGTGTCCAGCACCGAGCCGTCCGCCGCGAGCGCCTCGACGACGGGACCGCGCCGGGCGCCCCACACCACGACGATGTGCCCGTGCGGCGGGACGTGGAGGAACCGCTTGCCCACCCGGACCCGCGTCACCTCGGCCGAGGCCCGCAGCCGCGCCTCGTTCACCCACTTCGCGCCCCACGGCAGCAGCCGGTTGGCGTTCCGGACCGTCCGTCCCGTGCCGTACTTGTACAGGTAGCGGCCCATCTCACCGGACGAGCGGCGCACCAGGGGCTCGTAGGGCGCCGAGCCGCCGCCCCCGCCGAGGCCCATCCACTCGCCGTCCCGCCGGTGGAACGTTCTGCCCTCGATGAACGGGTCGACGCCGCCCCCGCTCCACTGGTGGAGGAACGTGACAACGGCGACGTCGCCGTCCATGTCGAGGCCGAGCGGAAGGAAGTCCCGTTCCTCGTCGAAGGTGTCGGGGGCGGGATCGGGCATGCCGTCCCGAAGGAGCCGCAGGCACTCCTCATGCACCTCGTGGTCGTTCATGTTCGGGGACCTCTGATCGTGCAGGCAGGGGTAGGGGCCCTCCCGCGAGAGGGCCCCGACGTTCGACTCACTCTAGAGGTCCGGCTCGTCTGGTTTCACCCGTCTGGCGTACTCCCGTCGATGCTTTGCCATCTGTCCTTCATCGCCCCGTCGTTCGCATCTTCGGCGCCTGTTCCGCCCCCGTATCCGCCGAGGTCCGAGCCCTTCGCCCCGTCCGCGATGGCCCCTCCCGCACCCTCCGCGCACTCTCGAACACCGCCCCTTCCCTGATGCCCCGAAGGCGCCCCGCCCTCACCCGCCACCCTTTCCCCACGGACGCCGCCGCTCAGGCCCTCCCACCGAAAGGCCGCCGGATGCTCGCCGCCCGGTCGCGCGGGCGGAAGGGAAGTCGGGCGGGCGTTGCCGGTCGCGGCGTGCTGGCCAGGCGCCGAGCGCTTGTCGTCGGTCCCGTTCGGCAGGACGGGTTTCGGGCGGTCTTGGTCGGCTGCTGCGGGCTGGGCAGCCACCGAGCGGTTGTCGTCGGTTCCGCTTATCGGGACAGGCTTCGGGTGTTCTCGGTTGGCTCCTGCGGGCGAGGTGAGCGCCGAGCGGTTGTCGTCGGTCCTGTTCGGCGGGACGGGTTTCGGGTGGTCTTGGCTGGCTCCTGCGGGCGGGGCGGGCACCGAGCGGTTGCCGTCGGTTCCGTTTGGCGGGACGGGCTTCGGGCGGTCTTGGCCGGAGGCTGGGGGCTGGACGGGCATCTGGTGGTTGTCGGATTCGGTGGGCTGGGCGGGTGCCGGGGTGGGGGACAGGGAGCGAACGGCGAGGACTGCGCAGGCGCAGGCGAGCGGCAGCTCCAGCCCGGCGGCCATCGCCACGGCCAGGGCGCGCTCCGCGCCGGGGGCGGAGGTCAGGACGTCGAACCACGCGTCCATGGCCAGGAGGGCGCCGGTGGCGGCGGCGGGCAGGCCGTGCCGCGGGTCGCGCCGCGCCAGCAGCACACCGGTGCCGAGGAGCCCGGCGCCGATCAGCACGTCCAGCCCGACCCAGGCCATCGACCAGTTCGACACCTGGGTGGTGGACGGCAGCGTGCGGGCCAGGACGAACATCCAGGGCACCATCATGACGCCGCCGGCGGCGAAGCCCAGGCCGATCCAGCGCTCCCGCTGTCCGAGCGCCCCGCCACGGGTCAGCGCGGCACGGGACAGCGCGGCACGGGAGAGGGGCCGCCGAGGGCGGGGACGGGAGAGGGGCCGGGGGCGGTGGCCGGGGGCGGGGAAGGGGACGGTGTTCGCGACCATGACTGGACTCCCTGGTGATCTCGCACCGCTGACCGGGTGCACGATCAAGCCTGGTCGCGAACCGGCTCACGATCAGTAGCGCGCATATCCGACCGGGGGTGGTACCAGGTTCACCTTCGTCCCGGATGTTCGCTTCATGGCGGCGCCCCAACTGGGGCAATACGGTTGCGTCCATGGCATCCATCTCTCCGGCCCGGCGTGCCCTCGCGCACGCTCCGTGGTCGCCGGCGGCGTGGCGCGACACCACGTTCGTCGCCTCGGGGGTGCCGCTGCAGTTCGCCGGCTGGGCCGTCCTCTGCTCGGTCTGGCCGTTCTGGGCGCCGGTGGACCTGACACCGGTCCTCCTGGTGCTGGCCGGGTCGTGCGCGCTGACGCTGCTGGCGCTGCGGCCGCTGACGCGCTGGCAGCGGGAACGCTGCTGGGCGATGCTGGGGCTGCACATCCCGCCCATGCCGGGCTTCGACGAGGGCCGCGCATGGGAGGTGCTGCGCGGGCTCCGCAGGCCGGAGGTGTGGCGGGTGCTGCGGTACCACCTGCTCGTCGGGCCGATCCTGGCGTTCGGGGGGCTGGCGACGATCGCCGCGTGGACCGGCGGGGCGATTCTCGCGTCCGCCGGCGCGTACACCTGGGCGCTGCCCGGCACGAGCCCGCTGAGCTCGGTGGACAAGGCGCACGCCGTCCGCGTCGGGATCCTGTCGGTCGTCGGCGTGCTGCTGCTGGTCGCGGCGCCGTGGGTCGCCGCCGGGGTCAGGCGCCTGGACGCGCGCGCGGCGGTCGCGCTGCTCGGGCCCGACCGGGCCGCCGAGCTGGAGCGGCGGGTCGAGGACCTGGCAGAGAAGCGCGCCAGCGTCGTGGACGCCGCCGACCTCGAACGCCGCCGCATCGAGCGCGACCTGCACGATGGCGCGCAGCAGCGGCTCGTCTCGCTCGCGCTGAACCTCGGGCTGGCCCGCGAGACCCTCAGCGGCGTGCCCGACGACGCCATGCGGGTGATCGTCGAGGCGCACGAGGAGGCCAAGGAGGCGCTGACCGAGCTGCGCAACCTGATCCGCGGTCTGCATCCGGCGGTGCTGGAGGACCGGGGCCTGGACGCCGCGCTGTCCGGCGTCGCGGCCCGGGTGCCGCTGGAGGTCCGGCTGCGCGTCCAGGTGGAGCCGCGCGCCTCGTCGACCGTCGAGGCGGTCGCGTACTTCGTCGTCTCGGAGGCGCTCACCAACGTCGTCAAGCACGCGGAGGCGACCGCGGTGGACGTCGCGGTGATCCGGGAGGGCGAGCGGCTGCGCGTGACCGTCGCCGACGACGGCGTGGGCGGCGCGGACCCGGCCCGGGGGACGGGCCTGACCGGGCTCGGGCGCCGGGTCAGGTCGGTGGACGGTACCTTCCGGATCACCAGCCCCGCCGGGGGGCCGACGACCGTCACCGTGGAGTTGCCGTGCGCATTGTGATCGCCGAGGACTCGGTCCTGCTGCGGGCCGGGCTGATCAAGCTGCTGGAGACCTCGGGGTTCGAGGTGGCGGCGGCGGTCGGCGAGGCGGAGGGCCTGCTGGCGGCCGTGCGCGAGCACCGCCCGGACGCGGCGATCGTCGACGTGCGGATGCCGCCGGGCTTCACCGACGAGGGCGTGCGCGCCGCGCTGGTGATGCGGCGGGAGTCGCCGGAGGTCGCCGTCCTGCTGCTGTCGCAGTACGTCGAGGAGCGGTACGCGGCGGACCTGCTGTCGACGAACACCAGCGGCGTCGGGTACCTGCTGAAGGACCGGGTCGCGGACGTGTCGGTGTTCCTGGACGCGCTGCGCCGGGTGGCCGCCGGCGGCACCGCGCTGGACCCGGAGGTCGTCTCGCAGCTGCTCCTGCGCCGTCATCGCGACCCCCTCGACCGGCTGACCCCGCGCGAGAAGGAGGTCCTGGCGCTGATGGCCGAGGGGCGTTCGAACGCGGGGATCGCCGCCGCCCTCGTGGTGAGCGAGAGCGCCGTCGCCAAGCACATCAACAACATCTTCGCCAAGCTCGACCTCCCGCACGCCGAGGGCGACCACCGCCGCGTGCTGGCCGTGCTGCGCTTCCTGGACGGGGAGACATGACCGCCACCGGGACCGGCGCCGCCGCGCCCGACGCCGGCCCGCCCCACGAGGGCCCGGGCACCGGCTCGCCGGCCGCCGCAGGGGACCGGCCGCGGCGCCGCGGCGTGTGGATCTTCCTCGCGGCCGCCACCGCCGCCGTCGTGGTCGTCCCCGTCTGCCTGGCGATGGGCGGACGGGCGATGCGGCGGACCGCGGAGTACGTCACGCCGTACCATCACGCGATCAAGGAGCTCCGCGTCGAGGCCGGCAGCGCCGAGGTGTCGATCGGGACGGGCGCGGACGGCCGGGCGCGCGTCTTCAAGCGGCTGAAGTGGGTGCTGCGGAAGCCGGTCGTGGCGGAGTCGCTCAATGGCGACGTGCTGTCCATCGCCGTGCGGTGCCCCGGCGCGGCCAGCCTCTACGGTGGCTGGGAATGCGGCGCCGACATCGACGTCCAGGTTCCGGCCGGCGTGCGCGTCTCGGCGGCGTCGGGCTCGGGGGAGATCACCGTGCGCGGCGTGAACGGCGACCTGGACCTGCGCACCGGGTCGGGGGAGATCAGCGTGGTCGGCTCGCACGGCGCGCTGCGGGCGCGGGTCGGCTCGGGGACGATCCGCGGCACCCGGCTGGCCTCGGCCGACACGGAGGCGGTGGTGGGCGCCGGGGAGCTCGACCTGCGCTACGCCGAGCCGCCGCGGACCGTGGACGTTTCGGCCGACGCGGGCTCGGTGAAGATCATCGTGCCTGCGGGCTCGCATTACCGGGTCCAGGGCTGGACCGGCTCGGGTGATACGCATCTCAACCGGGCGCTCGCCGACGACCGGTCGGACCGGTCGATCTCGGTCCGGAGCGGATCGGGCTCGGCGTACCTCGACTACTACGACAACTGACCCGGTCCCCGCGACCGTGCAGGGTGAGCGCACCGCTCCCGGCGCCCGGCGGGCGTCGGCCGGGTGCCCGGCGGCGGCCCGCCGCGTCCGGCTCTCCGGCGGTCCGGGAACGGGTCGCGGGCGGCTGACCGGCGCGTTCGCGGCCGCGGCGCGATTTGCGTCATTTGTCGTTGGTTGGTTGACTGCTGACATGAGCCTCGTACGCCCCCGCCGTGAGCGCGGCCCGCTGACGCAGCGGGCCATGCGGCGTACGTGCTGCCGGCGAATGTGTGACCGCTGAGGGCCCCCGCCTGAGCCTCGCGCCCCGAAGCGAGCGAACTCCGAGACCCGAGCCGCACATGAACTTCCAACGCCACCTGCTGAGCCACACCCCGTATCCCCCCGGTCGGACCTGACCGGCCGCGCGCCCGATCGAGCGCGAGGCCGCCTCCGCCGGACCCGGTCGCCACGGCCGGACCCGCTGAGGACATCGTCGGGCGGCCGTCCCGGACGCGGAAGTGGAACCGTGTTCTGTGGATAACCGCCGGCGCCGGCCGCCCGGGCCCGCCGGGCCCGGCTCCCGCACGACCGGACGCCGCGGCACCTGATCGGACACGCACCGGAGCTGCCCCGTCCACCCCCGCACCGCCCCGACCAGGGCGGCGCCCGTCCGCACGGATGATTCTCTGTGATCCAGATCGAAAAACTCAGGAAGGTCCACCGCGCCCGCGGGCGCGAGGTGACCGCCGTCGACGGCGTCGACCTGACCGTCCGCGAAGGCGAGGTCTTCGGCGTGCTGGGTCCGAGCGGCGCCGGCAAGAGCACCCTGCTGCGCTGCGTCAACCTGCTGGACCGCCCGGACGAGGGCCGCGTCGTGATCGGCGGGCGCGACCTGCTCGCGCTGCGGGGCGCCGAGCTGCGCCGCGCCCGGCAGGGCATCGGCATGATCCACCAGCACTTCGGCCTGCTCGGCAGCCGCACGGTGGCCGGCAACGTCGCGTTCCCGCTGGAGGTCATGGGCGTCCCGCGGCGCGAGCGCGCCGAGCGGGTCGCCGAGCTGCTCGACCTAGTCGGCCTCACCGGGCACGCGAAGGCGTACCCGGCGCAGATCTCCGGTGGGCAGAAGCAGCGCGTCGGCATCGCGCGGGCGCTCGCCGGGCGCCCGAAGGTGCTGCTGTCCGACGAGGCGACCTCCGCGCTCGACCCGGAGACCACCGCGTCGATCCTGGAGCTGCTGCGCGACCTGAACCGCCGCCTCGGCCTCACCGTCCTGCTGATCACGCACGAGATGGACGTCGTCAAGCGCATCTGCGACTCGGCCGCGGTCATGCGCGACGGCCGGTTCACCGAGTCCGGGCCGGTGACCGAGCTGCTGGCGCGTCCCGGGTCCGAGCTGGCGCGCGGGCTGTTCCCGCTGCCGCCCGCCGAACCCCGCGACGGCACGACGCTCGTCGAGGTCACCTTCGTGGGCGGGGCGACCGACCAGCCGTTCGTGTCGGCGCTGGCCCGCAAGTACGCGCTGGACGTCAACATCCTCGGCGGCGCCGTCGAGACGGTCGGCGGCGAGCGGGTCGGGCGGCTCCAGCTCGAGCTGCCGGGCGACCCGTCGGCGAACGCCGCGCAGCTCGCGTTCCTGCGCGAGTCCGGCCTCGCCGTCGAGGTGCGGACCCGCACCACCGCCGCCCCGGCGCCGCACACCGGCGCGCCCGCCGCCCCGACCGCCACCGCGCCCGCCGAGGAGGACGCCCGATGAGCTGGGACGAGGTCATGCCGCTGCTGTGGCCGGCCACCCGGGAGACCCTCTACATGACCGGCGTCGCGACGCTGTTCACCGCGGTGCTCGGGCTGCTGTTCGGCGTGCTGCTGGTGGTCACCGAGCGCGGCGGGCTGCTGCCCGCCCCGCCGGTCAACAGGGTCCTCGGCGTGGTCGTGAACATCGGCCGGTCGCTGCCGTTCCTGATCCTGATGGTGGCGATCATCCCGTTCACCCGGATCGTCGTCGGCACCAGCATCGGCAACGCCGCCGCGATCGTCCCGCTGACCGTCGGCGCCATCCCGTTCTACGCCCGGCTCGTCGAGATCGCGCTGCGCGAGGTCGACCCGGGCGTGATCGCCGCGGCGGACGCCATGGGCGCGACCCGCCGCGACATCGTCGGCAAGGTGCTGCTGCGCGAGGCCCGGCCCGGCCTGGTGTCCGGGCTGACCGTCACCGTGATCGCGCTGATCGGCTACACCGCCATGGCCGGCACGGTCGGCGGCGGCGGGCTCGGCAACCTCGCCGTCACCTACGGCTACGAGCGCTTCGAGACGAAGGTCATGGTCGCGACCGTGCTGCTGCTCGTCGTGCTCGTCCTGATCATCCAGGCCGTGGGGGACCTCGTCGCCCGCCGCCTCTCCCACAAGTGACACCGCTCTCACCGCACAGAAAGGCACTCCTCGTGCTTCGCAAGCTCACCATCGCGCTCGCCTCCGTCGGCCTGGTCGCGGGCCTGGCGGCCTGCGGCTCCTCGGGCGCGTCCGACGATCCGGACGCCCCGCTGAAGGTCGCGGTCAACCCCGTCCCGCACGGCGACATCCTGAAGTACGTCAAGGACAACCTGGCGGCCAAGGCCGGGCTCAAGCTGGACATCGTGACCTTCGACGACTACCAGCAGCCCAACACCGCGCTGAAGGAGAAGCAGGTCACCGCCAACTACTTCCAGCACGTGCCCTTCATGGAGGAGTACGAGAAGAAGGCCGGGACCAAGCTGAAGTTCGTCGCGCCCGTGCACCTGGAGCCGCTCGGCGTGTACTCCAGCAAGGTGAAGAGCCTGCAGGCGATCCCGCAGAACGCGACCGTGGCGGTGCCGAACGACCCGGCGAACGAGGGTCGGTCGCTGAAGCTGCTCGCCGACAACGGCCTGCTGACGCTGAAGCCGGGCGCGCCCACGAGCGCCACGGAGAAGGACATCGCGAGCAACCCCAAGCACCTGAAGTTCAAGCCGCTGAAGGCCGCGCAGCTGCCGCGCTCGCTCGACGACGTGGACGCCGCGGTCATCAACGGCAACTACGCGCTGGAGGCGAACCTGTCGCCGGTCAAGGACGCGCTCGCCGCGGAGAAGCCGGAGGGCAACCCCTACGCCAACGGCATCGTCACGCTGCCGGAGAACGCGAACGACCCGCGCGTGAAGAAGCTCGTCCAGCTTCTGCGCGGCCCCGAGGTGCGCAAGTACGTGCAGGACAAGTACAAGGGGTCGGTGCTGATGGCCTCCTGAGCGGCTCCTGGACGGCTCCGGAGCGCCCGGGGTGCGGCGGTGCGCCGAAATCGCCGCGGTTTGTCCGTCGGTCCTGATAGGACATGGTGCCGACGAACTTCCGAAAGGGACCCATGGGCGTTTATCGGCATCTAGAGGAGTACGCCGGCCTTCCGGTGGCCACCTTCGACTGCGAGACGGGGGTGGAGGACGAGGACGACGAGGACGGCGCGACCGGCGGGGAGGAGACCGACGAGGGTCTCCCGCCCGCCGGCGAGGCCGCCTGGTACGTCGGGACGATGTTCGACGAGGAGCCGTTCTCCGACACGTTCGCGCGGTTCCTGGAGACGGTCGACACCACCGAGGTGACGGCCCTCATCGTCGGCTACTGGGGCGCGTCCTACGACGAGAGCAAGTCCGACCCGGTGGCGCTGCTCACCGAGAACGCCGCGGCCTTCCCGAAGCTGAGGTCGCTCTTCTTCGGCGACATCACCGGGGAGGAGTCGGAGATCTCCTGGATCGAGCACGGCGACATCTCGCCGCTGCTCGCCGCGTTCCCGGAGCTGGAGCGCTTCGAGATCCGCGGCGCGCAGGGCCTCACCCTGTCCCCGATCAAGAGCACGCGTCTGCGCGTGCTGCGGTTCGAGTCGGGCGGCCTTCCGGCGCGGGTCGTCCAGGCCGTGGCGGCGAGCGAGCTGCCGAACCTGGAGCACCTCGACCTGTGGCTGGGGGAGGACAACTACGGCGGTGACGCGACCGTCGCGGACCTGGCCCCGCTGCTGTCCGGCGAGCGGCTGCCGGCGCTGCGCCACCTCGGCCTGGAGGACAGCCAGATCCAGGACGAGATCGCGGCGGCGGTCGCGGGCGCGCCCATCGTGGCGCGGCTGGAGTCCCTCAGCCTGGCGATGGGCATCCTCACCGACCAGGGCGCGGAGGCGCTGCTGTCGGGGCAGCCCCTCACCCACCTGCGCAAGCTGGACCTGCACCACCACTTCCTGTCCGACGCCATGGTCGAGCGGGTCGAGGCCGCGTTCCCCGGAGTCGAGGTCGACCTGAGCGAGCAGGAGAAGCCGGACGGCGACTGGCGCTACATCGCGGTGTCGGAGTGAGCGTTCGCCCAGCGGTGGGCCGATGAGGTTCGTCGTGGTCGGGACGCCGGGCGACCGGCGTCCCGCGCTCTTCGCGCAGGCGTGCCGGTCCTGCGGCCTGCCCGAGCCTCGGCTCATCGCCTGGACGGACGTGCTGCGCGGCGCCGACGTCGTCCTCGCTCCGGGCGACGTGCTGCGCATCGACTCCCCAGGGGAGGACCCGGCGGCGGACGCGCTCCTGCGCGGTCCCGGCGACCCGTCCCGTGTGGGTGGGGGCGCGCGCTGGTACTCGACGTTCGTTGCGGCGCTTGACCGTATCCAGGACGTCGCCGCGCGCGCGGGCGCACGGCTTCTCGGCGACGTCGAGGAGATCGCGGTCATGTTCGACAAGCGGCGGTCGCACGCGCGCATGGCGGCGGACGGCGTACCGGTTCCGCAGGCGCTCCCACCAGTGCGCTCCTACGAGGAACTGCGCGCGCACATGGACGGACTCGGGGAGCGGAGGGTCTTCGTCAAGGCGGCGCACGGTTCGTCGGCTTCCGGCGTGGTCGCCTTGCAGACGGCGCTGGGCGGCCGCGTCAAGGCCGTCACCTCGACCGCCATGAACGGGACGGGCCTGTTCAACTCGTTGCGGGTGCGCGCGTACGAGACGGAGAGGGATGTCGCGGCGCTCGTCGACGCGCTGGCGCCCGACGGCCTGCATGTCGAGCGGTGGCTGCCCAAGGCGTCGCTCGGCGGGCGCGTGTTCGATCTGAGGGTGGTCGTCATAGGCGGCACGCCTACGCACGTCGTCGCGCGGACCAGCCGCAGCCCTATGACCAACCTTCATCTCGGCGGTACGAGGGGCGATGTGGCGGTGGTCCGGCGCGCGCTCAGGCCGGACGGATGGCGGCGGGCGCTCGACGTGTGCGCGCGGGCGGCCGCCTGTTTTCCGCGAAGCCCAATGGTGGGAGTGGACCTGCTCGTGCTCCAGGGCATGAGGCGCTTCGCCGTGTGCGAGGTCAACGCGTTCGGCGATCTGCTCCCCGGGCTCACGGGCCTGGCCGGAGGCCCGGCCGAGGGGCTGGACACCCACACTGCCCAGGTCAGAGCCGCTTTGCCGGAGATCGCCCCCGTATGTACGACATGAACGAGGTCATCGGCAGCCACGACGTGCTGCTGGTGACGCTCGACACGCTGCGCTACGACGTGGCCGCCGAACTGGCGGCCGCCGGAGAGACGCCCACCCTGGCCTCGTTGCTTCCAGGCGGCCGCTGGGAGCGCCGCCATACGCCGGGCAGCTTCACCTATGCCGCCCACACCGCGATGCTGGCCGGGTTCCTGCCCACACCCGCGTCCCCCGGCCCCCACCCGCGGCTGTTCGCGGGGGCGTTCCCGGGCAGCGAGACGACCGGCGCCGGAACATGGACGTTCGACGCCGCCGACCTGCCCACCGGGCTCGCGTCCGCCGGCTACCACACGGTGTGCGTCGGCGGCGTCGGCTTCTTCAACAAGCGCACACCGCTCGGCTCCGCTCTGCCGTCGCTTTTCGCCGAGAGCCATTGGGAACCCGGATTCGGAGTGACGGACCCGGCCGCGCTGCCCAACCAGCTCGACCGGATAGCCGACGTCATGGCACGGCTGCCCGCGGACCGTCGCCTGTTCCTGCTCCTGAACGTCGCGTCCCTGCACCAGCCCAACTGGTTCTACCTGGACGGCGGTACGCGCGCGCACGGGGACACTCGCGCCAGTCACGCCGCCGCCCTCCGCCATGTCGACGCTCATATAGGGCGCTTGTTCGACCTGATGCGCCGTCCGTGCTTCGTCATCGTCTGCTCCGACCACGGAACGGCGTACGGAGAGGACGGCCACACCGGTCACCGCATCGGCCACGAAGTCGTGTGGACCGTTCCGTACGGGGAGTTCGTTCTATCGTGACCACCACCGGGCCGTACCAGGCGTACGTCTACGCCTACCCGCACAAGACCGCCTACCGCCCGCTGACGCCGCAACCCGCATTGCGAGAGGTGTGGGCGAAGGAACCGCTGGACGCGCTCTTCCTCTACATGCATGTGCCGTTCTGCGAGATGCGGTGCGGCTTCTGCAACCTCTTCACGCGGACGGGCGCCCCCGAAGAGCTGACCGGCGCCTACCTGGACGCGCTCGACCGGCAGGCGACCGCCGTACTGGAAGCGCTGGGCGACGGTGCCTCGTTCGCCACCGCGGCCTTCGGCGGCGGAACGCCCACCTACTTCACCGCGGCGGAACTGGAACGGCTCTGCGGCATCGCCGGCAGGTTCCCCGGATTCGGCGAGATCCCGCTCGGCGTGGAGACGTCCCCGGCGACCGCGACCACCGACCGGCTCGCCGTCCTCGCCGAACGCGGCACCAGCCGGGTGTCCATCGGGGTGCAGAGCTTCATCGACGAGGAGGCCCGCGCCGCCGTCCGCCCGCAGAAGCGCGCGGAGGTGGAGGCGGCTCTCGACCGGATCCGCGCCGTGGGCTTCCCGACGCTCAACATCGACCTCATCTACGGCATCGACGGACAGACGCCCG
This sequence comes from Actinomadura sp. RB99, assembly GCF_014706005.1. Lineage (NCBI taxonomy): Bacteria > Bacillati > Actinomycetota > Actinomycetes > Streptosporangiales > Thermomonosporaceae > Actinomadura > Actinomadura sp. RB99. Next base: position 15,795 of record NZ_JABMCA010000020.1, on the reverse strand, counting down.
CCACGTGGCTCCACTCCTTGAACGCCGCACTGGAATGGCGTCCGGAGGAGCTCTACCTCTACCCGCTCTATGTGCGCCCCCTCACCGGACTGGGGCGCCGCCCGCAGGACTGGGACGACGAGCGCCTCGCCCTTTACCGGCTCGGCCGCGACCATCTCCTGAGCGAAGGCTATGAGCAGGTCTCGATGCGCATGTTCCGGCTGCCGAACGGCGCGACCGGCGGCACCGAATACTGCTGCCAGACCGACGGGATGGTCGGCCTGGGCTCGGGAGCGCGCTCGTACACGAGCAACCTGCATTACTCGTTCGAGTACGCGGTCGAGCAGCGGCACGTCCGTTCCATCATCGACGGCTACGTGCGCGAGGACGACTTCACCACCGCGCGCGTCGGGTTCGAACTGGACGAGGGGGAGCGGCGCCGCCGCCATCTCCTCCAATCGCTCCTTCAGGCCGACGGGCTCGACCGGGACTCCTACAAGGCCCGCTTCGGCACCGACCCGTGCGCCGACTTCGCCACGGAACTGGCGCCGTTCGACGACCTCGGCTGGCTGGAGACCACGGAGGCGGTCCTGAGGCTCACGCCCGAAGGGCTCGCCCATTCCGACGCGATCGGACCAGCGCTCTTCTCGTGGCCCGTCAGGGAACTGATGGCCTCCTACCAGGCGCGCTGATGCAGCACCTCACGATCCTCTACCGGGGCCCGCTCGCCAGCTGCGATTACGACTGCCCCTACTGCCCGTTCGCCAAACGGCGCGACACACCGGAACAACTCCGCGCGGACCGTGCGGCCCTCGAACGCTTCACCGCTTGGGTGGCCGCGCAGGAGCACCCAGTGTCGGTCCTCTTCACGCCCTGGGGAGAGGGGCTCGTCAGGTCCTGGTACCGGCGGGCGTTGACGGAGCTGAGCCACCTTCCGCACGTCGAGCGGGTCGCGATCCAGACGAACCTCAGCCACCGCGTGTCGTGGACGTCCGACGCAGACTTGTCCAAGCTCGCCCTGTGGGCGACGTACCACCCCGGTCAGGTCACCTACGACCGCTTCCTGGGGAAGTGCCGCGAGCTGACCGAACGCGGCGTCCGCCACACCGTCGGGATCGTCGGCGAGCCGAGCCACCTGGACGCGGCGCGCCGCCTCCGCGGAGAACTACCGGCCGACACCTACCTGTGGGTCAACGCCGCGGAAGGGCACGCCTACAGCGACGAGGAAGCCGCCGCCTGGACGGCGATCGATCCGCTGTTCCCGGTCAGCCGGCACCCCCACGCCAGCCGCGGTCTCGCCTGCCGCACGGGCGAGACCGTCGTGTCGGTCGACGGTGAAGGGACGGTCCGCCGCTGCCACTTCGTCCCGGCCGTCCTGGGCAACCTCTATGACGGCTCGTTCCGCGACGCCCTCGCACCCCGCCCTTGCCCGATGGACACGTGCGACTGTCACATCGGTTATGTCCACCTCAAGCCGCTCGGCCTCTACGACACCTTCGCCGGCGGCGTCCTCGAACGCATCCCCGCCCTGCTCGGCGAGATGTAGCCGCGAGGTGACCCACCTCTGCGACCTGCCACGGCGCCGTCCGATCGCGGACGGGACGGGCGTTCGCGGACGCCTTGCAATTCTCCGTCCGTGCCGCCACTCTGTGGATGGTCCCGCATGGTCACCAAACGGAGCTGAATGACTGCGAACAGTGAACGACTCAAGCGGTGGTCGAGCCGCGCGGACGGTCATGACATAGGGAGCGGTTCCCGTGCACGACCGCCCTGGAGGGCGCATGCTGGCGATAGCAGGCGACCGTTAGGCGATGCCGTGGACTATTTCGAACGCCCCCACTTCCTCCTCGCGTTGAAGCCGGCGGACACGTCGGTGCGCGCGGCGCGCGACGTCGTCCGCGCCGCGCTGGAGGGCTGGGACCGCCCGGACACCACGGGCGACGTCGAACTGATCACCAGCGAACTCGTCACCAACGCGATCCGTCACGCCAGCACCGTCACCCTCGTGCTCTACCTGCCGGACGACAAGACGGCCATGGTGGAGGTATGGGACGACAACCCCGAGGGACCTGTCGAACCCCCGCACGACCTGCAGGCCGAAAGCGGCCGCGGGCTCTTCCTCGTCGGCGCCCTGTCCCGCTCCTGGGGCTGGCGGCCGACCGGTGAGGGCAAGGTGACCTGGGCGCAGGCCGCGACGACGTGACCCCTTGACGGGAACGGGAGGACGGGAACGCGAGGACGGGAGCGGGCGGGCGCCCCTTGGTGACTGGGGAAGTGCTACCAAGGGGCTCCCGCCACGAGGACGGACGGCGCGGGCCCGCCGGAGGCCGTCCAGGGGTCAGGTCTGCTTCTGCGGGCGGTAGTCGGCCTCGTCGACGCCGAACGTCCATGCCACCCCCGCGCGCGCAGTGCGCGTGGACGGCGGGACCCGCAGGTAGTAGGTGCGGTGCGTGCCGTCCGGTTCGGGCGTGGAGTTGACCACCTCGACCATGACGACGGGCTCGTCCCCGGGCAGGTCGATGGACCACAGCACGCCGGCCTCGTCCTGGTGCAGGGGCCGCGCGCCCGTCTCCGCCAGGTACCGGTCGTAGCCGAAGATCTCCAGCATCACCCGGCGCAGCTCGGCGTTCTCCTCGGCGGAGATGCGGTCGGCCGTGAGGCCGGTAAGGGAGGCCACGAAATCCGGCGGGATCGGCATGCCGCGCCAGGCGTGCAGCGAGAACCCGTCGGGGTAGGCGAGGGCCGGTCCGTCTCCGCGGTGCAGCCGCCCCGGTTCGTCGCGGTGCAGTTCGCAAGGGCGCTCCGACATGATGACCAGCCGCTCGTAGGGCCACCACCAGCCGGACGAGCGGGCCGCCTCCGCCAAGCCCGCCAAAGGCCCGTCCAGCCGGCCCACCGATTCGAACAGCGCCAGCCACGGCGCGTCGTGCTGGCCCAAGACGGCGTCGAGCGTCGCGGCGCGCAGGATGCTCTCGGCCGCGTTCTCCTCCGGCGTCGGCATCAGGTCGCCCGCCCTGGCCGACCGACCCTGTGCCTGCTCACCGACGGCGCTGCGCACCCGTGTGACCAGCGACTGGACCTGGTTCCAGAGCAGGCCGCCGGTCTCGGCCCACGTCCGCGGCCACTGCTCCGGCCCCTGTTCGGAGCAGGCCGCCGTTCGTTCGGCCTCCCACGGGCGGGTCCGCACGTCCGCCAGGACGCTCGCCCCCGCCGCGCCTTCGCCGAGGTCGGCGCGGGCCCGGTCGAGCAGGTCGTCCAGCCCGGCCTTGCGCAGCGCCGCCTCATGCCCGCCCAGCACGGCGGCCGCGACGGCCCCGCGCGCGGGGGAGGGCACCCACACGAACCGCTCGGGAGCGGCCAGGCCCGCGGCCGCGTAGGCGGCGGCCACCCCGGCCTCCGCCCGCGCCCGGTCGGCGGGATCGGTGCGGAAGGCGTCCGCCTGCCAGTCGCCGACCACGTAGTGCGGCTCGCGCAGCATCTCGGTGACCATCTACGCCGCCCCTCAGTCCGCCACGACCCGGACGGCGCCCGGCACGTACTCGCGCTGCCGGATCACCTTGTACCAGCCCTTGGGCAGGGTTATCGCCGCGTGCTCCTCGTGCACGAGCCGGCCGCCGGACGGCAGGTGCAGGTGGTCGGGCGCGAGCGGATCGGGGACCCGCAGCAGCGAACCCGGCGCCGTGAGCGCGTGCGCGTGACCGGTGGCCTCGCCCAGCGCCAGCACCATGCGCCCCCGGCCGTCCCTCGGGGACGGTGGCAGTTCCCGCACGGACTGCGGGACCTCCGCCTCCGGCACGGGCAGGATCAGGATGTCTCCCTGTCGGTACATGCCGCGAAGGTAACGCCCGCCACCGACAGTTTCCGGGGCCGTGGAGAGCGGGCTGTCAGAAGCCCCGCGTCCGGCGGGCCGCAGGACGCGCCCAGCGTCCCCCCGCGGTGAGCCCGACGCGCTGGAACGCGCGCACGAACTCGCCGCCGAGGTTGACGCCGGCGCCGAGCGCGAGGGCCACGGACAGGGCGCCGATGAGGCTCAGTACCCCGGACTGCGGGGAGCCGGTGTTCAGTTCGACCATGCCGCGGTAGAGCGCCGTCCCCGGCAGCAGGGGACCGATCGCCGGCACCACGAACGGCATCACGGGCGCGCCGTGGCGCCGGGCCAGCCAGTTCGCCAGCACGCCGACGACGATCGCCGCCACCGCCGAGGCCAGCACGGGCGGAACGTTCCATCCTCTGAGCAGCACGTAGATCGTCCAGATCAGCGCGCCGCCGAGGGCGGACGCCAGGAGCACGTCGCGCGGCGCCGCCAGCGACACCGCGAACGTCACCGAGACGGCGGCGGCCGCCATCAGCTGGACGGGTTTCAGCGTCACCGGGGCCGTTGGCAGGTGGCTCACGTCGATCGGCACGTTCAGGTTCACCGCGATGTACACCACCGCGCCGAGGCCCGCGACGATGGCCGCGATCATGAAGAAGACCTCCAGCCCGCGCGCGGCGGCGCTGACGAGGTCGCCGGTGATGCCGTCCTGGATGCTGGCCACCAGGGGCCGCCCGGGCAGCAGGGCGAGGATCGCGCCCGTGACGATGGTGGAGGCATGCTGCGGGTTGCCCGCCGCGACGACGATGGCCGCGGCCGCGGCGCCGATGGCGGCGGCCACCGTCAGCTGGAAGAACTCCGCGATGCCGCGGCGGGCGAGGGCGGCGGCCGTCCGGTCGCCCAGCAGGGTGGCGACGAACGCCGTCCCCGCGACCAGGGGGCCGCCGCCCGACAGCACACTGGCCGAGGCGGCGATGAGACCCAGCGCCGCCACGATGAGCCAAGGCGGGTACGGGCCGCGCCCCCGCTTCATCTCCGCGAGCTGCTTGTGGGCCTCATCGAGCTCCAGCATCCCGATGGACGCCTCCTGGACGAGGGCGTGCAATTTGGTGAGGCGCCAGTAGGCGGGCGTACGGCGCCGGATGGCGCGCGATCCCGTCACCGGCGGCGCGCCCCTGCCGGGGTGGGCCGACACCAGGATGCTGGTGAGCGTCACCTGGACCTCGCAGCGGGGGAGCTCGTAGGCGACCGCGAGGCCCAGCATCGCCTCGTTCACGCGCTCGGTGGTCTCGCCGCTGGCCAGAAGGAGTTCGCCGACGCGGAGGACGAGGTCCACCGCGCGCGGGTCGACGACCTCGCTCGGCTCGTCCTCGGGGGGCTCCGGCGGCGATCCGTCCCACAGGACATGCCACGTCCGCCGCAAGCGTTCCGCCGCTCCCATCCCCCGCTGGTGTCCCTTCCGCCATGAAACCGATCTTCCACGCAGGCTACCCATGGCGCCACCGACCGTCACCGCCGGGTCGGCGCAGGGTTATCCACAGAACGAGGTTCTGGTGCGAGTGCTCGCCCGCCGCTGGTACCAAAGGGGGCATGAGCACTCCCGACGGACTCCGCGACGACGCCGAGCGGTGCCTGCGCGCCCTCGCCGGCGAGCACGCCAGGCTCCGCGACGACCAGTGGACGGCCATCCGCACCCTCGTCGTCGACCGGCGCCGCGCCCTCGTCGTGCAGCGCACCGGTTGGGGCAAGTCCGCCGTCTACTTCGTGGCGACGCGGCTGCTGCGCGAGCGCGGCGCCGGCCCCACCGTGATCGTCTCACCGCTGCTGGCGCTGATGCGCAACCAGATCGAGGCCGCCGACCGGGCCGGCATCCACGCCCGCACGATCAACTCCGCCAACACCGAGGACTGGCAGCGGATCTTCGCCGAGGTCGAGGCCGGCGAGGTCGACGTCCTGCTGGTCAGCCCCGAACGGCTCAACAACCCCGACTTTCGCGACCTGGTCCTGCCGCGGCTCGCCGCCGGCGCCGGGCTCGTCGTGGTCGACGAGGCGCACTGCATCTCCGACTGGGGGCACGACTTCCGTCCCGACTACCGCCGGTTGCGCACCCTGCTCGCCGAGCTCCCGCCGGGCATCCCCGTCCTCGCCACCACCGCCACCGCGAACGCCCGCGTTACCCAGGACGTCGCCGAGCAGCTCGCCGGCGACGACGCCCTCGTCCTGCGGGGGCCTCTGGAACGTGACTCGCTCCGCCTCGCGGTCGTCTCCGTGCCCACCGCCGAGCAGCGCATCGCCTGGCTCGGCGAGCACCTGGCGTCGCTGCCGGGCTCGGGGATCATCTACACCCTCACCATCGCCGCCGCCCACGAGATCACCGGCTACCTCCGCGACCGCGGCCACGAGGTCGCCGTCTATACCGGCCAGACGGAGCCGGCCGAGCGGCTCCAGGCCGAACAGGACCTCCAGGGCAACCGGCTGAAGGCCCTCGTCGCCACCAGCGCCCTCGGGATGGGGTTCGACAAGCCGGACCTCGGCTTCATCGTCCACGTCGGCGCGCCGCAGTCCCCGGTCGCCTACTACCAGCAGATCGGGCGCGCCGGGCGCGGCGTCGACCGCGCCGAGGTGATCCTGCTGCCCGGCCGCGAGGACCGCGAGATCTGGGCCTACTTCGCCAGCCTCGCGTTCCCGCCGGAACCCGTCGTCCGCACCACCCTCGACGTCCTGGACGCCGCCGACCGCCCTTTGTCGACCGGCGCCCTGGAACCGCAGGTCGACCTGAGCCGCAACCGCCTGGAGATGATGCTGAAGGTCCTCGACGTCGACGGCGCGGTCCGCCGCGTCAAGGGCGGCTGGACGTCCACCGGACTCCCGTGGGCCTACGACCGCGAGCGCTACGAGCGCGTCACGGCGGAACGCCGCCGCGAGCAGCAGGCGATGCTCGACTACATCGCGACGGGGGCCTGCCGCGAGGAGTTCCTCCGCCGCCAGCTGGACGATCCCGCCGCGGCGCCCTGCGGACGCTGCGACAACTGCACCGGCGAGCACTGGCCCGCCGACGTCACCGACGAGGGGACCACCCGCGCCCGCGACCGCCTGCATCGGCCCGGCGTCGACGTCGCCCCTCGCCGAATGTGGCCCACGGGTGTCAAGGACGACCTCGGCGTCTCCGGCCGTATCCGACCGGAGCTGCAGGCGGAGACGGGGCGCGCCCTCGGCCGCCTCACCGACATCGGCTGGGGCAACCGGCTCCGCGAACTGTTCGCCGGCGGCGACACCGATGTCCCCGCCGACATGGTCGACGCCGTCGTCAAGGTCCTCGCCGCGTGGGACTGGGCCGCCCGCCCCACCGGCGTCGTCACGATCGGCTCGCGCTCCCGGCCCCGCCTCGTCGGCACCTTCGGCCGGCGCATCGCGGAGATCGGCCGCCTGCCCTTCCTCGGCGAACTGGTCCCCGTGGGCGAGCCCGTCCCGCGCCGGCACAACAGCGCCCAGCGCCTCCGCTCGGTCTGGGACTCGCTGGCGCTGCCCGAGCCCGTCGCCGTCGCCGTGAAGGAGGCGGCCGGGCCCCTGCTCCTGATCGACGACCGGATCGAGACCGGATGGACCATGACCGTCGCCACCCGCCTGCTGAGAGAGGCGGGCGCCCAGGCGATCCTCCCGCTCACCCTGGCCACCCCCAACTGACCCGCCCGCCGCGGCGGCGGGCGGCGACCGCCGGGGAATCGCCGGTCTCAGGGGATCAGAACGATCTTCCCCGCTCCGCCCTTCTCGACCTGCTCGTGCGCCTGCGCGGCCTGGTCGAGCGCCATGCCGCGGGTCGCGGGCGGGGTGATCCGCCCTTGCGCTGCCGCCTCCAGCAGCGTGCGCAGCACCTCCGCCGTCTGGTCCTCCGGGCCGCCGGACAGGAACGGCACGCCCAGGTCGAAGGCGGCGGGGTCGGCGATCGTCACCACGCGGTCCACGCCGCCGCGCAGGGCGATCGCGTCTGGAAGCGCCCCGTGCCCCGCCGCGTCCAGCACCGCGTCCACCCCCTGCGGCGCCAACTCGCGGACGCGGTCGGCCAGGCCGGGGCCGTACGTGGTGGCGGTCGCCCCCAGCGCCCGCACCCGGTCCAGGTTCGCCGCGCCCGCCGTGCCGACGACGGTGAGGCCGTCGGCCACGGCGATCTGCGTCGCGAGGGCGCCCACGGCCCCGGACGCACCGTTGATCAACAAGGTCTCCCCTCGGCGGGTCTTGAGCGCGCGCAGCGAGCGCACCGCCGCCTCGCCCGCCACGGGCAGCGCCGCCGCCTGCTCCCAGGTCAAGGCGTCCGGCTTCGCCGCGTAGACGGACAGCAGCGCGTACTCGGCATAACCGCCGCCGACGGGCCACCCCGCGACGGCGTCGCCCACCGCCGCGTCCGCGACCCCGTCTCCCACGGCGTCCACGACACCGGAGACCTCGAAGCCCAGGCGACGGGGCGCCGCGAGCGGCTTGCCGCCCGACATGGACCCCGAACGCAGCTTGACGTCGATCGGGTTCACCCCGGCGGCGCGGACGGCCACCCGCACCTGCCCGGGCCCGGGCTCGGGCCGCTCGGTCTCCACCACTTCCAGGACGGACGGGTCACCGTACTCGGCGAATATGACAGCACGCATGTCGGCTCTCTCCTTCGGTCGTATGCGGGCGCCCGGTCCGAGCGCTCACCGCCGGCGTAGGTGGCAAAGCCGAACAACGCGCGCTCTGTTCCCCCGCACCCCCGAACGTCCCACCTAACCCCGCCAACGAAACGCAAGCCCACCCTCAACGCCCACCTTCGCTACCGACACTCCATGCCCACCCCGGACGCCCACCCGCGACGCGCCACAACCAGCGTCGTCAACACCCACTACAGACACCCACCACAGACGCCCCGCCACGGGCACGGGCACGTCCACGGACGCGCGACACAGGCGCCTGCCCTGGATGCGCGGCACGGCGCACGCGCGGCACGGCGCACGCGCGGCACGGCGCACGCGCGGCACGGCGCACGCGCGGCACGGCGCACGCGCGGCACGGGCGCCTGCCTGGACACGCGCTGCGTGCGAGCAGCACAGACGCCTGCCCCGGGCGCTGCCACGGACGTCCGCTAAGGGCGCGCGGCACAGTTGCCCGCCCGGCCGCCTGCCACGGCGTGGCACGGGTGCCGCCACGGGCGCGCGGCGTAGGCGCCTGCCACCGACGCCTGCCCTGGATGCGCGGCATGGTACGGCGCGCGGCATGGCACGCGGCGCAGCTCAGCGGGGCGTGTGGCACGGGCGCTTGCCTGGGCGCGCGCTGCGTGCGCGCAGCACGGATGCCTGCTATAGGCGCCTGCCTCGGGCGCCGCCACGGACGTCCACTACGGACGCGCGACACAGGCGTCTGCCCTGGATGCACGGCACGGCGCGCGGCATGGCGCGCGGCATGGCGCGCGGCGCGGCGCGGCGATCCCGGACGGGGACGAGTCGTGGTGCGAGCCGCTGGACGGCGACGCGACCGGGGCGTGGACGGAGGTGCGGGCGGCGACGCCCGGGTCGGTGCTGCACGTCCCGCCGACGTGGCGCGGCGTGCTGGTGGTCTGCGACGGCGCGGTCAACGTCAAGCGGTGGCGGCGGCGCCGGTGGCGGGGTGGGGGGCACGGGCGCCTGGCTGGACGTGCGCTACGTGCGCGCAGTACGGACGCTGCCATAGACGCCCGGCTCGGGCGCTGCCACGGACGTTCGCTACGCACGCGCGGCACAGGCGGCCGCCCGGCCGCCCGCCACGGACGAGGCACGGGTGCCGCCCACTGACGCCTGCCCAGCGCTCGGTACGGTGCGCGGCACGGCAGGTGTGCGGCACGGCAGGCGTGCACCACGGCAGGCGTGCACCACGGCAGGCGTGCGCCTCGGACGCCTGCCCCGGACACCCGGCACGGCGTGTGGCACGGGCGCCTGCTTGGACGTGCACTACGTGCGCGCGGCGCGGGTGACTGCTCCGGACGTCCGCCATAGACGCCTCCCTGTGCGCCTGCCCCGGGCGCCCGTCACGGACGCCCGTCACGGACGCCCGTCACGGCGTGCGGCGCGGGCGCCTGCCTCGGGCAACTGCCTCGGGTGCCTGGCTCGGGTGCCTGGGGTGGGTGGCGTCACGGGTGCCTCGCCGTTGAGGCCTGGCCTTGACGCGCGCTGCGGACCCTTGACGGGCGGCGTGGAGGTGCGGCACAGGCGCTCGCTATTGACAGGACCCTTGATAGGCGTGCTCGACGGGTGCCACTCCGGGCGCGGGGGAGGAAGTTGCGGGAGGGTCTGTTGGCTGTGCTCGCCTGCCGGGGGCTGGCTTGCGAGGGACTGCTGAGCCAGGAGGGCGGGCCTGCTCAACGAGTGCGTGTTCGGGGTGCTGAGCCGGGTGCCGTTCTCTTGGTCGGCCGGGCCTGCGGTGAGGCGGGGAGCGGCCCGGCCGTGACCTTGAGGACGCCGCCCGCGCGCCCCTGTAGGCGCGGGCGGAGATGGTGGACCGGCCCGTGCGCGCGGCCCCGCGCACGGACCGGCGACCGGTCCGGGCGCCGCGGCGGAGAAGAGCCGCGGCGAACCGGGGTCGATGGGGCCTCTAGGGGCGGACCCCGAGGCCTCCGGGGCCGCCGCCCGAGAGCCGAGGCCGAGGGCTGTGCCGTCCGGCCGGCTCGTTCCGCACGCCCGAGTAGACGAGCCGGTCGCCCGGCTGCTGCGGAACGGACGAGGGCAGCACCGGGACGGCGATCTTCTCCGGCGGTCCGCCGTCGGTCGACGGGACGGAGGGCGCGGGGGCGGTCGGGGTCACGGATCTGCTTCCTCGGGTACGGGTGGCGACGGGAGAAAGTGTTCTAGAGGTTAGAAAACCCTGTCCAGCTGTTTGAGAGAACATCTTGAGATAAGTTCAGCGGGAAATGTCATCATTTCCCGCTCAGGTGAACGGACGGCCATTTCGGCGGGACGAAGGAGGTAGGTAGTAATGTCCCTCCCCGTGTCATTGACCCTCGACGCGCTCCTCGATTGCCCGCCCGGCCTGCTGGACGCCACGTTCGACCAGCTCCGGACGCTGTTGGTGGTCCACGAGACGGGGTCCGCGCTGCGCGCCGCCCGGGCGCTCGGGCGGGAGCAGTCCAGCGTCCAGAAGCAGCTCGACACGCTGAACCGCAACAGCCAGGCGCTGTGCGGGGAGGTGCTGACCGTCCGGCAGGGGCGCGGGAAGGACTTCCTGTTCACCCCGACCGGCGAGACGACGGTGGAGCTGGCGCGGACGACGATCGAGAACTGGCTGGAGTCGATCCACTGGAGCCGGCGCCGCCTCGGCCGGATGCTCACGGTCGGCACCACCGAGTTCACGCTGCCGATCGTGTCGCGCGCCTGGGCGCGGGTGTCGGAGGAGTTCCGCCAGCGCGAGGTCGAGTTCAAGGTCGCGCACGTCCGCACCAAGGACCTGTGGTCCCGGTTGGAGACCAAGCAGGTCGACCTGGTGTGCGGCAGCATCGTCAGCACGCCGGAGGGCGACCAGCGGCTCAAGGAGTACGAGGTCATCGAGTACGCGCGCGGGCAGGCGCTGCTGCTCACCAACCTGCCGGAGAGCGAGTTGCCCGACGGACCGGTCCGCACCAGCCGGCTCGGCGGCGTGCCGCTGGTGCTGCCGCCCGCCGGCCTGGTCGCCGACCTGCTGGCCACCTGGTACGGCCCCGCGTTCCGGGACCGGCTGAACGTCGTCGCGGACATCGACGACGTGCACTACGGGCTGTCGCTGCTGCGCTCCGGCTTCGTCCGCGGCTGCATGATCGTCACCGGCTCGATCGGGCGCGGGATGGCGGGTCGCGACGACCCGGACGCCGCCCCGCTGCGCGCCATCGGGCTGCACGACGACCTGGAGCCGAAGGCGGAGCTGATGACCGGCGCCTTCGTCCGCCGGGCCGACCTGGAGCGCTACGACGCCGGCCACCCGCTGAACCGCCTCTGGGCCGCCGTCCACGAGGACGTCCGCACCTACACCCCCTTGGCCTGACCCGCCTGGCAGTTGGTCGAGCGGGGCCGGGGGAGTTGCTGAGCACCGGTCCGCAGAGTCGGCTGGGCCGGGGTCATGGGATCTGGGAGTCGGTTGAGCGGCGGTATGGAAGAGCGGAGCCCGGCCGGGGTCGCGGGCGGGCACGCGGAGCGAGCGCCGGCGAGCGCAGCGGGCCTGCCCGACGGCTGACAGGCTGTTTCGCCGCGGAGCTCCAGCGGAGCGGGGAAACGGCCTGCCAGCCGTGACGGGGGTTCCAGGGGGTCGTCCCCCTGGGCGAACACTCTTACTTGATCTGGTTGTCGACCACGTCGAGGGAGGGGCGGGCGCCGAGGTGCTGGGTGGCCTGGGCGGCGAGGCGGCAGCCGGCGGTGAGGGCGTCGGCGGGCTGCTTGCCGTCCAGCCAGGGCGGCAGGAACCCGGCGATGAACGCGTCGCCGGCGCCGGTGCCGTCGACGACCTTCTCGACCGGTTCGGCGGCGACGGTGACGGGCTCGGGGCGGCCGTTGGTGTACCAGAGGGCCCCGTCGGCGCCGACCTTGATGACGACCTGCGGGTACCAGGCGGTGAGCACCTTGGCGGCGGCGGCCGGGTTCTCGCGGCCGGTGAGGATCTCGGCCTCCTTGGCGGTGACCACCAGGAGGCGGGCGCCCTGCGTCCACTCCAGGAACGGCTCGGCGCCCATCCGCTTGAGCGGGGAGGACGAGCCGCCGTCGACCGACACCGACATCTGCGCCTGGCGGGCGAGTTCGAGGGTGTGGATGGCGGCCTTGCGCGAGCCCTCGTTGATCAGCGAGTACCCGGACATGTGCAGGTGGGTGCCCTGCGAGAACAGGTCCTTGCAGCGCTCGATGTCCTCGGGGAGGAGGGCCGCGTTGGCGCCCGGGTCGGACAGCATGGTGCGGTCGCCCTTGTGGGTGACCATGACCACGCAGGTGCCCGTGGGGCGCTCCTGGTCCATGACGAGGCGGGCGTCGACGCCGTACCCCATCAGCTCCATGTCCCGGTTGCGGCCCGCGATGTCGGAGCCTCGGCGGCCGACGAAGGCGACCTCGATCCCCTCCAGGGCGAGCCAGGACGCGACGTTGGCGCCCGATCCTCCCCCATGGGTCGTCACGGCGGCGGGCGTGTCACTGCCCTTCGCCAAAGGGAACGCGGCACGAGCCACGGTGTCTGTCATGAGATCGCCGACCACGACCACGCGCGTCATGGAGTCATCACCTCGATCAACACGGCCCGCGCGAGCGGCTTCAGGGCGTGGAACGACGGTAACAGCTCTTGGCCCCCGATTAGGTCTCGAACGCGCAGCGAAACCCGGGAACCTGGTTTTTCCCTCAGCGTGCCGCCGGCGCCGCGTGCCTTACGCTCGGTACGTGACCGAGGGTTATCCGGACCAGTGGGAGGCCGACGTCGTCCTGAGCGACGGCGGGACGGCGCATCTGCGGCCCATCCGGAGCGAGGACGCCGATCTCCTGCGGGTCTTCTACGCGCGGCTGTCGCCGGAGACGATCTACTACCGGTTCTTCTCGCCGCGCCCCTACCTCACGGACCGTGAGGTCGAGCACTTCACGGGAGTGGACTACGACCGGCGTGTCGCGCTGATCGCCACGATCGGCGAGGAGATGGTCGCGGTCGTCCGGTACGACATGCTGAGCGACCGGCCGGAGACGGCGGAGGTCGCGTTCCTGGTGGAGGACGCCCACCAGGGGCGGGGGCTGGGCGCGGTGCTGCTGGAGCACATCGCGGCGGCGGCGCGGGAGCGGGGCGTGCGCCGGTTCGTGGCGAGCGTGCTGCCGGACAACCGGCGGATGACGCGGGTGTTCCGCGAGGCGGGCTACCGGGCGGAGCAGCGGTTCGAGGAGGGCGTGATCGAGCTCGTCCTGGACCTGGAGCCGACGGAGACGTCGGTGGAGGTGATGGCGGCGCGCGAGCACCGGGCGGAGTCGCGGTCGATCCAGCGGCTGCTGTTCCCGTCGTCGGTCGCGGTGGTCGGGGCGAGCCGCGCGGAGCACAGCGTGGGGCAGACCGTCCTGCGGAACCTGCTGAGCGGGGACTTCACGGGCCCGGTGTACCCGGTGCATCCGACGGCGACGGCGGTGGCGGGGGTGCGGGCCTACGCGTCCGTCCTGGACATCCCCGACGACGTGGATCTCGCGGTGGTCGCGGTGCGGGCGGACGCGGTCCGCGAGGTCGTGGAGCAGTGCGCGGGGAAGGGCGTCCGGGGCCTGGTCGTCGTGTCGTCGGGGTTCGGCGAGACGGGCCCGGAGGGGCGGGCGGACCAGGAGGAACTGGTGCGGCTGGCCCGCGCCTACGGGATGCGGGTGGTCGGCCCGAACTGCCTGGGCATCGCCAACACGGACCCGGACGTGCGGCTGAACGCGACGCTGGCGCCGACGATGCCGGGCCGGGGCCCGGTGGGCTTCTTCTCCCAGTCGGGCGCCCTCGGCATCGCGATCCTGCAGCGGACGGCGGAGCGCGGCCTCGGGCTGTCGACGTTCGTGTCGGCGGGGAACCGGGCGGACGTGTCCGGCAACGACCTGATGCAGTACTGGGAGGAGGACCCGGCGACCAAGGCGGTGCTGCTCTATCTGGAGTCGCTGGGGAATCCGCGCAAGTTCGCGCGGCTGGCGCGGCGGCTGGGCCGCCGCAAGCCGATCGTGGCGGTGAAGAGCGGTCGCAGCACGCAGGGCGTCCCGATCGGGCACGCGGCGCGCGCGCTGACCCTGCCGGACCACGCGGTGAGCGCGCTGTTCCAGCAGGCCGGCCTGATCCGGGTGGAGGACCTGGCGGAGCTGTTCGACGTGGCGCAGTTGCTGGCCTACCAGCCGCTGCCGTCGGGCGACCGGATCGCGATCATCGACAACTCCGACTCGCTGGGGCTGCTGGCGCAGGACGCGGCGGCGGCGCTGGGCCTGGAGGTCCGCCCGCGCGTCGACCTGGGGCCGCGCGCGGACGCCGACGACTACGAGGCGGCGCTGGCGGGCGCGCTGGCCGACGATTCCGTGGACGCGATCGTGGCGCTGTTCACCCCGCCCACGATCGGCGGGTACGACCTGCGCGTCCCGGAGAAGATCCTGCGGCTGGCGGCGGAGGGCCGCAAGCCGATCGTGGCGACGTACCTGGGGTCGGAGGGCATGCCGGCCGACCTGCGGATCACCGGCCCGGACGGGACGGCGGCGGAGGGCTCGGTGCCGTCCTACGCCGCGCCGGAGGACGCCGTCCGCGCGCTGGCCTACGTGGTCCGGTACGCGCAGTGGCGGCGGACGCCGGCGGGCCGAGTGCCGGAGCTGGACGGCATCGACCGCAGGCGCGCGCGGGCGCTGGTCGAGGAGTGGCTGGGGGCGGGCGATCCGGTGCGGGCCACGCCGGAGCAGGCCGCCGAGCTGCTCGGCTGCTACGGCATCGAGGTCTCCGGGGACGCGGCGGGCGGGGGAGTGCCGACGCGGGTCGTGACCATGGAAGACCCGTCGTTCGGCGCCGTCGTCTCCTTCGGCCTCGCCGACGAGACCGCCGCCCTCCTCGACGACCGCGCCTACCGCCTGGCACCCCTCACCGACGTGGAGGCCGCGGAGCTGATCCGGGCGATCCGGACGGCGCCGCTGCTGCTCGGCCATCGCGGTGCGGAGCCGGTGGACGTCGCGGCCCTGGAGGAGCTGCTGCTGCGGGTGTCCCGGCTCGGGTACGACCTGCCGGAGGTGGCGCGGCTCGAACTGAATCCGGTCATGGCGGACGTGTCCGGCGTCGCGGTGCGCGGCGTCGCTCTCAGCCTGGCACGCCCGCTGGGTCCGCGCACGGAGCTGGCCCCTCGGCGCCTACGGCAGTTCTAGGGCCCGGCGGTTCCAGAGTCGGCGGTTCTAGGGCCGTCCGGGAGGCGGCGGCGGGCTGGGCGCCGGGGTCGGCGGGATCGGGTCGGGCTCGGGGCCGGGCGGGACCGGGTCGGGGTCCGGCGCGGGCGGCGTGGGCTGCGGTGCGGGTCCCGGCGGGGTCGGCTCCGGTGG